>CAMEGD010000013.1 GCA_945916025.1 uncultured Clostridia bacterium
TTTATAGAATAGTTCTCTGTAACAATCCTTTTCTAAAAGGTCTAAATTCGCCTTAAAATATGAACTAGTATCTTTTACAATTTGAACTAGACCATCTAATTCATAAGAATTTATTTTTAGAAGGTTTTTGTTTTTAATAATTGCATCCTTAACTGAGTTTGCATTTCCCTTTTCTACAGTTTCTCTTATTAATTTTAACAAAACTTCTTTCTTTATTAAAATCGAATTAATAAACATATTAAACTCTAGTTCTGTTCCTAGATTAATTCCAATATTATCAACAAATTTGTCTTCATCTAAATGAAGTTTATCTGTATTTATATAATCTCCGTCTTCATCCTTTACCTTTATATACATTAGAGTAATATCTGAATCCGTTTTTACAAACTCTTCATAGGCTTCATCTAAATTTACCATATAAATAGAGCTAGGTTCCATAATGAATACATTTTCTTCTCTAAGACTTTCTATAAAACCTATTGTAGAATAAAGGTCAGAGATATCACCTAATTTCTCTATTGAAGAATCTTGTTTTACAGGTGGATATAAAAACAGACCTTGAAATCTGGAATTTAAGCTCCATGATTTACCATCGGAAAGATGGTCCATAGTTGATCTGATTTTTTCTCCAGTATAAACTGCTATGGTTTTTATGCCATTATTTACCATATTTGATATGGCAACATCAATAATCCTATACCTACTTGCAAAAGGTAACATATATACTGGCCTATTTTTACATAGTCTACCAAAGTTTGATTCAATATTTCTTTGATTTATTATTCCAAAACAATTATCCATATATTTACTCCTATTCTACTATCTCTTCATCTTGTGAGACTAAGTGAACTTGGTTATTATCTAGACTTCCAATTTCTCTATCAGAAGAAATCACTACATCTTCCATAATTATGGAATTATATATTTTCGCATTTTCTTTTATTGTACAGTTAGAAAGTAAAACTGAATTTTCAACTATTGCACCTTCTTCTACTGTAACATTAGAGAATAAAACGCTATTTTTGATTTTACCAGATATAAAACAACCTTCATTAATTAAGGCTTTGTCTATTTCTGCACTATCATCAATAAACTGTGGTGGAAGGTCTAAATTATTAGTATAGACTCTCCAAGATCTGTCAAATATATCTAGAGAATTGTCTTCATCTATTAGGTCTAAGTTAGACTCCCAGTATGATTTTACAGTTCCAACATCCTTCCAATAACCTGCAAAGTCGAAGGCAAATAATTTCTTGCCATCATTAAGCATCTGAGGAACTATATTTTTTCCAAAGTCGTTATCTGACTCTGGGTCTTCTTCATCTGCAATAAGGTATTGTTTTAGCATTTTCCAGTTGAAAATATAAATGCCCATAGAAGCCTTGTTATTTTTAGGTTCTTCTGGTTTTTCATCAAATTCATAAATTTGGTTATTTTCCCTAGTATTTAAAATACCAAACCTAGATGCTTCATCCCAAGGTACTTCTATTGCAGCTATAGTACAATCTGCTTTCTTTTCTTCATGATACTTAAGGAGCTTTTTGTAGTTCATTTTATAAATATGATCTCCAGAAAGTATAAGAACGTACTCAGGGTCCAATAGATCTATAAAATCTATGTTTTCATAAATAGCATTTGCTGTTCCTGTAAACCATCTACCGCCTGATTCAGAAGCATAAGGAGATAAAATCCTTAATCCACCAGCATTTTTATTAAAGTCCCAAGGGGCACCTATGCCCAAATGAGTGTTTAATTCAAAAGGCTTGTATTGGGTTAATATTGCAATATCTGAAATACCAGAATTAGTGGCATTACTTAAGGCAAAATCAATAATCCTGTATTTACCTCCAAAGGGTACAGCAGGTTTAGCTATTTTTTTAGTAAGCAGCTTTAATCTACTACCCTGACCACCTGCTAATAATAAAGCCACCATTTTTACTTTTGACATTTGATTCCCTCCTTATATGTGTTTTAAATAAATCCCACTAAGGGCAGGAATATCTACCCTAAGTCCATATTCCCTTCCATGAAACTTTTCGTCTTTTGTCCTATATACCTTAACCCTATCTGTGCTTCCACCGTACTTCTTCTTGTCGCTACTAAATAGGGTTTTATATTTACCTTCATAGTCTACACCCACAGGATAGTCTCTTCTTTCAACTGGAGTAAAATTAAAAATGCAAGTAATTTTTTCTCCATTTTCATCTACCCTATCAAAGATTAGAATACTTTCATCAGCATTATCATGTTCTACCCAGTCCAGTCCCTTATCAAAATGATCTAATTCATATAGTTCCTTATTATCTTTGTAAATCTTGTTTATATCTTTTACAAAGTTGTGAAGTTCCATATGTTTGTCATATTCTAACAAGAACCAGTCCAACTCCTTGTACTCATTCCATTCAATAAATTGGCCAATCTCGTATCCCATGAAATTTAGTTTTTTACCAGGATGGGCAAACATGTACATAAGTAATAATCTTAAAGAAGCAAACTTATCATAATAGTTACCTGGCATCTTATCTAATATGGATTTCTTTCCATGTACAACCTCATCATGACTTAAAGGAAGTATATAATTTTCTGAATGATTATAGGTAAATGAAAATCTTAATTTGTCATGTTTATATTTTCTGTTAAATGGGTCATCTTCAAAGTATTCTAAAATATCATGCATCCAGCCCATATTCCACTTATAATTAAAGCCTAAACCACCATGTTCTATAGGTTTAGTAACATTTGGCCAAGAAGTAGATTCTTCAGCTATCATCAGTGTTTTAGGATAATTCTTAAAAATTACTGTATTTAATTCTCTTAGAAAGTCTACTGACTCATAATTAGTCTTTAAATCGCCAAAATCGTAGCCAAAACCTAAGTATAAGATATAAGCTACAGCATCAACTCTCAGTCCATCTATATGATAATAATCATGCCAATAAAGAGCATTACTAATTAAAAATGATTTTACTTCATTTTTTGAATAGTCAAAGTTATAAGTTCCCCAAGCGGCGTTTTTAGCTTTAATCTCGTTTAGTGATTCATATAGATAGGTTCCATCAAACCTTTCAAGACCATGGGGATCTACTGCAAAGTGAACTGGTACCCAATCCATAATAACCCCAATATTATTTCTGTGACACTCATCTATAAGATGCATAAAGTCATGGGGATCTCCAAATCTTGAAGTTGGAGCATAAAAACCTGAAACTTGATAGCCCCAAGATCCATCAAATGGATATTCCATTATTGGCATAAATTCTATATGAGTATAGTTCATCTTCTTTACATAAGAAACTAAATCTTTTGCAAGGTCTTTATAAGAGTATTGGTTGCCATCATAGTGTTTTCTCCAAGACATAAGATTTACCTCATAAATATTTAAAGGCATTTTGTAGGTATTTATATCTAACTTATTATCTTGCCACTTTTTGTCCTTCCACTTGTAACCATCTAAATCAAAATATTTAGAAGCAGTTTGTGGTCTTTCTTGGGCATGGAAAGCAAAGGGATCAGATTTGTATCTTACTTCTCCACTTTCAGTAACTATTCTATACTTATATTCTTGATAGTTTTGTATACCTTCTACTACTATTTGCCATATTCCTGTGTCTTGAAATCTTCTTAATGGTAAATTCCAGTCATCCCAATCATTAAATTCACCAACTAGGAAAATTTCCTTAGCCCTAGGTGCCCATACAGAAAATGAAACAGAATTATCTGAATGTTTATGTGCCCCTAAAAAATTATAGGACCTAAAGTTTTTGCCTTCATGAAATAAATATGCATCAAAGGAAATGTCTCTGTCATAGTTGAAATTAAAATTCATTTATTTCTCCTTGTTCTTTCAAGGTATATTCATTGCCAAATAGACCTTCTTTTTTTTCGATTATGTTGTCTTGTACTAACTTGTCAAGTTTGTCTTTAATTTGTTTTGGAGAATACTTTTCTCCTTCTTTTTCCAATAATTTTATTATGGAAAGTACTTCTGAGTCACTAATTGGAAATTCATTTTTTATTAATTTAAAAAACTTCTCATCACTTTTTTTAGAGTTTGTTCTTAGTTCATCAAAGGGATTTTCCATATCTGGTTTCAATGTTTCAGCAAACCTAATCCTAGAAAATACAGTCCTCCCCATAGAAGCTATAGATGCAAAAAAATCTCCAGTCTTTAAGTATGGAAGTCTCTTTGCTTCTTCAGAAGAAATGTCAGTTTCTTCCCTAATTGTCTGGATATCTGTCCCTCTAACTGTCCTAAAAATAAATTTAGAATTAAGTTGGGCAGTAACAGTTTCATCTAGTAATGTAGGTCTTTGAGTTGCTAGAACTAAAAAGGCCCCATACTTTCTTCCCTCTTGGGCAATCTCTTTTATAATTTGTTTTGATGGCTTTGATATACCCTTAGGGGCAAACTCATGTGCTTCATCTGTAATTATTATAAAGGGTGGAAAATAAGCCATGCCATTGTCCTTGTAATTTCTTCTAGCATTGTATAACTTATTCATTAAATATGAACCATATACTTGTAAAAGTTTAGTTGATCCTTGAATTACTGCTGTCTTGTTGGAAAATAAAGTTTCTTCTACTGGTTTTGAATCATTAGAAAAAATCCCATCATTTATTAAGGACCTTATTCTCCAAGCAAGCCCCCTAAGGGTTTTGTCATTAGTTTGCTTATCATATTTGTCATAATAATCCAAAAGTCTAGAATACTTTAGTTTTTCTTCACCTTCTGAGTCCATCATATAGTTAAAGATTTTTTCTCTAGTACCTAAATTTTTTACTTCAATCAGGTCTTCTATAAACAATTCAAAAGTCCTAACATCTACAGATTTCTTTCCATATCCAAACTCACTAAATAAAACATCAACGGTGGATTCCATGGCCTCAGTTAAGTCTGAAGTTGAAGATAAAAGCTTTTTTAAATCCCCTGATCTAATATCTTTAAAGTTAATTCCAATATCTCTACCAATCCTAAAAGACCTATACTTTTCCTTATAACCAGTTTTACTACTAGGGTTGTCAAAGTTCTTTTCAAATTCCATTTCATAGTGGGGATCAAATATTATAGTAGGAATTTCCTTTTTCATAAGTTCTTCTACAAAAACTCTAAGACCGTAACTTTTACCAGACCCTGAACCTCCAAATACTCCAATATGTGGGTATTGGTTCATTTCGTTTATATTAAATAAAAATGGCACATCCCTTTGACTTGATAATTCTTCATCTAAAACATGATATAGACCCTTTAAGTTATTATCCATATCCTTAAAAACCTTGTCAGTATTTTTTACTCCCCCTATTAATAGAGAGTCATCTAGGTTTCCATTAAGTAAAAACTTCTTTATCTCATCAAATTCTGGTTCTCTTACCCTTGAGCCAGTTTCGACTGGATAATTCGCTTCTTTCATTCACCTGCAGTTGCCAATATAGACTGTCTCATCATCTACAATGTATCCAATTGCTTCTAAGGAGCTTAGAACTTCAGAGTCTATAAAGTCTCCTCCTATGTTTAGAGGAATATATCTATTATAGGTATTAGCTTCCATCACTTCAAAAACTAAGTCCCCTTGATTTTTGTCTTCTACTATTAAATATTCATTTATCCTAAAAGTCCTGTCTTTTGAGCCAATATAAAACTCAGAAGAAGAGGTTAAACCTAAAACTTTAATAAAACTCACCTCAATATTTTCTCATACTTCTTTCGCTTCTAAAAAATCTCTCTACTATATCTTTATCAATATATGATTTTATAAGTTCCTCTACTAATTTATCATCAAGTTTTGCCTCTTTATCTACCATATCTATTATCATAGGCACCCCTCTTGACATTTTTGATGTAAGGGAATAAAGGAGACTTGCTATTTCTACTAACCTATCCCTTTGCTCATATATTACTTCAAGACCTGAAATCCCTGGATAGTTGGAAGTTCTTAAAAACATAGAAGCAAAACCTTGGGAAACTTTTTTGTTTAGGTTTTCTGATAAGACATAGCCTTCTCCTATATCAAAGACTCCATATAGTAAATCCTTGTCATAAACTTGAAAATCTATCTCTTCAAAAAATAAATTTGATAAGTTATTTGACTTAGATTCTTTAATAAATCCAGCCAAATAAGTATTCTTCTTTAATGCCTTTTCTTTTAACAAATTAAAAGACTCAGGTGCTTCAATGTTGTATCTAATAAGGTTTCCATCCATTAACAAAAGCTTTATGTCGTAATTGTCTAAAATACTAAGGGCAACTTCTACCTCTATTTTTGCTAAATATTTTTTCTTTAAGTCTTCATCAGTCTCAAGATTAGAAATAATAGGCGAATTTATAAAGACCTTGTATTCATTAGACACCTTGTCGCCACTTATCTTTCCTAAGCCTTGGAATAAATCTATATAGTGGGGATAGGATTCTCCATACCTATTTACTGAGCCATCGACACAAGCTGTATTTTTGTATTTTGATAGTTGGTCCTTCGAAAGTTTATTTATTGTCGCAAAATCTCCATTATCAGAGAGTTTTTTTCTAATTTCTTTTTTGTTTAGATTGTCTAAATAAGATAATTTGTTTTTTAAGTTCTCGTTGAGAACCTTCATACTTTCAATTATTTCCTTGTTAATTAAGTCCATTAGAGCTCCAAACTTTTTTCATAAACTTCATTTTTCTTTAAATTATATTCTTTAACGATTTTTTTAACTGCATCTTTCTTACTAAAACCTTGGTCTAATAAATCTTTAAGTAAAATACTAATATCTATGTCTATATCTTCTTCTTTTTTACCTTCAATAACTATTACAAATTCACCCTTTTCCTTAATACCATCTAAGTCTTTTACAAGATTACTTAAACTACTTCTAATAGTTTCTTCGTAGTACTTGGTAAGTTCCCTAGAAATAGATACTTTCCTATCTCCAAGTATACTTTCTAAATCAACTATTAATTTTTTTATTCTATGGGGTGCTTCGTAGAGAATAATAGTTTCCCTATAGTCTTTAAGATTATTAATCTCAGCCTGTCTTTTTGAAGCTTTTTCTGACAAAAACCCCTTAAAAATAAATTCTTCAGTATCTAAACCAGATAATACAAGACCTACAAGTGATGCACTTGGTCCAGGTAAGACAGAAAATTCTAAACCCTCATTAATAAGTTCCTTTGCAAGTTCTGAACCTGTGTCTGAAATGCCAGGCATACCAGCATCTGTTATCAGACCAATTTCTAGTCCTTCTTTTAAATCTTCAACTATTTTCGGAATCATTTTTGCATAGTTGAATTTATGATATGAAAAGGTTTGTTGTTTAATATCATAGTGATCAAGTAATATCCTACTAACTCTAGTATCTTCACATAGTATATAATCAACACTTTTAAGTGTATTAATTGTTCTTATAGTAATATCTTCTAGATTCCCTATTGGGGTTGGGCATAAGTATAAAATTTGTTTACCTCCTAAAAGGGTTAATCCCCTTCTTTACAACTATTTTATCATATCTAGATAAAAAAAGAACCCCACCCTTTTTAAGTAAAATTCCATTGTTCTTAACTAATAAGTCTAATGAAATATTGAGTAGATTATCAGAGGACTTAATTCTTTGATAATAAAAAACCAGCTTAGTGAAAAGCTGGTTCTAAGTAATTTTAATTATTCAGGTTGAGGAGCTCCTACTGGGCAAACATCAGCACACATTCCGCAATCGATACATTCATCTTGATCAATTACATAGATGTCGCCTTCAGAAATACATTCTGTTGGACATTCTGGTTTGCAGTCTCCACACGCTGTACAATTATCATGAATAAAATAAGCCATTATTCTTCCTCCTATAATTAATTGTTAAATGAATTATAATACAGATTAAAGTAAAATTCAATATCTATAATTATTTTTTTACTTAATCTTCATAAACCCGTGAATCTTTTCTTACCCTTTTTATTTTATCAACTGGTATATACTCTTCAGTAATTTCGTCTTCTTTTTCAAATTTTACCTTTACCATTTCTTTTAATGGGATAATTTGACTTACAACTCCTCTGCCCATTTCAGTATCTACTATAGCTCCAGGTTTTGGTAGTTTTGCTAAAGAATGTTCATAACCTTCTTGTTCGTAAGCAAGGCAACACATTAGTCTACCACAAATACCTGAAATCTTAGATGGATTTAAGGAGAAACTTTGATCTTTTGCCATTTTTATCATTACAGGGTTAAATTCACTTAAAAATGTTGAACAGCAGGACTCTCTACCACAATAACCCATGGTTCCTATCATCTTAGCCTCATCTCTTACTCCAACTTGTCTAAGTTCAATTCTAGTCCTAAATATTGCTGCAAGATCTTTTACAAAATCTCTAAAGTCTACCCTGTCATCAGAGGTAAAATAAAAAATAAGTTTATTATTATCAAAGGTGTATTCTGCCTTTGACACCTTCATATCTATTTCATGTTCTCTAACTTTTTCTTTGCAAATTTCCATAGCTTCTTCAGCTTTAATAAGGTTTTGTTCGTGATTTATCTTATCTTCTTCACTTGCAATTTTTAGTATGTCCTTTAAAGGGGATACTATTTCTTCTTCTTCAAGGTTTAATATACTTGTAACACATGTGCCATACTCAATCCCTCTTGAGGTCTCGACTATGACATCTGTACCACAGGATATTTCTAAGTCATTAGGGGAAAAATAATATACTTTTCCTGCATTTTTAAACCTTACTCCTATTGCTTTTGCCACTTACATTCCTCCAATATATTTATAAAAAACAAATCTAAGGCCAAGTCCTTGTTTATATTGTATTTTAAATTTGATTTCAAATCTATTAATAAATTTTTTATTCGTTCTAAGTTTTCTGTCCTTAAATGGGTTTGTGAATATAACTTATCTACATAATCTATATTATATAGGTAGTTTCCCTTGCCTAATTTTTTAAAAAGTAATAAATCTCTTATCCAGATTAAGTATAAGTCCAGTATCTCATCAAGTCTATCTTTATTTTTAAACACCTTAAGGTTTTCCATTACATAATCGCTACGACCCTTTAAGGCCATGTCAAAAATCCCTATATATTCTCTTCTAAAGGTCCTAAAATCTTCATCCTCAATAAATTTTATAGCTCTCCCAATAGATCCCCTAGAATAATTAGCATAGAAATATGCTTCTTTTTCGTCAATATTAAAGTTTCTCATTAAATATTCAACAATCTTATATATGGATATAGGTGAAAATGAATATTTCTTTGCCCTAGAAAGGACTGTTTCCAAAATGTTTCTGTTGTTTTCAGACAACAATATAATAACTCCATATTCGGGCCCCTCTTCTAAAGTCTTTAATAAAGAGTTTTGAGCTTCAGGAGTAGCCTTGTGAAAATCTTCAACTATAACTACTTTGTATTTTGAATTAAAGGGTTTAATCGATAAAAATTCTATAATATCTAAAATTTCTTCCTTTTTAATGGATGATTTTGTTTCTTGAACCATTAAAAAATCTGGATTTGTGGAACTTTCAAACTGTAAACAGCTACTACATTCATTACAAGGACTGTCTTCTCCTTGACATAAAAGAGACTTAGCGAAGGTCCTAGCAGTAAATTTCTTTCCTATTCCACCAGTACCTTCAAATAAAATTCCATTGGCCACCTTGTTGTTTGTTATCATATATCTTAAATTGTCTATAATATCTTCATGACCAATTATTTTTTCAAAATCCATTATACACTAATATTAGCCTTTGTATTTAATATAAATACATGGGCTCCCTTTACATTTATGTTTTCACTATTAGAAGAATCTTCAAGGACTTCAGATTCAACAGATGATTTAATAATATCTTTTGTTCTATCTAGGTCCTTATCCACAACTCCAATTATAAAAGTAGAGTTTCCCTTTTTAAGAAATCCACCAGTGGAAGATAATTTAGTAATTCTAATGTCTTCCTTCAAAAAATTTCTTACTAGCTTATTTGCAAATTTATCTTGAACTACTGCAACTACAAGTTTCATAATATCACCTAGTAACTAATGTATTCATCTACATCTAAAACAAAGATATTTGCTCCACCAACTGTAACTTCAAGTGGATATGGCATATATCCCTCTCCTTGTAGAGATAAGTTCATTAAAGTAGAAGTAACTTCTCTTTTTCTAGAATTTTTCTCAATAATCTTTATACAAGAATCAACCATATCTTCATCTACTCCTAATAAAAGTGTAGTGTTTCCACTTTTTAAAAATCCTCCTGTTGAAGCTAAGTTTGTAACTCTAAAATCTTTGCTAGTAAGTTCTTCAATAAGGATTTGAGAGTCTTCATCTTGAACTATAGCTATTATCAATTTCATAAATATCCTCCTTAATAATTTCTATACATCGGGAAAAAATTTCCTCTATGGTTAAATTTGCATCTATAATACTCACCTTGTCAGGATATGATTTAATAGCTTCTTTATATCCTTCAAATACCTTCAAATGAAAGTCTACCCCTTCGACTTCTATCCTGTCTCCTTGTCTACCTACAAACTTTCTTTCCAAGGCCTTTTCTGGGTCAATATCAAAAAATAATACTCTGTCAGGATAACATCCATTTACGGCAAACCTATTTATCTCCATAACTTCATCAATACCAAGATTTCTTGAGTAACCCTGATAAGCCAAAGATGAATAGATGTATCTATCACAAATTACAATGTATCCTTCTTCTTTTTTAGGTTTAATTTTTTCTTCAACATGTTGGGCTCTTGATGCAGCATACAATAATGCCTCTGCCCTGTCTGACATATTTTTATTTTCATTGGATAAAAGTATTGCCCTAATGTCTTCCCCAATTTTAGTACCACCAGGTTCTCTAGTTAGGATACACTTATATCCAAGATCTTGTAAATTTTCAATTATTAAATTAGCAATAGTAGACTTGCCAGACCCGTCTGGTCCTTCTAAGGCTAAAAAATAACCCTTCACTATTCAACCACCACAATCTTTTTCTTTTCTTCACTTAAATTAACTAGGTTAATGTCATTTTCTAATAAAAATAGCATGAACTCGTAGACTTCCTTTGTTACTTCTTCCCCTGTAGCCAATAGTGGTACTCCAGGTGGATAAGGAATTATAGGTGTTGCCACTATTCTTCCTATCGAATCCTTTAAGTCTACTAATTTTTTCTTTCCAAAATATGCCTCAGAAGGTCTCATTACAACCTTAGGTCTAGGCATGTCTATAGTTAAATCTCTAATTGGTTTTCTAACTTCTCTGCTAGATATAGATTCCATAGCAGAGATTAGGGCTTCGAAATCTTCTTTGGTATTCATAACAGTTGACATGGCTAGGGCACTATAATAGTCATTCATTTCCATTCTTATATTAAAGTCCTTGTAAAGGATTGATTTTAGTTCCGCTCCCTTGTATCCCCTCATGTCTATTAGAATTCTAGATTTATCTAAATCAAATATAGTTTCGTCTCGCTCATCTTTTTCTAAAACAGTTACTCCATCTATATCTTCAAGTCTTTTTCTAACATCTAATAGGTAGTCATAATTATCATCAAGTCTTTTTCTACCTTCTTCATTCATAAAGGCTACACTCATCTCATTAGATAAGGTGAAAAGATATGATGGGCTAGTAGTAGTATAAAGTTGGTACCTGTCCCTCAATTTGTTAATATCAACCCTATCAGAACAAACATGTATTAAGGATGTCTGTGTAAGACTTGGAAGAGTCTTGTGGGTAGAATGGATAACAATATCAGCTCCTGATACAATTGCTGATTCAGGATACTGGTCAGAAAAAGGAAGATGAGGTCCATGAGCTTCATCAACTACTAGGATAATATTTTTTTCATGAACAATTTGTGCAATTGTCTTTATATCAGAGCATATACCATAATAATTAGGGCTAGTTAAAATTACAGCCTTAATGTCAGAATGTTCTTCTAAGGCCTTCCTGACATTTTCAGGATCAACTCCAGTTGTGGACTCATAAAAACTATTGTAGTTAGGGTAAATGTATACAGGTTCTAAATCATTTAGGATCATAGAATTATAAACAGATTTATGACAATTTCTTTGAACTAAAATCTTGTCTCCCTTGTTTGTTATTGCAGATAGAGCAATATAATTACTACCTGTGGAACCATTTACACCATAAATAGTATATTTACTATTGTAGACCTTACTTGCTTCTACTTGGGACTCTTTTATAATTCCCGTTGGTTCCAATAGGTTATCCATTCCTATTGTTTCCGTAGTGTCTATCATTGGCATTAGTCTTTCCCAATCTATATTTGTTTTTCTTCCCTTATGTCCTGGGAAGTGAAAAGATACGCTATCTTCTTCTACAAGTTCATTTAAAGCATCCATTACAGGAGTTCTCATTAATTTTATTACCTCCAAGTATTTTCTTATATAAATCTATTTATTACTCTTTATTATAACATAAACAAAAGCCTAGTCCTATTAGATAATTTCAATGAAATATGTATATCACATATTTTTCTTGGAGAAAAATATGTGATATACATATTTCAATGAAATATGTATATCACATATTTTTCTCCAAGAAAAAAAGGCTGGACTTAGCCAACCTTTTATATGTTTAAAATTAATATTCGATAAAAACTGATCTTTTAGCGCCGCAAAGTGGACAGCTTTCTTCATCTGGATTTAATCCAATGTATCCACATATTGGACATAAGTATACTCCACCATTTACTTCTAAGTCTTTACCTGCATCAACAGCGTCTTTAGCTTGTTGGAATCTTTCAGCGTGAATTTTTTCAGCTTCAATTGCAAATTTGTAAGCTTTAATTGCTTCAGTTTCACCTTGCATTTCAGCAACTGCTATATAAGCTGGGTACATTTCAGTAGATTCGAAAACTTCTCCATTAATAGCACCTTGAAGGTTATTAGAAGTTTCAGATAGGCCAAATCCTGCCATAGAAGTTACTGCAAAGTCACCTTCAACATCTCTTAGTGCTTTAAAGTGTAAAGTTGCATGTACTTGTTCTGCGTCAGAAGTAGCATTGAATAATCTTGCTACATTTGGGAATCCTTCTTTATCAGCTGTTACAGCCCAGATTCTATATCTCATATGAGCTTGACTTTCTCCACCAAATGCTGATCTTAAATTGTCTTGAGTCATTGCTTTTACCATAGTAAATTACCTCCTATATAATTCAATTACTATACTTTAATTACAGGTATATTATATTATGATTTTTTGATAAAGTCAATAATTAGAATAAATCTATTTTCCTAGTATTACTTCTTATCCAATAAGTTCCATCCTCTTAGTTTGGTCATAGGAAATTAAGCCATCTATC
Source organism: uncultured Clostridia bacterium (assembly GCA_945916025.1). Classification (GTDB taxonomy): domain Bacteria; phylum Bacillota; class Clostridia; order Tissierellales; family Peptoniphilaceae; genus Neofamilia. The sequence continues at coordinate 13,287 of CAMEGD010000013.1, forward strand.
ATTTCATCTATATCCCCATCTAAGAAGGCTTCCATCTTGTATATAGTCTTATTAATTCTATGATCTGTAATTCTACCTTGAGGATAATTATAAGTTCTTATTCTTTCAGACCTGTCCCCAGTTCCCACTTGAGACCTTTTTTCATCTGAAAGCTCCTTGTTCATCTCCTCTTGCATCTTTTCATAAAGTTTTGCCTTAAGGATTTTCATTGCCTTATCTTTGTTTTTAAGCTGTGACTTTTCATCTTGGCATGATATTACTATTCCAGTTGGAATATGGGTTAGTCTTACAGCTGAGTCAGTTGTATTAACTGATTGGCCACCATTACCACTTGACCTAAAAACATCTACCCTAACGTCTTGTGGGTTGATTTCAACTTCAACCTCTTCAGCTTCAGGTAGTACAGCTACTGTAACGGTAGAGGTATGAATTCTGCCTGAACTTTCTGTTTCTGGTACCCTTTGAACTCTATGAACCCCTGATTCATATTTTAGTCTAGAAAAGGCTCCTTTACCAGAAATCATAAATATAACTTCCTTATATCCACCTATTCCAATTTCGTTGGTGTTCATTACATCAACTTTCCATCTTTTGCTCTCTGCATACATTGTATACATTCTAAATAAAACTCCAGCAAATAGGGCAGCTTCATCTCCACCTGCACCCCCACGAATTTCTATGATAACATTTTTGTCGTCATTTTCATCCTTTGGTACAAGTAGTATTTTTATTTCGTTTTCTATTTCTTCAATACTTTTTTCAAGGCCCCTTATTTCTTCATTAACCATTTCTCTCATTTCTGAGTCTAGTTTTTCGTCAAACATTAGCTTTGTTGTGCTTAGTTCTTCTTTGGTGTCCTTGTATTGTCTATACTTTAAAACTATATCTTGAATTTCTGCATGTTCCTTAGCAATTTTTTGAAAGTTTTTTGAATCTGCTAAGACCTCTGGGTCCATCATGCTTTTTTCAAGTTCTACATATCTTTTATCAAAAACTTCTAAATTTTCGTACATCTTAATCCCCCTTGGTTCCCCATACTACTCTAATAAAACCTTGTAAATCTTTTTTGTATCCAATATTTACAAAGTTATTTTCTTGAAAAATTCTCTTAATATCACTATATTGGTCATGGCCAATTTCAAAAACTAACAGGCCAGATTCTTTTAAGTAATATGGGCTCTCGCAAGTAATCCTCCTATAAAAGTCTAGTCCATCATCTCCACCATCTAATGCCAAAGTCGGTTCTTTCTTTACTTCTTCCTGTAAAGTTCCCATATCTTTAGATTTTATATAAGGTGGATTAGAAATCATTATATCATACTTGTCCTTAATATTTTCAAATAGGTTTGACTTTAAAAAACTAACATTAGTAACTTTAAATTTGTTGAGATTAGTATTAGCAACTTCTAAGGCTCCATCAGAAATATCTAGACCTACTACCTTAGAATCTATTATTTCTTTTCCAATAGTAATTGACACTGCACCTGAACCTACCCCAATTTCTAAAATTTTTGGACTTGAAAAATCTTTAGAAAGTCTGATTACTTCTTCAACAAGCACCTCTGTATCCCATCTTGGTATAAGAACTCTTTCATCTACATAAAAGTCCCTATTATAAAAGTTACTTTCTGAAAAAATATACTGTAAAGGAATATTGTTACTTCTTTTAGTAATTATTTCCATATACTCATTTTGAATGTCTTCTGCTAATTCTTGGTCTATATTTAAATGAATATAAAGAATATCCTTCTTTAATAACCTTCCTAAGATAAATCTACTTTCTCCAAGGGGATCAATATACTGGTTTTTATTAAGTTTTTCTCTTCCGTATTCTAGTGCTTCTTTAATCCTCAAGTTTTCTCCTAATGTTATTATTTACACAATAAAAATAAGGCTAGTAATTAAACCAACCTTAATTCTATTAGTCTCTCTTATACTTTTTATTAAATCTTTCTACTCTACCACCAGCTTCAGCAGTTTTTTGTTTACCTGTATAGAAAGGATGGCATTCAGAACAAACCTCAACTCTTAATTCCGGTTTAGTAGAACCTGTTGTAAAAGTATTTCCACAAGCACAAGTTACTGTAGCTTCTTGGTATTTTGGATGTATATCTTTTTTCATTTATTATCACCTCTTATTTACTTGATTACTCAGTAATATAGTTTAACATATGACTTTTTCAATGTCAAATATTTATGTTTACTTATGTTTCACTTATTAGTAGCTTCTTTTTTTGACTTAATAAAAGATAATCTGTCCCGAATATTTTTTTCAAATCCATTGGAATTTGGACTAAAAAATGACATATTTCTTCCACCTTCAAGGTAGTTTTGCTTAACAATACCATCTTCATAATCGTGACTGTACTTATACATATCCTTTTCATCCACATCCCCAACATGAATGTTTTTTAAGTTTTCAGGTACTTCTAAGGTCTTGTTGTTTCGTACAAAGTCCATGGCTTTATTAATAGCTAAATAAGCAGAGTTACTTTTTAAAGTTGATGCAAGATAAATTGTAGCTTCAGCTAAAGGTATCCTAGCTTCTGGCATTCCAATAAAGTTTACTGCATGAAAGGTAGAGACTGCAATATTTAAGGCATTTGGGTCTGCTAATCCTATGTCTTCAGATGCTGAAATAATTAATCTTCTGGCTATAAACTTTGGGTCTTCTCCAGATTCTAGCATTTGAGCAAGATAATATAAGGCAGGGTCTACTTCACTTGCCCTAATTGATTTAATATAGGCAGATATAATGTCATAGTGCATATTGCCATCTTTGTCATACCTAAGGTTGTTTCTTTGGACACAATTTAATATATCATCTTTAGTAATTTCAATTTGTCCATCTTCCCTAGCCTTAGTAGTTATTATAGCAAGTTCTAAAGAGTTTAAAAGATTTCTAGCATCCCCTTCTACGTAATTAATAAGAAAATCTATTACACTATCTGTAATGAGGATATTTTTATCTCCAAAACCTCTTTTCTTGTCTGATATGGCCCTTTTAGCAAGTAAAAATAAATCTTCACTACTAATTGACTTAAATTCAATAATCCTACTTCTAGATAGTAGGGCCTTGTTGACTTCGAAAATTGGGTTTTCAGTAGTAGCTCCTATTAAAATAATGGAACCATCCTCTGCATAAGGAAGCAATACATCCTGTTGGGCCTTATTAAATCTATGAATTTCATCAATAAAAAGTATTGTTTTCTTATTGTAGATTTTTAGGTCTGAACTAGCTAGGTTGGTAATTTCCTTTATGTCCTTAACTCCTGCAGTTACAGCTGACATCTTATAAAAGTTGTTCTCAGTTTGATTTGCAATTATATTGGCAAGGGTAGTCTTCCCAGTTCCAGGTGGTCCATAAAATATCATAGAAGTTAATCTATCAGATTCTATCAACCTATTTAGTAGTTTACCTTCTCCTAATATATGGTCTTGTCCATAGAATTCTTCTAAGTTTCTAGGTCTTAACCTTTCAGCTAAAGGTGCTATGTCATTTTTCTTATTTTTGTAGGCAAGGTCAAATAGGTTATCCATTGTTAATGGATCCTTTTATATTTTTTAACTCTTCAAAGAAAGAATCTATATCTTTAAACTGCCTGTATACAGAAGCAAACCTAATGTAAGAAATCTCATCTATCTTCTTTAGTTCTTCCATTACTAATTCCCCAATATATTCTGATTTTACTTCCCTTTCTAAAAGGTTGTAGATTTTTTTCTCAATATCATCTACAGAATCTTCTAAAGTCTTAAGTGGTACTGGCCTTTTTTCACAGGCTCTAATCATGCCATGCAAAATCTTGTCCCTATCAAAAGTCTGTCTAGTTCCATCTTTTTTTACTATTACTACTGGTACCATTTCCACTTTTTCATAAGTTGTAAATCTTTTTTTGCAGTTTATACATTCTCTTCTTCTTCTAATTGTTTGATTTTCATCTGTTGGCCTTGAGTCTACAACTTTTGAATCCTCATAGCCACAAAAAGGACACTTCATATGTTCCTCCTAAATTATATAAAAAATCGCATTAGTTATACTTTATGTACAAATAATGCGATTATTAGAAATATTAACTAAATTATCTTAGCCATTCTGGAATATGAAGAACTGTAGGATCATTGTCTTCTTCTTTTAAAGGTTTTTTGTTTTCTCCCTCTTTGTTTTCAGAATCAATTTTTTCTGCTTTTTTAGCATTTGCTCTATTAGTTGTTCCTTCAAAACCAGTAGCTATTACTGTAATTTTTATCTTGTCTCCCATTGACTTATCAATACCAGCACCAAAGATAATATTCGCATCTTCAGATACAGCTCCTCTAATAAGTTCAGCTGCTTCATTTATTTCAAAGATACCAAGGTCATCTCCACCTGTAATGTTAATTAATACAGATTGAGCACCTTCAATTGATGTTTCAAGTAGTGGACTCTTAACTGCAGCTCTTGCAGCTTCTTGAGCTCTCTCGTCTCCTTCTCCATAGCCTATACCCATGTGAGAAATACCCTTGTTTTCCATTATAGACTTAACGTCAGCAAAGTCTAGGTTAATTAAACTTGGGATACTGATTAAATCTGATATGCCAGTTATACCTTGTAGTAAAACTTCATCAGCCATTTCGAAAGACTCTTTTACGCTAGTTTTCTTATCAGCAATTTGTAAAAGTCTGTCGTTTGGAATTGTTACAAGAGTATCTACTTTAGATAATAATTCGTCAACTCCAGCTTCAGCTTGTTTTTGTCTTCTACTTCCTTCAAATGAGAATGGTTTTGTTACAACACCAACTGTAAGAATTCCTAATTCTTTTGCAATGTCAGCAACAACTGGAGCAGCACCTGTACCAGTACCTCCACCCATTCCTGAAGCTATAAATACCATGTCAGATCCTTCTAAAGCAGATTTAATTTCATCTCTACTTTCTTGGGCAGATTCACTACCTACTGAAGGGTTACCACCTGCACCTAAGCCCTTTGTAATCTTTTCTCCAAGTTGGAGTTTAGTGCTAGCTAAAGAGGCTTTTAATGCTTGTTTATCGGTATTTGCAGCAATGAATTCTACACCTTTAACACCACTTTCAATCATTCTGTTAACGGCGTTATTTCCGCCACCGCCAACTCCTATAACTTTAATTTTTGCAAATCCATCGTTGTCAACTTCAAATTCCAACATTTCTTCCTCCTTTTAATATCTCCATTATCATTTTAGATTTTTATAATATTAAGATAATCCTTTTTTAATTGTATTATTTATATCTTAATTAGTCAACAAATTTTTAAATAATTACCTTTCAAAGACCCTTTATTCATATACTAGTATAGGGTTTGGACCTTCTTCCATTAATATCATATTAGCCTTTCTGGAAGAATCCTTCTCAACTGAGCTAAGCATTTGGTCTATAACCTTAAACTTGTATTCTGAATTATCATAAGATCCAAAGGCAACCTTAGTTTCATCCTTTAAGACCAAATCTACCTTATCATCTCTAGTATTTATGGATTTATACCTAAAAATATTTTCTCCATTTAAAACAATAGAAAAGAATTCCCTAGTATTTTCTGGTAAATAGTTTTGGATTTGTGTCCCCACAATGAGCTTTTCCTTGTTTAGTATACCGTTAATTTGAGTTAAGGTAGTAAGAAGGTTTTCATTTTCTCCTAAAATATATCCAAATTTATCCACAAGGATATATTTGTTAGAAAACTGAACACTAGCAGCTGCCTTTCTCTCTTTAATTTCAATATTAATTGAGTTAGGAAAGTCTCTTCTTATTATTACATCCTCAACTAAGGGTAGTTTTTGTATATTGTTTTTAATTTCTTTTTTATCTATAAAAAAGAAGTTGTCTCCACTTTTTAGATTTGAGACTTTTACAACTTCTTCTTCCTCAATCCTATCGAGACCCACTATACTTATCTGAATAATTTTAAACATAGGTAGCCTAATAAAGCCAAAGACAAGTAGTGCTAATAAGATTAATACTGGTATGATTTTAAGAATTTTGTAATTTTTTTTCTTTCTTTTTCTTGCCATAAATCACTTTATCAATTCAAATATATTTTCAACAATTTCCTTTGTTGAATTTGGTCTTGCAAGTATTTTAGCACATTCCTTCATTTTTAGCATTAAAGATTCGTTATCTAGTATATTTTTTATACTTTCGTATAATGTATTTGAGTTTAAGTCTTTTTCTAGTATTACACTAGATGCTCCGGCATTTTCAAAGGCTCTAGCATTAAACTCTTGGTGGTTATCTGCTGTATATTCCTTTGGTATTAAAATACTTGGTAAAGCTAAGGCAGAAATTTCCGCTAAAGACATAGCTGATGAACTTAGTATTCCTAAATCAGCCCCTCCTAATAATTCAGGCATCTTATGACTATATTCTATTATGTTAATATTATCAGCTAATTGTATTTTTTCAGCTTTTATTTTATCCATAAATTCCTTATAATAAACCCTGCCTGTTATATGATATAAGGTATATGGGAAGGTATTATTTTCCTTTAGCATTTCAATTACTGCATCATTTATAGACTCTTGGCCGCCACTTCCACCGAACGACACAATTACTTTTTCTTCTTTATTAATTCCTAGATTTTTTCTAGATTCTTCCCTGTTGATATTTAAAAAATCTGGACGAATAGGATTTCCTGCTAAAAATATTTTACTTGTATCAAGTCTTTTTTTAGCATCCTCAAAGGCTATAGCTACTTTATCTGCCTCTTTTGCTAAAATTCTATTTACCTTACCAGGATAAGCATTTTGTTCTTGAATCATTGTTTTGATTTTCTTTTTTTGAGCAAGAAAAACTACTGGAAAAGATACATATCCTCCAGTACCAATAACAACATCAGGTTTAAATTTCCTCAAAATTCTATTTGCATCTCCAAGTCCCTTAAGTAAAACTGCAGCGGACTTTAGAGATTTTAAACTAGGCTTTCTAGGTAGTCCCATAACCCTAACTGTTTCATAGTCATATCCAGACTTTATGGCAAGTTCCCTTTCCAATCCATCTGGGGTCCCAACATAAAGTATCTTTGCATCTGTGTCAATCTTTTTTATTTGGTCTAAAATGGCAAGGGCTGGATATATATGTCCTCCTGTTCCCCCACCTGAAATTATATATCTCATACTACCTCTCATTTTCCTTTGATATGTTCAGTAAAATTCCTGTTGAATACAAGGTTATTATTAAAGATGTTCCTCCATAACTTATAAATGGAAGAGTAATTCCTGTAACTGGTGCAAGTCCAATATTAACCATTATATGTATAAAGGCTTGAAACACAATTGCAGTGGTTATACCTGCAGCTAGGTATTTTCCAAATTTATTTTTAGTTTTAGAAGCTATTCTAAGACCTAAGACCAAGAATATAAAAAATAATACTACTACACTAAAAGTTCCTATAAGTCCAAACTCTTCCCCTAAGGCTGCAAAAATAAAATCGTTGTACACATGGGGAATATAGGAAAACTTCTGAACGCCTTTACCTAATCCCACACCTGTAATACTGCCCATAGCAAGGGCATAAAGAGAGTTGACAAGTTGCAGTCCATCAGATGACTTATACTCAAAAGGATCCAAAAAGCTAGTTACTCTTTTTAACCTATAACTAAAAGCTGGTATTTGTAGGCCAATAACAGAAAAAACTATGGCTAATAATATTAAAACAGCAAGGGTCCCCACTTTCATTCCAGCTATAATAAGCATAGAACCAAGGGATGCTAACATTACCATAGACGAACCCATATCCCTAATAAAGACTATACCCACAAATATAAGGATGAAGATTACACTAATAATAATTTCCTTTACATTTCTAATTCTAGAGCCTATACCTTCTAAATAATAGGCCATAAACATAATAGACCCAATCTTTAAAACATCTGATGGCATAAACCTTGGAAGAAGCGGAAAGTCTAACCACCTAGTTGAGCCTAGACTGTCTTCTCCTAATTTAGTGAATAATAAAAGGTTTAATACTACAGATACAATAATAATAAGAAATATAAATTTTTTATAAATCTTATAATTTATCTTACTTGCTAGAAACATTCCAACTAAGCCTATAGCTAGAGACCTTAAATGTCTAAAGAAAAAGTAATATCCATTTTCAAACTTTAAAACACCTTCAGGCCAAGAAGCACTAAAAACCAAAATAGACCCAATTATAGCAAAGATAATTGTGGTTATTAGTAAACCTCTGTCTATTTGTTTCTTAGTCTTTCTTGTATTTATCAAAACTACCCCTCGTTATTCTTTCATTTTTTCAACAAGAGAAATAAATTCCTCTCCTCTTTTTTCAAAGGACTTATACATGTCCCAACTAGCACAAGCAGGAGAAAGTAATAAAATGTCTCCCTTTTCTGTAAGTTCCCTAGATTTATTCATAGCCTCCTTCAAAGAAGCTACCTTGTATATTTCCTCGTATCCTAGTTCCTTAGCAAGTTTATATATATAGTCACTAGTCTTACCAAAGGTTAAAATCCCTTTAATTTTATCTTTTCCATAATCTAATAATTCTCTAAAGTCTTCTTTCTTATCATAGCCACCTAAAATAATTACTATAGGTTCAGAAAAAGAAGCTAAGGCTTTCATAGTTGAATCTGAATTTGTTCCTTTAGAATCGTTATAGTATTTTACACCATTTATTTCATCTACAAATTGAAGTCTATGTTTTACGCCCATGAAATTATATATTCCTTCTAGGACTAAATCCATATCTAAATCCAAAGCATAAGATGCTCCTAGAGCGCACATTACGTTATAGTAGTTGTGTAAACCCTTAATTTGAAGTTTCCTAGTAT
>CAMEGD010000014.1 GCA_945916025.1 uncultured Clostridia bacterium
CAGAAACAGAAATTCTAGAAACAGGAATTAAGGTAATAGACCTATTAGAACCATATCCAAGGGGCGGAAAAGTTGGCCTATTTGGAGGAGCTGGGGTAGGAAAGACAGTCCTTATCCAAGAGCTTATCCACAATGTAGCAACTGAACACGGTGGTTATTCCATATTTACAGGAGTTGGAGAAAGAAGCCGTGAAGGTAACGATCTTTGGATGGAAATGAAGGAAAGTGGAGTAATAAACAAGGCTGCCTTAGTCTTTGGACAGATGAATGAATCACCAGGTGTCCGTATGAGGGTTGCCTTAACAGGACTTACTATGGCTGAATACTTTAGAGATGAAATGAACAAGGATGTACTTCTATTTATAGATAATATCTTTCGTTTTGTCCAAGCAGGATCAGAAGTATCTACCTTACTTGGTCGTATGCCATCAGCAGTAGGCTACCAACCTACTCTAGCTGAAGAAATGGGCCAACTTCAAGAAAGAATAACTTCCACAAAGAAAGGGTCCATAACATCAGTCCAAGCAGTATATGTACCTGCAGACGACCTTACTGACCCAGCCCCAGCCACAACATTTTCCCACTTAGATGCAACTACTGTACTTTCTAGAAAGATTGCAGAGCAAGGTATCTACCCAGCAGTAGACCCACTGACATCTACATCTAGAATTTTAGAGCCAGATATAGTTGGAGAAGAACATTACCAAGTAGCTAGAAGGGTTCAATCAACCCTACAAAAATACAATGAACTTCAAGACATTATAGCTATTTTAGGTATAGAAGAACTAAGTGAAGAAGATAAAAACACAGTCTTTAGGGCTAGAAAGATTCAAAGATTCTTGTCCCAACCATTTAATGTAGCAGAAAAATTTACAGGGGTACCTGGAATTTATGTCCCAGTTGAAGAGACAATTAGGGGTTTTAAGGCTATAATTGATGGGGACATGGACGAATATCCAGAAGCTGCCTTCTTTAATGTAGGCACAATAGAAGATGTGAAGGAAAAAGCAAAGAAGTTGGAGAAGTAAAATGACCACATTTAAACTTTCAATTTATGCATCTGACAAAATTGTATACGAAGGACCTTGTGAGTATTTAAACCTTCCAACAACCCAAGGGTATTTGGGAATTTTACCAAACCATAGTAATATAATTTCCCTAACAGTACCTGGAAAGTTGATTTTCAAAAACCAAGGAAAGACAGAGGAGAGAATAGTTTCCCAAGGCCTAATAAAAATAGAAGATAATCAAGTCTTAGTTTTAGTAGAAACTGCTGAAAGAATTGATGAAATTGACCTTAATAGGGCTATGAAATCAGAAGAAAAAGCAAAGGAAATGCTAAAAAAACACATGAGTAACAGAGAGTATAACATGGTTTATGCAAAACTTGCTAGGGCCTTTTCAAGGACCCACTCAAAAGATGGCTTTAAAAGATAAGACCTCCCCAGAACTATATATATTAGTTTTGGGGTTTTTTTATAGTCATAGTAAATGATATAATACTAAGGAGAAAGGATTAAATATGAAAAAATTTGACGCCTTGCCTACTTTTACACTAGTGGCAATAATAATATACTATCTTCCATTTTTCAGTAGCTTTGTCCTACCCAAGGACCTACTTTTAGTATGGGAAGGAATATACAAGATTATAGATCCATTTTTAATTATGCCAATTTTTATTGGAGCCATGTCCCTATATTTTTTAGACAAGGACTACAAGCCGGGCCTAAAGATAATATTTATAATAATTTATGGCCTAAGTTTGTTCGTGGCCCTATTTACAACATTTTTTGTCTTAAACTTAAGCCTGAAGAAGGCAGCTATCTTTGTAGTTCCCCACTTAATATTTGTAATACTACATTTTTATGTACTTAGAAACCCAGAATTTAAAAAACTTAAATAAAGGAGAAGAATATGACAGGAATAAAACTAGAAACTTTTTTAGACTACAAGTATATATCTAACCTAAGACTTTCTAAAGAAAACAACCTTTTAGCATTTAGTATATCTAAGGGAGACTTAGAAGAAAATACCTACAAGTCTAATATTTACACCTATGACCTAAAGACAAAGGACCTTAAGCAAATGACAAGTATTGGGTCAGAAAAATCCTTTGAATTTTACAAGGATGACATTATCTTTACTAGTTCTAGGACCAAAGAAGAAAAGGACCTAGACAAGGATGGCCTAACCTTTACTAACTTTTACAAAATTAGTCTTCATGGTGGAGAAGCTCAAAAGTTATTTTCTCTACCCCTATCAGTAAGTAAATACGAAATTCTACAAGATGGAACTTGGTTAATCTTAGGATCATACACAGAAATCCAAAAGGACCTACTAAATATCTTTAAATTAGAAGAAGATGAAAAAAAGAAACTTTTAGAAGATTTAAAGAAAAAAATAGAAGAAGAAAAGGACTTTGAAAGGTTTGGAGAAATTCCATTTTGGACTAACGGCTCAGGATATTCCTATGGAACCTATGACAGGCTTTTTAAGTTCAATCCAGAAACTGAAGACCTTAAGGCTATAAGTCCAGAAGAAATTAGGATTAATGTCTTTGACTTAGTAGAAAACAAAGCCTATATAGCCTATACAAAGAAAAAGGACAAGGAAGACATATTCGAGGATTTAGGAATTATTAACCTAGAAGATTTTAGTCTAGAAAATATCTTCTCAAATGAAAAATACTTCTTCTATTCAGTAACAGAATTAGATGGAGAAGTATTTGCTATAGGAACAGATATGTCAGTAATTGGCCTAAACTCAAATCCAAGATTTTTTACAATAAAAGACAGGGAAATTACTGATATTAGTCCAGAGGGATTTGATTATTCAATTGGTGGTACAGTAAACTCAGATGCAAGACTAGGAGAAAACAAGACTATCTTAAAGGATGGAAAGAAAATTTATTTTACCCTATTAGATGGAATTAACAACCACCTATACAGCATAAACAAAAAGGGAAAACTTAAAAAGGAAATTATCTTAGATGGATCTATTGACGGCTTCCAAATTGGAGACAAGGACATATATACAGTTGCCTTTAGGGAAGATAGGCTCCAAGAAATTTATAAGTTTAGGGAAGACAAAGAAGAAAGACTTACAAATTTCAATGACTACATCTATGACAACTACAAGATTTCTACTCCAGAACATGTAGAAATTACCAACAATAAAACTAAGTTAGATGGGTTTATAGTAAGGCCTGTAAACTTTGAACAAGGGAAAAAATATAAGACTATATTAGAAATCCACGGTGGTCCAAAGACAGCCTTTGGTTCAATTTTCTTTTCAGAAATCCAATACCTTGCCAACCTTGGATATGTGGTAATTTATACTAACCCTAGAGGTTCAGACGGAAAGGGAGATGAATTCTCAGACATTAGGGGAAAATACGGGTCCATTGACTATGATGACTTAATGTATTTTACAAAGGAAATGGTAAAGAAATATGACTTTATAGACCAAGAGAGAATTGGAGTGACAGGAGGCTCTTACGGAGGATATATGACTAACTGGATAGTCGGCCATACAGATTACTTTAAGGCAGCAGTAACCCAAAGGTCTATTTCTAACTGGGCATCCTTCTACAACATCACAGACATAGGATATTACTTTGTAGAAGACCAGGTTCAAGGAAATCCATGGGATGACTATGAAAAACTTTGGGACAATTCTCCACTAAAATACGCAAACAAGGTGAAGACACCAACCTTAGTTATTCACTCAGAAAATGACTTTAGGTGTGACATAGGCCAAGGATATCAATTCTTCTCAGCCTTAAAATACTTTGATGTAGATGCAGAAATGCTAATAATAAAAGGAGAAAACCACAACCTTTCCAGAAGTGGAAGACCAAAAAGCAGAATAAAAAGACTCGAAGCCATCTCAGATTGGTTCGAAAGAAAACTATAAGACTTGTGGGCAAGATTGCCCATGAGTATTGAATCACTTAGAAGAAGACATAATAAGCCCAGAGGAAATCCTTTGGGCTTAATAATTGACTAAAATATAAAATCCTAATATAATTAAGAAAATGCGAGAGTGGCGGAATTGGCAGACGCGCTATCTTGAGGGGGTAGTGGGAAACTTCTCGTGGGGGTTCAAGTCCCCCCTTTCGCACCATATTGTGTAGGTTAATAGCAATTTTATCATTCCTATTTTTTACTATTACAAATTATTTGTCTTTAAAGGTTAATTTACTATCCTGTACTGATGGCTTTGATGAATGATATTATTTTTCCTATGCAAGAAATAGCAGAAAATTATGGAATTATAAAATCAAGTGAAAGCATAAGGGATTTATAAATGATTATTACATAGATGAAGAGATATTTGACAATGACCTTGTATTTAAATCTCAAGAAACTCCAATTAAATTCAACAATTTAAGTTTTTCTTATGTAGATAAAGATATTTTTAAAAATGCTAGTTTCCACATAAGAAAAAAAAAGAACACATCATAATCAATGGAGCTAGTGGGACTGGACGAAGCTACATCAGCTCTTGACTTGGATATGGCCGGGGATTTGGAAAATATTTTCAAGAAGTTAGACAAAACTATAGTTTCTATTTCCCATAGACAGGATATAGATTACTCAAAATTATATGATAGAATTTTAAAAATAAAAGACAGAAGTATTAATTCTATAGAGTTATAAAATCCTTAAAAAAAGTAGCTAGTTTTAGAAAAAATCTGAAACTATCTACTTTTTTCCTTATAATTAAACATCAGATTGAATTACAAGCAAAAACCACCAAAGATTAAACATCAGATTGAATTGCATAAAAATAGACCCTCCAAATGGAAGGTCATTATAATTTTTCTTTAGATACTCTAAGAGTAGAAGGTCTTATTTGTAAGATTCTGATATTTCCTCAATTGCTTTTACAGCTTGAAAAATTTCTTCTTCACTTGTATAGGAAGATAGGCTTAGTCTAACTATACCCCTTTCTCTAGTTCCCATTTTTTCGTGGAATAGTGGGGCACAGTGACTTCCTGTTCTTACACATATTCCATATTCATCGTAAAGCCTTTGGCCAACTTCGTTTGCATCTGCGTTTTTTATATTTATTGAAACTATTGGTGCATTTACCTTATCCAAATGAGTATAAAATTCTAAATTCTTATTTTTCTTTAGTTCTCTATAAAGTAATTTTGTCAGCTCTTGAATTTTATCGTAGGGTTTTTCCTTTTCTAGTTCTTTTAATGCTGCCCTAAGGCCCGCAAAGGAATGTACGTTGGCTGTTCCAGGTTCAAAAAGTTCTGGTATAGCATGGGGCTGTTCATGGCTAAAGGAGTTAAATCCAGAGCCTCCTGCCACAACTTGTCTAAAGTCAAAGTCTCCCTTTATTAAAAATCCTCCAGTGCCTTGGGGACCGTGAAGACTTTTGTGACCTGTAAAGGCAAAAATAGTATTATCAAAATCCTTCATAGAAAATTCAAGACATCCGGCTATTTGGGCCCCGTCTATTATTAGTTTTAGATTGTGTTCTTTTGTAATCTCATGTACTCTTTTTAAGTCTGTAACTTTTCCTGATACATTTGAGGCTCCAGTAATTACTACTGCCTTTGTATTTTTATTTATTAGCTTTTCTATATCTTCAATTTTAATATTAAAGTCTTCATCTAAGTCTAAAAAGGAAAGTTGACACCCTTCTTTTTCTTTAGCATAAAGGGGTCTTAAGATTGAATTATGCTCACTAAGAGATGTAATAATATGATCATCACTAGTAAAGAGAGACTTTATTATTAAGTTTAAGGCAAAGGATATGTTTGAGGAAAGGACAACATTTAAGGGGTCTCCTAAATCAAAATATTCTCCCAGTGCCATCCTAGTTTTTGTAAGTTCCCTAAGGGCATTTAGGCTCTCTGGATAGGCCCCCCTAGATGGATTTCCAAATTCTTGGCTCATTAAGGCATTGTAGACAGCTTTGCCAACAATTTCAGGTTTTTGGATTGTAGTTGCAGCGTTATCAAAATAAATCATTTTTAATCACAAACTTTCTTTTTTATTCCAGTGAAAAAATCTTTAAGAACTTCTACCACTAGACTTATAGTATTACTTGGCTTATAGCATTTCAATAAAGGCAGCTACTCTTGTTGAGATTTGGCCTATATCTGCTGTTGAATAATCAGTTTCGATTGCTATATAAGGTATATTTTTTTCTTCAGTAACGTATTTTCTAATACTTGTACTTTCTACTGCATAGGTATGACAGGCTTGTAAAGTCATTTCTACTACTCCATCAACCTTATATTCATCTATTAGTTTTCCTAGTAATTCAAACCTATTTTTGTCGGGAGTCATTACTGAACAACCAATATTTAAATATTTTTCAGAAATTGCCTTTAGAATATCATCTGTGTCTTCTTCTATTAGTTCTGCGTATTGCTTTTCGCCAGTACAATTTTCATAGGATACTATGACAGCTCCGTTTTCTTCAATAGCTGTAATTAGTTTTTCAGTTGCTCCACCCATTGGACATCCAGTAATTAGGATTCTAGGTTTCTTTTCTCCTGAAGGATTGTATTCACTTTCAATTTTATTTACTAAAGCATCTAACTCTTCTGGAATTTGCTTCCTATCTAGCTTGTAGGATGTACCATAGAGTACCTTAAATAGGTCATGGCCTGACATAGGTGTAGGGTCTTTTTTCATAGTAGCTGCAATTTTTTGCATTCCACGTCTAATGTCATTTTCTAGTTTTACTGCTTCTTTTAGTTTGTCTTCTGTTATTTCTACTTCAAATTTTCCTTCTAAGTATTTTTTAAATTTTAGGACTTCTTCTTCCCATAATTTAAGGGCAATTTGACTTTGTGAGTTAGGTAATTCCATTAAATAAACAGGCTTAATATCATTCATAAGCTCATACATTTTTTTCTTTCCATCACACGTTGATTCTCCAACTACAACATCTGAGAAGTAAAAGAATGGGCATTTGTCAGTTTTTGCAAAGCCATAACTTGATTTTATAAGTGGACATAGGTTTTTTGGAAGGTCTTTTTCAGCCTCAGCAATTGTTTCATCAGAAGTGGAACATAAGCCTACAGTAGTTGCTCCTGCAGCAAGGGCAATTTCTTTAGGAAAGTATGTACAATAAGCTCCAACAACTGGTATTCCTTGATCTTTAAACTCTTTTACTCTTAAGAAGGAGTTTTTTCTTTGGTCTGCAAACTCTTCAAAAACTTCAGGTAATTCTTTTATTATTTTCATCTTTTCTTTTTCTCCTTTGCTAACAATGCTGCCCCAAGAGCGCCAGCATATTTACCATTTTCTATTTTTTCTACCTTAACTTCCATTTTTTGGGAAAGCACCTTTATAAAATAATCATTTCCACTTAGTCCACCAGTTAATATAATCCTACTAGGCATATTTAGCCTATTTGCCAGTTGAACTACTTTTTGAGCTACTGAATCCACAACTCCAGCAGCTATGTCTTGTCTTTTTTTACCTTGGCCAATGTAGTTTATAACCTCAGACTCAGCGAAGACGGTACACAAAGAGGAGATGGGAATAACTTGGCCAGCTTCAGCTAGTTTAAATAGATCATCTAAAGTAACTGCAAGTCTATTTGCCATAACTTCTAGGAATTTCCCAGTGCCAGCAGAACACTTGTCGTTCATGAGAAAGTCCCTTACCATGTCTTTTTCTAAGACAATAGCCTTTGTATCTTGGCCTCCTACATCAATAATTCCAATATTTCCATCCTTTGCAAGTTCTCTTCCACCTCTACCGTGGCAAGTTATTTCTGTAATTACAAAATCTGCATAATCTACAGCAATCCTTCCGTATCCAGTTGCAACTACTCTGGTATCACTAGATTCAACATCTATATTTTTTTCTAACAAATTTTTCCTTATAGTATTTGCTGTTTCAACACTTGACCAACCTGTAGGTAGTGTAAAGAATAAATTATTATCTCCTTGTACTACAACCTTAGTAGCTGTAGACCCAATATCAATTCCAATATAATTCATAATCACTCCTTAAAATTCACTAGGGCTAACTTTTCCCAGTGTAGATTGTACTTTTTTAAATAACTTAAGACTTCCTCTTCATTTGAAGAATCAGTTTTCCAGGCCAGGCCACAGCCGGCACTCATTTCATTTGGTATAGGAATAAGTTTTCCTGGTATATTATATTTTTTTGCACATATTTCCAGGGCCATTGCATTTGTAGTTGTATCAAATCCAATAACGATTCTTTTCAAGTCTCCTCCATAATAAATGTAGTTTTAGTTGTATGATTAAAATATAACACTAAAAGAGGGCGTTTACTAATTATTTAATGCTATAAATACAATTAATCTATTGAAAAAACTTATAAATGTTGTATTATAATAAAGAGGTGCTAAATGGATATTAGACAAATAGAAACATTCGTAGAAGTGGTAAATTGTAAGAGTTTCTCAAAGGCAGCAGATAATTTATTTCTAACGCAGCCAACTATTAGTTCCCATATATCTGCCTTGGAGAAGGAATTTAGTTCCCAATTAATTAGAAGGACTACTAAGGATTTTGAGGTTACAGAAGCTGGCCTAAAATTGTATTCCTATGGGGTAAGAATTTTATCAATTAGAGACAAAATTAATGAAAGTCTTATGGGAGGCA
Organism: uncultured Clostridia bacterium; assembly: GCA_945916025.1. GTDB lineage: Bacteria > Bacillota > Clostridia > Tissierellales > Peptoniphilaceae > Neofamilia. The sequence continues at coordinate 8,615 of CAMEGD010000014.1, forward strand.
GAAACATCCTACTTAAGATAGGAAGTTCCTCTGCAGTAGGTTTTTGTGATTTGCCAAAATTAGTGTCTTTATTTAACAAGGAATTTCCAGACATAAAGTTCAGTGTAACTAATTCTGACAGTATGGATATTATAAAAAAAGTCAATGAAGGTATTTTAGAAGTAGGACTAGTAGGAACAAAAGTAGATGATTTTGACCTTCAATATGTACCTTTTACAAAGGACAAGCTTGTTTTTGTTATGCCTAAGAATGAAAAATATCTAGCTATTTCAAAATCCAAAAGTTTCTTAAATGACTTACTTAAAGAGCCATTTATTATGAGGGAAGATGACTCTGGAACAAAAATAGAAATACTTAAGTACCTATCCAAAAACAAAATGAAACCTGAAAACTTGAATATAGTAGCCTCAATGTCTGATCCTTTTTCAATAATCGAATGTATAAAACATGGTCTTGGAATATCAATTCTTTCCACAAAAATTTTAGACGTTAGTAAAAATGACGATATTATTGTAAAGGAACTGGATAGTGAACATTCAAGACAATTTTATCTTGTAAGTCCAAAGGAAAAGTATATGTCTAACTTGGCTAAGGAATTTGTAAACTTTGTTTTAAGTGTAACCTCAGAAAAATCCCTTTAATTTTGGGGGCGAATGAGTTTCTGGTGTGCTCTGCGGTCTTCAAAACCGTTATGAGAAGAGTTCTTCTTGGGTTGGTTCGATTCCAACTCGTCTCCGCCAAATAGTAAACCCTGTATTTAAAATTAATACAGGGTTCTTTTATCTTCATTTCTCTTCGTGATTTTATTTTTGTCAAAGTCTTCCAGTAGGGCTAAGGAAGATTTTCTAGAAAATCCAACTAAGTCCCTAAAGTCTCCAATGGTTATTTCCTTATTTTCTTCCAGATACTTTATTAAAGACTCTTTTATATTTTCGTAAAATTCCCTTCTAATTACAAAATTATCTACTTTCTTTACTTGGTCTTTCATTAGGAAGGTTAAGGCATTTTTTTCATCCTTGTTACTTCCAAAGTCTGAATCCTTTAATAAGTTAGGCTCATTAGCCTTTAATCTGTTCAGAATATCATTTATTACCTTATCAGAGCCCTTAGAATCTACAACAAAGTCCTTCATACTTATATATACGGAATTTACATTAAACTTCTTAGTAAATAAGACACTAGCCAAGATTTTGTTAAAATCCTTAGGTGGAATTTTCTTTGCTAATTTTTCCCTTAGTTCTTCTTTTTTGTATCCTTCTTCAAGGGGAAAGTCCCTGTGATATTTAGTAAGAAGGTGAGAAATTTCCTCTATAAGGGTCTTTAAGTAGGCCACACTAAAGTACAAGTCATTTATTTTATAGATTTTCTTTTCTTTGATTAGGTCACCGATATTTTTTTCAATTTCAGATTCAATTTGACCAGTATAAGAATATATTTCTCCAAAACTTGTTCCAAAATCTACCTTGTTTATATAGTCATAAATCATTTCCTTAAGGCCAAACCTTTCCTTTTCCAAAAGGTCTTCTAAGTGTTTTTTGTCCTTAATATTATATTTTTCTGTAATTGTATCTAAAACTACCCCTCCACCAATTGTATCAACAGGGGAGTAGGACCTAATTACAAACCTATCTCCAATTTTACAATATATAGGTTCTTCTAGTCTAAGTTGGACTATGGCTTCTTGGCCACTAATTATTTCTGCCTTGTCTAAGGGAACTATTCTAGCTAATATTTCTCTAGTTCCGTGGAAGAGTCTAATCCTAGACCAGTGTTCTAAAAGCAAATCAGTATGTTTTGAAAGCCTAATTCTAGCGTCTAAGATACTTGATTCCACAAGGGAATTTTTACTGGCAATTATATGGCCACGACTAATTTCTTCCTTGTCTAAGTTGGTAATATTTATAGCTGTTCTTTGTCCCTTGGAAGCTCTTTCTACACTTTGTCCATGAACTTCCATAGACCTGATTTTTACTTCCTTATTAGAAGGGTAGAGCTGGTATTTTTCTTCTATATCTAAAAATCCTTCTATTAAAGTCCCAGTAACTATAGTTCCATGACCCTTTAAAGTAAAGGACCTATCTACATTTAGCCTAGTTGGCACTAGTTTATCTTCACTAGTTTCTTCTATTTCAATGGACTTTTCTTGGATAAGTGAAATCAGCTCATCAAATCCTCTTTTAGAAATAGAATCTACCTTTACAATTGGTGAATCTACTAGAATTGTATTTTTTAAAGACTCCCTAATGTCTAACTCAACTAAATCTAATATGTCTTCTTCCACAGTATCGCATTTAGTTATTACTATTATTGAAGACTTAACTCCCATATAAGTTAAGATTTCTGCATGCTCTAGAGTCTGAGGCATAACCCCGTCGTCAGCAGCAATAATCATTAGGACTAGGTCTACACCAACAGCACCACTCATCATATTTTTTACAAACCTTTCATGGCCTGGTGCATCTATTATGCCAACTCGGCTTTTGTTAGGTAAATCAAAGTAGGTAAAGCCTAAGTTTATGGAAATACCCCTTCTTTTTTCTTCTTCAAGGTTGTCAGTATCCCTTCCTGTTAGGGCCTTTATTAAGGTTGTTTTTCCGTGATCAATGTGACCTGCCGTTCCTAAAATTACATATTTCATAGACTATCACCAAAATATTCCTTTAAAACTTCAACAATTTTTGGAAAGTCCTTTTCCATAATAGTCCTAAAATCCAAGTGGACCTTATCGTCATATACATTAGCAATTATGTGGTAATCAGAAAGTCGTAAGCACCTTTCTAAATCTAAGACACCCCTAGGAGATTTTATGGAAATAGCCTTAGACTTTAGTTTTTCATCAGGATAGGCCCCTCCACCCACTAGGGAATAAGTATCCTCAAGGCTATACTCTATATTTGGAATTTCTGAAGATAGGATATTTCCAAAGACCCTTGCCTTTTTCTCAATTTCATCAAGGGGCATACAAATCATATTTAAAGTAGGTATTTCCCTGATGGCTATATTTTCATCAATATACTGGAAAAGGGTGGCTTCTAGGGCAGCCAGTGTAAGTTTACAAACTCTAAAGGCTCTTAGTAGTTGGTTTTTTTTGATTTTATTTATTAAGTCGGATCTTCCGCAAATTATTCCTCCTTGAGGTCCCCCTAGAAGTTTGTCACAGGAAAAGGAAACTAGGTCAATTCCTTCCTTTATACAATCAGAGACAGTTCTTTCTGCTTGGAGACCATACTTTGACAAGTCAATTAAGGACCCAGAGCCCAGGTCTTCAAATACATGTATGTTAGAATTTTTAGTAAGGTCTTTTAGTTCAGTTGCACTTACTTCTTCATGGAAGCCTATTACCTTAAAATTAGAGGTGTGGACCTTCATTAAGACCCTAGTATTTTCATTAATATTATTTTCATAGTCGTATAGGTGGGTTCTGTTAGTGGCCCCTACTTCAACAAGTCTTGTTCCAGACCTTTCCATTATTGAAGAGACCCTAAAGGTATCCCCAATTTCTACTAGCTCTCCACGGCTAACAATTGTTTCTTTGTCATAGGCGAAGGTATTGAGCATTAGAAAAACAGCAGCTGCATTATTATTTACAATAATGGCATCATCTGCTCCAGTTAGATTTTTTATTACTTCTACAACTTGGTTATATCTAGAACCTCTCTTCCCATGACTTAGGTCATACTCTAAATTTGAATAGGAAGAGGCAATTTCTTTTATCCTTTGGATGGCCTTGTCAGACAAGAGGGCTCGTCCTAAATTTGTATGTAATACAACCCCAGTTGCATTTATAGTATTTTTAAATGAATAGAACCTATCCTTAGATAATTCTTCTTCAATATCCTTGTAAATATCCTCTACTTCAAAATTAAAATCCTTGTATTCTTTGATTTTTTCCCTATATTGATCAAAAACAAAATTTGAGACATATTTAACAAAATCTTTGGAAATATGAGGTTCTTTTTCTTCAAAGACTGATAATAGTTGGTTTACTTGTGGTAGTTTTTTATATTTATTGTTCATTTCACACCCCATAATCAATGAATCTATTTATAGAAAAATCGAATATACATATGTTAAAAATTAAGAAAACTTATATTCTATATTGATTTTTACCTCTAAAACAATTATTATAAGTATAAGCGAATTAATAATTTAGTTCAAGTGATATTGCAAAGAGATTTCCTAGTGAAAACCGAAGGGACAAGGTTAGATAGCCGATTCTAGCTGAAATTCTCAGGTTCAATATTTGCAATTGATGAGACTCTGAAGTTTAGCGACAGGGGAAAGGCAAAGGCTTTTTCTTTGTTGCTATTTTTTTATCTAAAGGTGGTAAAATTATTGATTTTAATTACAAATAACAAAAAATTCCTCAACTACAAGAAAATTGAAGTTGAGTTTAAAGACGACAAATATATAGATGTTTTTTATAGGGCAAGAGATTATATTCATACAAATTATAAATTAATAACCCATCCCCTATATGGAAACATAACTCCAACTACTACAATTTACAGGTCAATTGTATTGGAAAAATCTGACAAACTAGACCTGGAGTCCTTAGAAATCATAGAAGGCTCTATTGAAAAGGTATTGAGAATTCTCAACACTGAAAAACTAAAGTTAATAACGGATTCAATCCGTGAAGATTTAGAGTTTATTGACTATACCCTTATTAGTGAGACTCTAGACAATATAATTAAATAGGAGGTTTTGTCATGTATGACTTAGTCATATTAGGAGCTGGTCCAGGAGGACTTTCTGCTGGCTTGTATGCAGGAAGGGCTAGACTAAATACCCTGATTATTGAAAAAGGTGGTATTGGTGGACAAATTGCTGCTACAGATTCAATTGAAAATTATCCAGGTTCTTTAGTAGGAGACCATGAAAGTGGTGTTTCTTTAACTGCAAGAATGAAAGAACAAGCACAAAATTTTGGCTGCGAACTTAAAATAGGTACTGCAGTTGATGTGGACTTTTCTAGTCACCCAAAAACAATTACCTTATCTGACGGTGAAGTAATTGAATCAAAGGGAGTAATAATAGCTACTGGAGCTAGTCCAAGAAAACTTAATGTTCCAGGAGAAAAAGAATATACTGGAAAAGGTGTTTCATACTGTGCAACTTGCGATGCGAACTTTTTTGAAGACTTTGAAGTTGTAGTTGTTGGCGGTGGAAACTCTGCCATAGAAGAAGCTATTTACCTAGCAAAATTTGCAAGAAAAGTAACGATATTAGTTAGAAGAGATGTTCTAAGATGTGATGCAGTTGTAAAAGAAGAAGCAGATGAAACTGAAAACCTTGAAATCCTTTACAACACTTCTATAAAGGAAATCCAAGGAGATCCTTTTGTAAACAAACTTATATTAATTGACAATGTAACAAAGGAAGAAAGAGAACTTTTAGCTGACGAAGACGATGGACTAATGGGAGTTTTTGTATTTGTAGGAACTGACCCTCAATCTAAGATATTTGAAGGCAAAGTAGAAATGACTGAAAATGGAAACATTGTTACAGACCAACTAATGAGGACAAACGTGCCATTGGTTTATGCTATTGGAGATGTTAGAGATACTCCATTAAGACAGGTGGTTACAGCAGCAAGCGATGGAGCTATAGCGGCTGTTACTATAGAAAAAGAATTAAAATCAGTAAAGTAAAGGAGGAGGAAAAGAAATGATAGAACTTGACAAGAAGAATTTTGATTCTGAAGTTTTTGAATCAAGTGGTTATGTATTTGTAGACTTTTGGTCAGAAGCTTGTGAACCATGTAAAGCTTTAATGCCAACAATCCATGAATTTGCAGAAAAATATGGAGATAAAATGCAATTTAAATCTCTAGACATTACTAAGGGTAGAAGATCTGCTATAAAATGTGGTGTTCTAGGACTACCTGCAATGCTTATCTTCAAAGATGGAGAAAAAGTAGACTTTATTGACAAGGATAATGCTACAGTTGAAAATATTGAAGCAATGATTAAAAAGTATATTTAATAAGGAGGACCTATGCGTCTAGAATTAAGGGAGATTTATATTAAAGATATACAATTTGCTGAAACTTCTAAAATTGAAGATGGCATATTATATCTAAGTAAATCAGACTTGGTTAGAGAATCAGGCTTCGAAGAGGACGAACATTTAAAAGACATTGATTTTGAAATCGTTCGCCCAGGTGAAAGTGTAAGGATTACACCTGTAAAAGATGTTCTTGAACCAAGATACAAGATTGAAGGAGGAGAATTCTTCCCAGGTATTTTAGGGAAAGTTGACACAGTTGGAAGTGGGAAAACAGTTTGTTTAAAAGATATGGCTGTTATGACAACTGGAAAAATTGTTGGATTCCAAGAAGGAATTATTGACATGACAGGACCAGGTGCAGACTATACACCATTTTCAAAACTAAATAGCCTTGTAGTAATAGCTAATCCTGCTGATGATGTAAAACAACATCAACATGAAGAAGCAATAAGAAAAATTGGACTAAAAGTTACTAGATTTATTGGATCATTAGGAAAAGACCTTGAAGCTGAGGAAACCAAAGTATTTGAAACTAAACCACTTTTAGAGCAAGTTGCTGAGTATCCAGACCTTCCAAAAGTAATCTACGTATATATGCTCCAAACCCAAGGTTTACTTCACGACACCTATGTTTATGGAGTTGATGCAAAAAAGATTATGCCAACATTTTTATATCCAACTGAAGTTATGGATGGGGCTATTGTTTCAGGAAACTGTGTATCAGCTTGTGACAAGAACCCAACCTATGTTCATGAAAACAACCAAGTAATTAATGCACTTTATGAAGAACATGGAAAGACTCTAAACTTCCTTGGAGTAGTTATCACTAACGAAAATGTTTATTTAATGGATAAGTCTAGATCATCTGATACTACAGCTAAACTTGTAGAATTTTTAGGTGCTGATGCAGCTATTATTTCTCAAGAAGGCTTTGGTAATCCGGATACTGATTTAATAATGAACTGTAAGAAAATTGAAAAGAAAGGCATTAAAACTGTTATTATCACAGATGAATATGCTGGACAAGACGGCTTAAGCCAATCTTTAGCAGATGCAGACGCCTTAGCAGATGCATGTGTAACTGCTGGGAATGCTAATGAAGTTATTGAACTTCCAAAAATGGACAAGGTAATTGGAGATGTTAACTTTGTAAATATTATAGCTGGTGGAAACAAGGATTCATTAAAAGAAGACGGCTCTATTATAGTTGAACTTCAAGCTATAACTGGTGCTACAAATGAAACTGGCTTTACAAAAATGTCTGCAAAAACTATATAAAAAATATAAAAGGAGAAACTATGGGATCTTTAGAAAATAAAAAGATAGTAATCCTAGGTGACCGTGACGGTATACCAGGACCAGCTATCCAAGCATGTGTTGAAACTGTAGACAACACAGATGTAATTTTTTCTGCTACAGAATGTTTTGTCTGAACTAGTGCCGGAGCTATGGACCTAGAAAACCAAAAGAGAATTAAAGACTTCGTAGAAAAATACGGAGCAGAAAATATCGTTGTTATTCTAGGTGGAGCTGAGGCAGAGGCTGCAGGTCTTGCAGCTGAGACAGTAATATCAGGAGACCCAACTTTCGCAGGACCACTTGCTGGTGTTGCACTTGGACTTGAATGTTATCACGTAGTAGAAGAATCACTAAAAGAACAATTTGACCCTGATGTTTACGATGAACAAGTAGGCATGATGGAAATGGTACTTGATGTAGATGAAATAGTTGAAGAAATGGAAGAAATTAGAGAAGATTTATTAGGCTAAAATAGAGGGGATATATAGATGACAAAATTAAAAGTTGTTCATTATGTAAATCAATTTTACGCTGGTATCGGAGGAGAAGAAAAAGCCGATATTAAGCCACATATAGCTGAACAGCTACCACCTTTATCTGAGCAATTTGCTTTAAAATTAGGCGAAGATTATGAAGTTGTTGCCACTGTAGTTTGTGGTGATACCTACTATAATGAAAATATGGAAGAAGCTAAAAATGAAATTCTTGGTTTTATTAAAGGCTTTGAACCAGACTTTTTTATTGCCGGACCAGCCTTTAATGCTGGTAGATATGGTGTAGCTTGTGGCTCTATTGCATCTGCAGTTAAAGAAGAGTTAGGAATTCCTTCTATGACTGCAATGTACAAAGAAAACCCTGGCGTAGATATGTTTGCGAAAAAAGTGTATATAGTTGAAACTCAAGACAGTGCAGCTGGAATGAGAAAGGCTATAAAGGCAATGGTAGCTTTTGCTGACAAATATGCAAAGGGTATGGAACTAGGAGATCCTGAAGAAGAAGGATACATTTCACAAGGAAGAAGAAAGAACTTTTTTGCTGAAGAAATTGGCTCAAAAAGAGCAGTTAATATGCTTATAAAGAAAATCAATGGGGAAGAATTCAAAACAGAATATCCAATGCCTGAATTTGATAGAGTTGATCCTCAACCAGCAATAAAAGACATTACTAAAGCAAGAATAGCCTTAGTAACTTCTGGTGGTATTGTAACTAAGGGAAACCCTGACCGTATTGAATCATCTTCAGCTTCTAAATATGGAAGATATTTCTTAGGAGACTTACAAGACTTAACTCCAGAAAACTCTGAGACAGCTCATGGTGGTTATGACCCAGTTTATGCAAACGAAAATGCCGACAGAGTTCTTCCAGTAGACGTACTAAAAAACATGTTAGAAGAAGGAAAAATTGGTTCTCTACATGAATATTGGTATTCTACAGTAGGAAATGGAACAGCTATTCTTTCAGCTAAAAAGTTTGGACAAGAAATAGCAGAATATTTAAAAGAAGACAAAGTAGACGCAGTTATTCTAACAAGTACCTGAGGTACCTGTACACGTTGCGGTGCAACAATGGTTAAAGAAATAGAAGCAGCTGGATTCCCAGTTGTTCACGTATGTACAATTACTCCAATTTCAATGACAGTTGGAGCAAATCGTATAGTTCCAGCAATAGCAATTCCACATCCACTTGGAAACCCTGCTTTATCTGCTGAAGAAGAATACAAGTTAAGATATCACTTAGTGGAAAAAGCTTTAAAAGCTTTACAAACAGAAATAACAGAACAAACAGTTTTCGAAGACTAAGGAGGAATAATGAGTTTTCCTGTTTTGAAATCTGCAGGATATGTTCTAGTGAATGCTCCCGACATGATTGTAAATGCCGGGAGTACATTCACAAATGAAAGAATCTTAAATCCTGACTCAGATTTATTAAAAAATGTAAAGGATCATATTAGATCATTTGATGAATTTGTAAGCTACCTACCTAACCAAATATATATAGGAAATGAAAGGCCAGAAAAATTAGCTGAACATTCCTTACCATATTGTAAAATTGATTACAAGTCTGACAAGGTAATGGGACAAAGAGGTAGTATAGTAAGACAAGAAGAATTCCTAGCAGTTTTAAAATATTGTGACGAATTTGAACTTGTAGAACTTTCTGAAGAATACGTAAATAAATATAAAAATCAAGTTGAAAAAAGATTCCCTGAACTTGAAACTAGATTTGATAGATTAGTTGGAGTAGATATATCTAACGGCCAAGAATTAGTTGAAAACCACAAAGCAATGGGACTTTATCTAGATGAAAAACTTGTTGGATACATAAGACAAGCTCATGATACAGACCCTAACTTAAATGCCCATACTATGTTTGAAAATATGATAGTAAAAGCAAGTGGTGTTTTATCAGCAATTGAGACATTAAAAAATTCAGAAGTATCAAAAAAAGAAATAGACTATGTAATAGAATGTTCAGAAGAAGCCTGTGGAGACATAAACCAAAGGGGCGGAGGAAACTTTGCCAAGGCAATTGCAGAAGTAGCAGGAATCGAAAATGCTACAGGATCAGATGTAAGATCCTTCTGTGCAGCTCCAGTTCATGCAATTATCCAAGCTTCAGCCCTAGTGAAGGCTGGAGTATACAAAAACGTAATGGTTGTTGGTGGAGGCTGTACAGCAAAACTTGGAATGAACGCTAGAGACCACATAAAAAAGGGACTTCCAATACTAGAAGATGCTATAGGAGGATTTGGAGTAATAATTTCTCAAAACGATGGTAAAAGTCCTCTACTAAGAACAGATATAATTGGAAGACATACAGTAAAGACAGGCTCTAGCCCTCAAGCCGTAATATCTTCCCTTGTACTAGAACCCCTAGTAAGAAATGGTCTAAAAATTACTGATGTAGACAAGTTTTCACCAGAAATGCAAAACCCAGACATTACTAAACCAGCAGGGGCAGGAAATGTGCCTGAATCTAACTTTAAAATGATAGGGGCCCTAGCAGTTACCCAAGGTGAAATAGATAGAAAAGAACTAAAGACCTTTGTAGAAGAAAAGGGTTACCCAGGATGGGCTCCAACCCAAGGACACATTCCTTCAGCTGTTCCATATTGTGGACACATGATAGATGACTTAACTATCGGAGACAAAAATAGGGCTATGTTAGTTGGAAAGGGATCTCTATTCCTTGGAAGAATGACAAACCTATTTGATGGTGTTTCTATAGTTGCAGAAAGAAATACTGGTCTAGTAGAAGAAGTTAAGGGCCTAGATGAAACAGAAGCTGTAAGAAAAGTAATAGCAGAAGCTATGAAAAAAGTTGCTGAAAGTATTTTAGAAAACGAGGAATAATCCATGGACAAAAAGAAAATAGCAAGTTCATTATTGAATTTGGCAGACTCTTTAGAAAGTGGCGTTTTAAAAGAAAATATTAAAATTGCAGTTACCAACTTTGGTTCAGAGCTTGGAATTGAAAATGTAAATGATGCTATAAAGGCTTCAAAATCTCCTTTATTTGATATTGTAGTTATAGGAAGCCCACTAGAAGGCTTTGAATCCTATGAAGCTTGTGGAGATGACCAAGTTGCTAAGGTCCTAGAAGATTTGTTTGAAAAAGGACAAATCCAAGGGGCAGTTACAATGCACTATCCATTTCCAATTGGAGTTTCCACTGTAGGAAAAATAATAACACCAGCAAGTGGAAAAGAAGTTTATATTGCCACTACAACAGGCACAACAAATGCAAAAAGGGAAAAGGCAATGGTTCTTAATGCCATAAATGGAATTATTGCAGCCAAGGCAAATGGCATAGAAAATCCAAGTCTTGGAATTCTAAATATTGAAGGTGCAAGGGTTGTAGAAAAGAAGTTAGTTGAACTAAAAGAAAATGGCTTTGACATAAACTTTGCCACATCCAAACGCTTAGATGGGGGCTTTGTAATGAGAGGAAATGACCTTGTTGCTGGTACTCCAGATATCATGGTCTGTGATTCCCTAACAGGGAATGTGTTAATAAAGACCTTTGCATCATATACGTCAGGTGGCTTTTATGAAGCCACTGGCTATGGATATGGACCTAGTATAGGAGATGGATATGAAAACCCTGTATTTATTATATCTAGAGCTTCGGGAACACCACTAATTAAAAATGCAATTAAATTTGCCTACGATAGTGTTAAAGGCAACATTGTACAAGTTTCTAAGGAAGTTTATGACAAGGCTAAAAAGGCAAAACTTCAAGATATTTTAGCTTCATTAGAAACTAAAGAAGAAGGGGTAAAAGAAATAGCTCCTATGCCAGAGAAGGAAATAGTCACAAAGTCAATTGGGGGTATAGACATACTTGAAATTGAAAACGCAGTACAGGTATTATGGGTAGAAAAAGTCTATGCAGAATCTGCCATGGGTTGTACAGGGCCAATAATAATGATCAGTGAAGATAACTTTGAAAGAGCAAAGGCTATTTTAGAAGAAAAAGAATATATATAATATGAGGGCTTGTAACCTGTAGTAAGAGGATACAAGCCCTTTTTTTATGTAAAACCATCAATTGTAAAATTAATTTATCTTGCAAATTTAATGCCTAAGTTTTTCCAAGGCCTAAAATAATAGATGAAGATTCTTTAGACTAAAAAAAGGCCCTATAAGTTTTTACTCATAGGGTCTAAATTACTTACTATATCCATCTCCAACAACTGCTGTCCAGTTTTCTAAATCCCAATCTACCTCTTCTCCTAAAAGTTCTGCAACAACTCTTAAAGGTACAAAGGTCCTTTTCTCAACTAGTCTTGGTGCAACGTCAATTTCTATTGGCTTTGCGCTGTCTTTCATAACTGTATTTAGTTTTTCATCAGTTGGGTTTTCTAAAAACAACTTGTTTATTTTATTAACATCATAGTCCACAATTGTCTTATTGTCGATTGTAAGTATAAACAACTTTTTAAAGGTAGATGTTTTTTCTGCATAATCTGAAACTGTAACAGTAAATAGTTCTTCATCCCATGCTACATCATATCCTAAAGTTTCTGATATTACCCTTATAGGCACTAGGGTTCTGCCATTTTCAAGTATTGGTTCTACATCACTTTCAATGAAGTCTCCATGTACCCATAATTTTACAGGCCTTTGGTCACTTGCATAGGCTTCTCCATTAAGTAGTGTAAATAAAAATAAAAATGCTATAGTAAATTTAATTATATTTTTTTTCATGATTTATTTCCTCCAAATTCTAACTATCTTATTATACACAATCTTAATAAAGATTCAATGTTTAGGAGAAATTTGTAACACATTTGAAATGTTAGAATTTAGCCCTTAATGTAATACATTCGTAAAATTATTTTGTGAAAGTTCATATATAATAAAGATATAAATTAAATACAAAGGTGATATATTATGAACAAAATTAAGTTGCCTTTGGTATTCATATTGTTATTAACGATTATTTTTGGTAGCAGAGAGACTAGTAGGGCTTTTAATGATTTAGAGAATCATTGGTCTTCTCCCTTTGTAAGTGTCCTAAGTGAAAAAAACCTTATAAATGGCTATGAAGACGGTACATTTAAACCTGATAACAATACCACTAAGGCAGAGTTTTATAAAATTATAAATGGCCTTGCTGGTTATACTAGGACCTATGCAGTGAGTTTTGCCGATGTACAAAGGACAGACTGGTTTTATAGTGAGGTTTCTAAGGCAGTAAAGGCGGGATACCTAACTCCAACAACCGGAAACCTTCATCCTAATAAGCCTATTACCAGACAGGAGGCTATGAGGATTATTGGCTATGTCTACAAGCTAAATCCTGACATCCAAGCTGCAGA
>CAMEGD010000015.1 GCA_945916025.1 uncultured Clostridia bacterium
AGTTGTTTTGGTAAGTATTCAAGAAGTATATTGATTTCGTCATTTGCTTGGTCTACAAGATCTTTACGGTCTCCCTTCTTAAATTCTTCTATTGAATTTCTCTTTTCCTTGAGCTGTTTATTTAGTACTTTTATAACACCTTCATCGTCTAGTTCGACTCTTTCGTCAACTTCAATTTGTTTGATGCCAGCTCTTACCATTGTAATGGTATTTTTCCTTAGAGTGTCCTTATTTTTCATGGAAGTTTTTAAATCATCCATTAATTGTGCTTTTAAAGACATAATATCACCTTCTATTAACGTCCTTTACGGTTCTTTCTACGTGCTTCTTCAGCTTTTTTCTTTCTTTTCACACTAGGTTTTTCATAGTGTTCTCTTTGTCTAATCTCACGAAGTATACCGCTAGTAGCACATTGTCTTTTGAATCTTTTAAGAGCATTGTCTAATGATTCATTTTCTCCAACTTTTATTTCAGACATCTAAATCCCTCCCTTCATAGAAAAGAGTACGTATAACTTAATACTGTAAAATTATACAATAAAGACTACTAATAATCAAGAATGATTAGGATTTATTTTTCACTTATTTTTTAAACAAAAGAGAGACAAGTATTTTACTCATCTCTCTAATACAAATATTTGGAGCACTTTTTTGAAATAGTACCCTTTAAATATTATTAATACATGCCTCCGCCTGGTCCCATAGGCATTTGAGGTTCATCTTCTTTTATATCTACAACTGCTGCTTCTGTAGTCAATATCATAGATGCTACACTTGCAGAATTTTCTATTGCTGAACGAGTAACCTTAGCTGGATCAACAATACCTGCTTCAATCATATTTACATATTTTCCATGAAGGGCATCATAACCTATGCCTTTTTCTTCTTTTCTAACATTTGCAACTATTATAGCTCCTTCAATACCAGCATTTTCAGCTATTTGTTTTACTGGTTCTTCTAAAGCCTTAGCAATAATTATTGCACCTGTCTTTTGGTCCCCTTCCAAGGTTTCTATATATTCTTCAACCTTGTCTATAGTATTTACTAATACAGTACCACCACCTGGAACCATACCTTCTTCTACACCTGCCCTAGTAGCTGCAAGGGCATCTTCTATTCTTAATTTCTTTTCTTTAAGTTCTACTTCAGTTGCTGCTCCGACTTCTATAACTGCTACTCCTCCAGAAAGTTTTGCAAGTCTTTCTTGAAGTTTTTCTCTGTCAAAGTCTGAGTCAGTGTTTTCAATTTGAGCCTTTATTTGGTTGATCCTATCCTTTAAGGCATCCTTGTTTCCTTCTCCGTTAACAATTACTGTAGAGTCTTTGTCAATTTTTACTGAAGATGCTGAACCTAACATATCTATAGTAGATTCTTTTATGTCATAACCTAACTCTTCAGAAATTACTGTAGCTCCTGTTAAAATACTAATATCTTGAAGCATTTCTTTTCTTCTATCTCCAAAGCCTGGAGCCTTAACTGCTACAACATTGAAAGTTCCTCTTAGTTTGTTAAGAACTAGAGTTGCCATTGCTTCTCCTTCAATATCTTCAGCTATAATTAATAATGGTCTACCTGATTGAACTATTTCTTCTAATAAGTGTAGAATATCTTGGATATTTGTAATTTTTCTATCTGTAACAAGTATATATGGAGAGTCTAATTCTGCAGTCATTTTTTCAGAGTCAGTTACCATATAAGGGGAAACATAGCCCCTGTCAAATTGCATACCTTCTACTGTTTTTAAAGTAGTTCCAGTAGATTTTGATTCTTCAACTGTAATTACTCCATCTTTTCCAACTTTTTCCATAGCTTCAGAGATAAGTTCTCCGATTTTTTCATCTCCAGCTGAAATAGATGCAACTTGTGCAATTGCTTCTTTAGTTTCAATTGGAACTGAGAATTTTTTAATTTCGTCAACTACAACTTCAACTGCTCCTCTTATGCCATCTTTTAATTGGATTGGATTTGCACCTGCTGCAATATTCTTTAATCCTTCTCTTATAATAGCTTGTGCAAGTAAAGTGGCAGTTGTTGTTCCATCTCCTGCAACGTCGTTAGTTTTTGTAGCTACTTCTTTTACAAGTTGAGCTCCCATATTTTCAAATCTATCTTCAAATTCAATTTCTCTAGCAATGGTAACACCATCATTAGTAATAAGTGGAGCTCCATATTGTTTGTCTAAAACAACATTTCTACCCTTAGGTCCAAGGGTTATTTTTACTGTATCTGCTAATTGGTTAACGCCTCTTTCCATTGCTTTACGAGCATCTTCTCTAAATTTAATTTCTTTAGCCATCATTTACCTCCTAAGCTTGTTCTACTACTGCTAATAAGTCTTCTAATTTAGTAATAATATATTCTTCTTCATCTATTTTTATGTCTGTGCCAGAATACTTAGCATAAACAACCTTGTCACCTATTGAAACTTGGTCCTTTGTATCTTCATTAGCTAAAACATCAGGTCCAATTGCAACAACTTGAGCATATTGTGGTGCTTCCTTTGCAGATTGTGGAAGAACTATTCCTCCTACTGTCTTTTCTTCTGGTTTAATCTTTTTTAATATGATTTTTTCACCTATTGGTTTTAAATTCATTATATTCATCCTTTCTTTTAGTAAATTATTAGCACTCTAATCTGTTGAGTGCTAATCCACGGTATATATATTACCTATTTTTTGAAATTTATTCAAGGGTTTTTATAATTTTCCTATGGAATTTTCTCTTCCATAGTAAAAAAGGTACTGTTGGGCTACTCCAGCATATTTTCCAAATTTTTCCCTTCCTAGTTCTCCTACTTTGTTTTTATTTACAACTTCCTTAAAATATAGAGCTTCCATTACCCTTTTTATCCAAACATCTACTGGAAAAGAGTCTTTTTTGTTAAAGGCAAAGAGGGTTATGCAATCTGCAATTTTAGGCCCAATTCCAGGTAATTTTATAAGGTCTTCTTTAATTTCTTCCCTAGACATATTAAAGTAATTTTCTATATCAATCTCTTTATTTGCAACTAACTGAGACACTCCAACAATCCTCTTATCTCTAAAGCCTACTCTACATATTTCTCTTACTTCTTCCACAGGGGCTTTAGACAAGGCTTGTGGCTTTGGAAAAGAATAGTAGTCCTTTCCATTGTAGTTTTCTATAAAGTCCCCATAAGTCCTTGATAATAAGTCAATTGACTTTTTAATTTGTGGAATCCTGTTATTGGCAGATATTATAAAAGAAATTATTGTTTCAAAGGGATCTTGGTTTAGTATCCTAATACCATCTCCATAAGCCATAGCCTCTTGTAAAATTTCATCTTCAAAAAAACTACCTTGAATTTCCTTATAATTAGTATCTAAATCAAAGTAATTTTTCCAAATATTTTCAAAATCTTCTATTGTAGTATTTTTTATTACTACATTATCTTTAAATTTTGAAATATTAATAACTCTATTAAAGGCTACAAGTGTATAAGACCCGTCTAACTCCTTGTCCCACCTAAAAGCTTGGCCACATTCTAGTATGTGTTCAGGGTAAAATTTATCTTGATCCCTTAAGATTAGGGATTCACCATTTTGTATAATCTCCAAATTTTCCTCCAAAAAAAAGGCAAAGTCAAAAACTTCGCCTATAGATTGCTTACTTACTGTTTTTTAAAAAATATGATAGAACTAAGAAGCTTTCAGTAAAGCTAACATTTTCTACATATACTCCTTCAGGAACTTCTAGGTCAATTGGTGCAAAGTTCCAAATTCCCTTTAGTCCATGTTTTACATAAATATCTGCTATGTCTTGAGCACTTTCTTTATTTACACTAATTATACCAACATTTACTTTCTTATTTTCTAAAAAAGTTTCAACGTTTTTAACATCTTGAATTTGAATACCGTCAATTTCTTGGCCTATGTTGTTAGGATTTCTGTCAAATATACCAATTATATTTAGTCCACTATCCATAAATCCTGGATATTTAGCTATAGTCTTTCCTAAGTTCCCAGCACCTATCATTACTGCATTTTTTACTAGGTCGTGGCCAAGAATATCTCCAATGGCACTTTTCAGACTCTTTACATTGTAACCAAAGCCTTGTTGACCAAATCCACCAAAGTTATTAAAATCTTGTCTAATTTGTGAAGCTGTAAAACCAGTTAATTCACTTAACTGTTGGGAAGAAACACCCTTTACTCCATCTTTCTCTAATTCTTCTAGGTATCTTAAATATTTAGGCAGTCTTTTTATAACTGCTATTGAAATTTTCTTTTCTGCCATTTTAATCACTCCATTAATCCTTTATTTTAATTATAACACATTTTTGCGATATTAAACATTTTCACAAGTAATAATTTATTAATTGACTATGTTTAAATTTTTTTCATATTTATCTTTATATTTGGTAAAATAGTTAGTGGAGGAAATATATGGCAATATTAAGTGTAAAAGACTTGAACAAAGACTTTATAGATGTAGAGATTTTAAAAAATATAAATTTTCATATAGAAGAAAACGATAAAATAGGCCTTATTGGCCAAAATGGAAGTGGAAAAACCACTCTTTTAAATATCCTAACAAATAAATTATCTCTTGATAGTGGAAACATTTATGTCCAAAAAGGTTATATTCCTTCTTACTTAAGACAACACACAAAAATATCAAGTGATAAGACAATTTTTGAAGAGTGCTTAACAATCTTTGAAAATATTATTGAAATGGAAAAAAATCTTAGGAAAATGGAAGTGGAAATTTCTACTTTAACAGAAGATAGTTTGTTAAATAATAAAATTCTAGAGGACTATAGTAAGCTTAGTGAAACATATCAAGACCTAAATGGGCCAGGAGTAAACTCTAGAATAAAGGGAGTCCTAAAGGGCCTTGGCTTTACTGATGATGAGTTTAATAAGGTAGTGAACACCCTCAGTGGTGGCCAAAAATCTAGAGTCAATTTAGCAAAGCTTCTCTTATCAAACCCTAAATTAATGTTTTTGGATGAGCCTACTAACCACCTAGATATTGGATCAATTTCCTGGCTAGAAGGCTATTTAAGAGATTACAAGGGTACCTTTATAGTTGTTTCCCATGACAGGTTCTTTTTAGATAATGTAGTAAACAAAATATTTTTATTAGAAAATAAACACCTAACTACTTACAAAGGTAACTATACATTCTTCCAAAGTCAAAGGGAAAAAGACTTGGAAATTAGACGAAAACAATTTGAAAACCAACAGGCAGAAATCGAAAGGGAAAAAAAGATTATAGAAAAGTTCCTAAATGTTGGTAGGGAAAAAGCTATAAGACAAGGGCAAAGTAGACTAAAAAAATTAGAAAAGATCGACCTTGTAGACCCTGTCCAAATAAATAAATCTGCCAAAATAAAGTTTTATACAAATATAAAACCTGGAAATGAAATATTCGTTGGAGAAGAGTTGAAGAAGTCCTATAATAATAAAACTGTCTTTGAAGATATATCCTTTAAAGTATTCAGAAAAGATAGGATTGGGATTGTTGGAGAAAACGGTATTGGGAAGTCTACCCTATTTAAGATTATTACAGGTGAAACTCCCAAGGACCATGGAGAACTAAAAATTGGAACCAATGTAATTATTGGATATTTTGACCAAGAGATGTCCCACTTAGATCCTACAAATTCAATTATTGAAGAAATATGGGATGCCTACCCAACCCTTACTCACTTTCAAGTAAGGTCCTATTTAGCTAAGATGATGTTTATTGGAGATGACATTCTTAAGGAAATTTCCACCTTAAGTGGAGGAGAAAAGGCCAGAGTTTCATTACTAAAGCTTATGTTATCTGATTCTAACGTACTTCTTATGGACGAACCAACAAATCATTTGGATATCGACTCTAAGGAGATACTAGAGGAAGCCCTTAAGGACTACGAAGGAACAGTAATTTCAATATCCCATGATAGGTATTTTTTAAATAACTTTGCTAACAAGATTTGGGAAATGGAAAAAGATAAAATATCAGAATACATAGGTAATTATGACTACTATTTTCAAAAGAAAATAGACCTTGAAAACCCTCAAGAAGAAATAGAGGAACTTACCTATACTCAAAAAAAGGCTATCCAAAAAGAAGAAAGACGACTTTTAAATGAAAAAAGGAAAACACGTCTTGAAATCGAAAAGATAGAGAGTCAAATCCAAGAACTAGAAGAAAAAATCGAAACAATAGACCTAGACTTAACGAATCCTGAAATTGCAGCTAATTATGAAAAGGTCTTGGAATTAGGCCATCTTAGAAGGGAAACTGAAGTAGCTTTAGAAAAACTCTTAGAGGAATGGGAAAAAGCTTTAGAAGAATAAGGTCTATTCGTACCCATCAAATAAATAAGTCTTTAATAAAAGAGATTTTTCTCTAATATTAAAGACTTTTTTTAATAATCTGTTCCTTTTTCATCCTTCATACATAAATGAACTTAAGTAGTTTTAAAGGTTAGTGGAAAAGCTAAAATATTTGGATTATCTCCAACATATTGCCTTTTAGCATCTGCTAATGCTTCTTCTATTGTTGCCCTTGTTTTCATTCCCATTGCCCTTGCATAGCCTGGCTTCATTGCACCAGTTAGGTAGATCGCTGATGTGTTCATTTCATCAATAGGAGCTGAGGACATCATAGAAAATCCGTGGAAATTTCCAAGAGTGTTTTTGTTTAGGTGTAGCCCTCTTTATTTGCCAATTCGTCTAGCAATTCTCCAGGAGTTCCTGTTACTATGATTCTACTTGCTGCCTCTTCCTTGCCGTATTTTTTTATCATTTTTTCTCTAAGCATTCTAAAATGAAGGCCAGGTTCTAAAGTTTTAAAGTTTTTGCAATAACATTAATAATAACATCTTTTTTTGAAACTATTTCTAATAAATCTTCCATTTGTCTAGGAGATAGACCATTTCCAGCATAATAAATATCTAAGTTTTTAAGTTATAAACCTTCAATAACAGCCCTAGAGGCTCCATTTGATCCTCCAACTCCAACTATAATAAAGGCTTGAGATTTTTCTTTTACTTCTTTAGCTTTCTCTAATAAAAAATCAATATGAGCTTTTCCATAGTCCTTGTATAGGAAAATAATTCATCCTTTTTCCTTGAATATAGAATTCTAGCTTCTTCCCTTATTTTTTTGTCTAATTCTTGATAATATTTAGTATTAATCATTATTCCACCTCGTAGGCAATGTTTCCATCGATAATTGTCATTTTTACATTAAAGTCTTTATCTAAGATTGTAAGTGAACCCTTAAATCCTTCTTTTATAAGACCTCTATCTTCATAACCCATTAAATCAGCATGGTTTTCACTTATACACCTACTTGCCTTTTCTATTGGTAATTTTGTATAGTCCATAAAATTTCTAAAGGCCTTGTCAATAGTTAATGTTGAACCTGCCCTAGTTCCATCACTTGTAAGTCTAGCATCTCCATCACTAACTGTTACGTCATTTACACCTAATTTATATTTTCCATCTGGTAGACCAGCAGCCATTATGCAGTCTGTAACTAGAATTAATTTTTCATATCCCTTATTTTTTTCTATAAATTTTACTGTATTTTTGTTTAGGTGAAGACCATCTATAATAATTTCTGCATAAATATCTGCCATTAAGGCAACCCCTGCTATTCCAATTTCATGTTGATGAATTGGCCTCATAGTATTCATTAAATGAGTAAATGATTCTGCCCCCTTGTATATGGCCTTTACTGTTTCATTAAATGTTGCATCTGAATGTCCAAGTGCAACTACTATTCCTAATTCTCTAAGTTCCTTTATGAAATCCATATCCTCAAGTAATTCAGGAGAAATAGTAATGTATTTTATATTTCCCTTTGCTCTATCTTGATATTTTTTAACTAAATTTATATCTGGTTTTTTTAATAAATTTTCTGGCATGGCCCCCTTAAACTTTGGATTTAAAAAGGGTCCTTCCAAGTGTATGCCTAATAACTTTGCTCCTGGAAGATTATCTTCCATAGCTTGTGTTATTTGGTCAATGCACCAAAGGGTTTGGTCTTCTGTGTCAGTTAATATAGATGGTAAAAATCCAGTTACTCCATGACTAGCAAAAAACTTTGAAATCTTTTTGTAGTCCTCTTTACTAGCAGCATTTACATCTATTCCATCCCCTCCATGGCAGTGGGATTCTATAAATCCTGGTAAAACATAGTGACCTTCAAGATCAATATAGTCTAAATCACTGTCTATGTTGTCTTTAACCTCTTTGATTATACTTTTATTTATCAGTAAATCCTTCTTAATTAGCTCTTTATTTATACTTTTCCGTTTTTTAAAAGTTTCATCA
This sequence comes from uncultured Clostridia bacterium, assembly GCA_945916025.1. Taxonomy (GTDB): domain Bacteria; phylum Bacillota; class Clostridia; order Tissierellales; family Peptoniphilaceae; genus Neofamilia. The sequence goes on from CAMEGD010000015.1 coordinate 8,293, forward strand.
CTTTATATCACCCCAAAATAATTTTATCATATCAAAAGAAACTCCATAAGGCTGATTTTTTTACTACTTGTAAGTAAATACTATTTACTACCTTTAAAGATCCTTCCTACCATAAAACTCTTTGCATAAAAAAGACCCTAGCTTCTACTAGAGTCTTCTAATCCTAAGTTTGGAACTGCTTTTATTTTATAATCACTTATTCCTTCCCTAATATACTGATAGTAGGCTGCTGCAGAAATCATAGCCCCATTATCAGTTGAAAGAATCTTGTTGGGAAAATAAGAAATTATCCCATTTTTTTCAAGGTCCTTAAACCTTTGTCTTAAACCATCATTTGCTGATACTCCACCTGAAATAGCAATTTTTTTAATTCCTATTTCTTGGGATAGTCTCATAGTCTTAGCTACTAAAACATCTAAAACTGCGTTTTGAAAACTTGTAGCCACATCTTCCTTAGAAATTTCAAGGCCTTTCATTTTTTGAGAGTTTATATAATTTAATACAGCAGTCTTTAGACCTGAAAAACTAAAGTCATAGTGGTCTTCCTTAATCATGACCCTTGGAAAGTCAATATTATCCTTTCCAGTTTTGGCTAATTTGTCTATTTCTGGTCCCCCTGGATATCCTAGTCCCAAGGTTCTAGCTACCTTGTCATAGGCTTCTCCTGCTGCATCATCTCGTGTTCTACCAATAACTTCAAAGTTAATATAGTCTATAACATGAATAAGGTAAGTGTGACCTCCAGATACTATTAAGGATATAAATGGTGGTTTTAAATCTGTACCTAAATAATTTGCAGCTATATGGCCTTCCATGTGGTTTACACCAACAAAAGGAATGTTATTACTAAAAGAAAGTGCCTTTCCATAAGATAAGCCCACAAGTAAGGACCCAATCAATCCTGGTCCTCTAGTCGCTCCCACAAGGTCTATATCTTCTATTGTAACATTAGCTTCTACTAAAGCATCCCTTACAACTTGAGAGATTATTTCCAAATGTTTTCTAGATGCAACTTCCGGAACTACCCCTCCATATTTTTTATGAACATCAATTTGTGATGATATTATATTTGATAGAATTTCCCTTCCATCTTTAACAACTGATGCTGCTGTTTCATCACAAGATGATTCTATTCCCAATACTAACATTTTTTCTCCTATGCTAAACGCCACATAATAATGGCATCTTTGTTGTTTTTATAATAATTCTTCCTTGTTCCTGCTATTTCGAAACCAGTTTTTTTATACAGATTAATAGCTGGTTCATTGTCCATTCTAACTTCTAAAGTATATCCTATAATATCTTGGTCTTTATAATAATTAATTCCTTCTTTTAAAAGCCTAGTACCTATCTTTTTGTTTCTAAAATCAGACCTTACAGAAATGTTGTTGATTTGGATTTCACCACAAATATTCATAGTTGATATAAAACCTAGAATTTGTCCCTCTTCCTCATATACAAAGTAAGTACTAAATTCGTTTTCAAGTAAATCTTGTCTTAATATTTCATAGGACCAAGCATCTACATCTTCTTTTTCTATTTCATATATTTTTTCTAAATCAGCCTCTTGGCCTAAACGTATACAATTACTTATTTCTTTTTTCATAGTCAATTTGTGCTTGAGACTTAGTCATATAATTTGCCTGTAGGTCTATATGGGAAATTCCTTGGCCATCTAAAAATCTTTCCCTTCCTATAAAGCATACATTAGACCCCCTATTAAGCAAGTTGCCCTCTTGACCAAACCTTAAGTCTAAATCCATAAATTCACTATTTATGTCACCTGCGAAAAGCAAATCTTCATAAATCTTTAGTTTTTCCTTAAAGTCAGAAATATCATATAGCCCTTCTTCTATGGTATTAACTTTTCCCTTATTATAAGAATAGATTCCTCCATAGACCCTGTCTCTTTTTGCATCTACTCCTATTGCTACATGCTTATAACTGGAAAAGTTTCTAGATAATACCTCTAAAGAGGATACTCCAACTACTGGAATATTATAAAACTCTACCAGTCCCTTACAGGTGGAAATTCCAATCCTTACTCCTGTAAAAGATCCTGGACCTATAGCTACACAAACCAAGTCCAAGTCTGATACTTTAAGATTGTTTGATTCTAGCAAAAACTTAATATTATCTATTAATTTTTCAGAATGGTCCATGTTAGAATAAAAGTTTATTTCTCCTAATATTTTATCATCAGAAACTAAACCTATGGACATGGTTTTAGTTGATGTATCAATTCCCAATATATTCATCATATCATCTCCAATATATAGTCGAATTTTTCAGGATTTGTTGTTGAAATTAATAAGGTCCTAGAATTTTCTGAAGTCTTTTCTATTTTAATTTCAATAATGTCCTTAGGAAGATAATCCCTTATCCTTTCAGGCCACTCAATAATATTTACATCCTCTGAAAAAAGGTATTCATCGAAACCAAAATCATCAAAATCTCCTTGGTTTTCTAACCTATAAAGATCAAAGTGGTTAAGGTTAATTGTCCCCTCATAAATATTAAGTATAGAAAAGGTTGGACTTGTTATATAGTCTCTTATTCCCATTCCCTCTCCAATAAACTTTGTTAGGTGAGTTTTTCCTGCTCCTAGGTCACCATAAAGACATATTGTCTCTGATCCTTTAAATAAATTTCCTATTTTGTTTCCAAAATCTTTCATTTCATCTATTGAATTAATTGTAATTTTCTTCATAATTTACCTCTTAATTATTATATATTAAAAGTATTTATTTGTCATATCATTGTAAACTTGGATTTACTTAAATAAGCTATAATTAATATATTGGAGGTTTAGAATATGAAAATTAAAGGAAATAAATTAATAGCAGTGGCTTCCTTATGTGCTATATTAGTTTTTCCAGGAAATTCCCATGCAAGTGGGTTAATTGAAGATGTAAAGGAAAGATACGATATAGCAAGTGGAGTCCAATATGTTGAAATAGATAGGTTTACAGAAAGTGGATTTATTGATATTGATATTTTAAAACTCGATACTAACAATGGTTTTTCTAACCTGACTCCCCTTGTAGGCCCAAATGGTGTCTCTAAAAGAGCTACCCTAACTACTATGATAGACTCTACTGATAAGACAGTGGCAGGAATAAATGGAGACTTCTTTGAAGTTACAAACTTTCCTATGGCTTTAGGGTCCCTAGTTGGAGATGGTCAAGTAGTTTTAACTACACCAGAATCAGCCTTTTCTAGAAACTCATTTTACTTAACTAAAGATAAAAAGGGTGGAGTTGGAAACCTAAATAACGATATAAACATAAGTATTAATGGAAAAAATATAGCAGTTAATGCTCTAAACAAGTTGTCAAGACCATATAAGGCTCTTTCAATTTTAGATACAAATTGGGGACCAACAAGTCCAGGTAGAAACCTTGGAGCAAATACTACAGAGGTCTTAGTATCAAATGGTAGAGTTGTAGACAAGAGAATTTCAGGTCTACCTATTAACATTACACCTGGTTCCTTTGTATTAGTTCAAGGAGGAGATGGTCTAAACAATGTAAATATTGGAGATAGGGTTGATATTAACTATGGGTCCTATAAAAACCTAATGTTTTCAATTGGTGGAGGAAATATCCTTGTGAATAAAGGCGCTGTTCCAAATAACCTACCTACAGGAAGATCTCCTAGAACTGCAATTGGAATTAATAAGGCAAATACTGAAATTCTTTTGGTAACTGTAGATGGAAGAAATAACTCCTCTATTGGTATGGGAGAAAAGGAACTTGCTGAATTTATGAAGAGTATTGGTGCCTATTATGCCCTTAACCTTGATGGTGGTGGTTCTACTACTATGGGAATTAAGTATTCAGGTACAGACAAATCTCAAGTTGTAAACGACCCATCAGATGGATCCCAAAGACCAGTAGTTTCTGGTGTTGGTATAAAATCCTCTGCACCTGTAAGTGAACCATCCTATATTAAAATAAAACCAAGTGATACCTCTATGTTTTCTGGATTTGCATATCCATTTACAGTAGAAGTATTTGATAAACATCACAACAAACTAAATGTTAATCCTGCTGAAATAAATATTACTTCAGATTTTGGTTCAATTTCTAATGGAAACTTTACACCAAACAAGAAGGGTCATGGTTCTATTAAGGCTAGCTACAAAAATGCAAGTGGCCTTCAAGAAGTATTTATCCATTCTGAAATAAAAGAAGTAAAATTAGATGTGGATTATTTACAATTAACAAATGGAAAAACCCATATTTTTGAAACAATTTATGGAAAAGACGATATGGGCTACAAAAAGAAACTATCAGCCTCAAACTTTACTTTCTCTGCCAGTGAAGGAATTGGAAGGTTTGAAGGAAATAAATTTATTGCTGAAGGTACAGGAACTGGAACTATAACTGCTAATTATTACGGTATAAAGAGACTTATCCCTGTGTCTATAGGATCTCAAAAGGAAAATATATTTGATTTTAATAATAAAGACATTATATCAGTATCAACTAAGCCAAGTGATGATACTAAAATAACTTCAAATGCATATATAGATACAGACAATAAGGATTCTAACCCTTCTACTAGCCTAATTTATAGTCTTGCTCCTTATGACAAAAATCAAGTAGCAGAACTAAACTTTATGGATGGAATAGACCTGAAATCTTCAGAATATATCGGCCTTTGGATAAAGGGTAATGGACAAAATGATAAAATTACAGTTACTTTTAGAGACGGAAATGGCAAAACTGCAACTACTGATTTAGTGGCTAAGGTGGACTTTTCAGATTGGAAGTATATAGAAGCCTTCATTCCTGGGTCTTTAAAGGGAAATATTTTCCTAGACAAGATTTCCGTAATAGTTTCTGAATCTAGATCAGGGGTTTCTACCCTAACCTTTGATGGTCTAGTATCATCAGTAAAACTTCCAATAGATTGGGAATTAGGAAAGGGATCAAGTGTAGCAGGAGACCCTAGAAATTACAATGTAGATGATGAATCTGCCCAAGAGTTCTCTATTACAAGTTTAAATAAAAATGGAAATAATGGTTCAAAAATAGCCCACCTAAATAACAAGGACATAAGTGTAATCTTTAATGGAGCTAGTAAAGAAACTTTAGCATCTATAAACTCACCTATGAAGTTCAATGGAAATGATGTACACAATATTAAGACACCAGGAAATACAGCCTTCATTACCCTACAAATTAACGAATATGGTATTAGGTCTGCTAATCCAAGTCAGTGGAAACCATTTATTAGTGCCTTGGAAAATGAATCTTTAAAGAACATTGTAATAATGTTACAAAGACACCCAGACTCAATTAAAGGTCAAAGGGAAAAAGAATTTTTCTATGATACTATAGATGAAGGAGTTAAAAATAATAAAACTATATTTATAGTTAGCCCTGGCGATAGGGACTCAGTTGAATATGTAAATGGTTATAGAGATGTGAGACTTTCCTCTTATGGAAATTCAGTCTTAGACTTAAAACTTAGAAATGAGAACCTAGCCTATACCCTAACAAGAATGAACTAGAAAAAATGCCTTTAATCTTAAGTGATTAAGGGCATTTTTATATCTTTTATTAAATTGGAAGGTTTAGTATTATATAACCTCCAAGGACCAGACTCATAGCATTTGCAATTATTGAAAAGCCTAAAGATCTCCATTTTGAATGTTCCCTAATAGAAGTCATTAAGAATATAGACTCTACAATGAGAATAATAACTTCAGCAAAGATAAATAATACCATTGCATAGGATCCTCCATTCGATCCAGCAATAGAAATATTAAGAGCTCCTTGGGTTAGAAGGTTAATTATTAAAAACCTAATCCAACTAGCCCTTTGCCTATATCCAAAGATATAAAATATTAGGCCTTCTATTAATAAAGTTAAGATTAATCTTAAAGAAACAAGTAAAGGCATTCTCCAAATAGGCTGTCCAAAGTATAAGTGGTTGTTCTTTAGATTTAAAGTTAGGTAGTTGTTGTAGGTTTTGTAGACTTCATCTGGAAAATTATAGGAAGTCTTTTCTCCATTATTTTCAACAACTAGAGCTAAATCCTTATGGTCTTGTGTAATATCAAAATTAGTTTCGTTTCTATATGATTTAAAAAAAGATTCCCAAGCCTTGTCATCTCTATATAATATATTCAGCTGATTTTCTCTTTCATTATTCTTTATATAGACTTTTAAATCCTTTGGAGCATTAATTACTAGTATATTTATAGTTGGTGGCTCCGCTGAATTAGAATAAGCAACTTTGGGAAACAAACTTATTAGTATAAATATAAATAAAAATATATGTAGTCTGCTTCTTTTCATAATATCCTCCATTTTCAGTATTGTACCATAAAATAAGGTATAAATACGAAAAACCAACGCTCTTTAGTGAATCAAAAAGTGTTGGTTTTTTTAATTGTAAAAATTACTAATCATAAATTACCTGTTTTTATCCAAGATAATCTAATACAAATTGTAAGAAAACTGCAGCTCCTACTGGTAGATAGTCTTCGTCTATATCAAACATAGGAGTATGATGTCCTTGTGGGTTTTCTCCATCCTTTGGATTTGACATAAAGAAGAAAGTTCCTGGAGTTTCCCTTAAATAGTAGGCCATATCTTCTCCACCCATAAGTGGTTTATCAATTACAAAGATATTTTCTTCACCTACTACCTTAGCCATAGATTCTTTTAATTTTTCAGTAACATCCTTATCATTAATTAAGGCTGGATACTTAAAGTCATAAGTAACCACTACTTCTGCCCCATATGCCTTGCCAATTTGAGTTGAGATTTCTTCTATTCTTCTGGCAATTTTTCGCCTTACATCTTCATTTGTTGCCCTTACTGTACCTTCAAGTTCTACCTTGTCAGGAAGGATATTTTGATTAAATCCTCCTTGAATTCTAGTCACAGATAAAACAGCTGGTTCAGTAGCAACAATTTCTCTGGAAATTATTTTGTGAAGGGCCCCAACTATTTCTGCACCAATAGCTACAGAATCTATAGCCTTTTGAGGATAAGCACCATGGCCGCCCTTTCCATTTACTTCAACTAAAAACCTATCCATAGAAGCCATCATAGGTCCATAGCATATGCCAAACTTGCCCTTTTCTATATCAGGAGCAATTACACCTTCGTGCATTCCAACAATTACTTCAACATCAGGGTTTTTAAGGGCCCCCTTTTCAATCATAGGCTTTGCTCCACCAGGATATTCTTCCCCAGCTTGGAATAAAACCTTAACCTTACCCTTAAATTTATCCTTATTTTCAGATAAAATTTTACATAGGCCAAGGGCCATAGAAGCATGACCATCATGACCACAAGCATGCATGTTTTCGTTAGTTGACTTAAAATCAAAGTCGTTTTCTTCTTTAATAGGAAGACCATCAATATCCGCCCTAACTCCTACAGTTTTACCATCTTCATAGCCTTCTATTAAAACAACTATTGAACTAATATCTTCATATACTTGGTATTCAAGATCTAGCTTGTCTAATTCTTCTTTTAAGAAACTAACTGTCATTGGCAAATCTAAACCTAATTCTGGAATTTTGTGTAGACCTCTTCTAGCATTGACAATATAATCCTTGTTTTCTTGAGTTAATTTAATAGCTTCCATAATTTCTCCTTCTTAAATTATTCCTTGAGCCTTTAGAATTAAATAGGATATAGCAGCTGAACCAACATAAGTTCCTATGAAGGCTGCAATTGCTGTAAATACAATACCTACCCCTTGTTGTCTAAACTCATTAATATCTTTAGCAGCAGAAATACCTGCATAAGCCAAGATTGGAGTACAAAGTGGAAGTAAACCAATTAGTCTAGTTTGGTCATAAAAATATTGGCCAAAAGGCATAATTGGTAATGAGAACAATAAACCAAGTAATGACATATATACAATATTTGGAAGTTTTATCTTAGTGTGTTCTCTTAAGAAATCATCTATAGCATAGCCTAACATAATAACGACAAACATCATTAATAGGCCAGGTAAAGATTCTACAAAAGAAACAGGAGCGTCCCCTTTTCCAGTAAGAATAGCATTTGCAATACCACCAAAAATACCAGATAAAATAACAACTTTAAGTCTAGTTGCCCAAATTTCGCCCTTGCTTTGTTCTTCAACTTTTAAAGCTTCTTGAGCTAGCTCTAATTCTCTTTTTCTCTTAGCTTCAGCTTCTGGATCTACAGTAACTTTGTCGGCTAATTTAGCTTGTTTCTTTTCATATCTTTCAGGTCCCTTTAGTTTTTTGTATAACCATTCTGATAAAGGAATAGCTACGAAAATTGACATATAGGTACCATCAACATAAGTTAGCATTTGGCTCATACCGGCATAAGAAGAAACTTGTTCGGCCATTTCAGGATAAGCTTCTACAACTGGAGCTAAAGCTGCCGCCATCATAGAACCAGAACCTGTTCCAGCTGCCATACCTAAAGCATAAGGGTGGAATAAGCCTAAAGATACAAATAAAGATGCAAGTAGGCCGCAAAATACAGTACCAATTAAAGTACCAGTAATATAGGCACCCATAACGCCTTGACCTTCTTGACCGTCTAATCCATAAATATTTCCAACTATAGCAATTGAAGGTTCCCTTGAATTTGAAAACCCAGCACCAATAGCTTGTCTACCCATTGAAAAGAAAAATACCCCAACAGGAATAGCTAGGAATAAAGTACCTACATTACCAAACTCTTGTAAAATAAGAGCTGGTCCAGCCTTTAGTATGGTTACAATGTTAGGACCTGTACCTGCAGCAACTTGAACAATTAGCCAAGTTACAGCCATGGAAATATATACCCCTGCAAGTTTCATACTCTTTGCATCAAAAACCTTTAAGGAACCTAAAATAATACCTAATACTAGCGCATATAACATTGGCAATAAAGAAAATGTTACTGGTCCTAATTTGATTGGAATGATACCTATAAATTCAGAAACTATTACAAGTACTAGTGCAATTAGATGAATTTTCCAGTCAAACAAAAAACTCTTTTTCATACTTTCACTCCCTTTTTTTATTTTAACTTACTATCTGTAAACTACTAATTTAATCATAGCACTATAGTTGCAATAAGGTCAATACACCCAGACCAAATATTTTAGTCGTAATTTAAGTATAATTAAATTATCAAAGTTTAAGTAAATATAATTTAGTTTTCAGTAAATTTATAAGTCTTTAAAAAATAGTAGGTAGTTGACTTATGTCTTCTACCTACTATTTTTTAGTCTATTTCTCTTCTAATTTTTCCACCTATACCACGTAGTTTTTCTTCGATATTTTCATATCCCCTATCTATGTGGTAGATGTTATAAATCTCTGTTTCTCCAGATGCTACAAATCCAGCAAGAATAAGAGCTGCTCCACAGCGTAAGTCAGTGGCATATACCTTGTTTCCTACTAGTTGAGATCGGCCATTTATAGTTGCAGACCTGTCATTTACACTAATACTTGCACCCATTCTTTTAAATTCATCAACATGCATAAACCTGTTTTCAAATACAGTTTCTATTACAGTATTATCCCCTTCAGCTTGGGTCATCATAGCCATAAATTGTGCTTGCATATCAGTTGGAAATCCTGGATATGGAAGGGTTTTTATATCAATTGGTATTAATTTTTCTGGCCCAATAACCCTTACATTTTCTCCGTCTTCTTTTATGATGCATCCCGCTTCTTCAAGTTTTGATATTACTGGTCTTAGATGATCAGGTATAACATTTTCTACTACTATATCTCCACCAGTAATTGCAGCAGCTACCATAAAGGTACCAGCTTCAATTCTATCTGGTATTATTTGGTGTCTAGCTCCATATAGCTTTTCTACACCTTCAATAATAATTGTATTTGTACCTGCCCCTTTAATATTTCCACCAAGTTTTCTCAAAAAGTTTGATAAGTCTACTATTTCAGGTTCCATAGCTGCATTTTCTATTACAGTCTTGCCCTTTGCAAGTACTGCGGCCATCATAATGTTTTCAGTCGCCCCTACTGATGGAAAGTCTAAATAGACCTTGTTTCCTACTAAGTTTTCAGTGTGAGCTAGTATATAGGAGTCTTGTCCATTATCAGAATCTCCATAGTGTTCTTCACATTCTACACCAAGAGCCCTAAATCCCTTAAGGTGAAGGTCAATTGGTCTTGCACCGATAGTACATCCTCCTGGAAGGGAGTTTTTGGCTTTATTCATCCTACCAAGTAAAGGCCCCATTACTAAAAATGAAGCTCTCATCTTACTCATTAGTTCATATTTTGTTTCATAAGTGTTTATATTTTTTGAATTTATTTTATATGTTCCGTCACCAAGATTTTCAACACTAGCTCCTAAAGCTCTTAATACGTCACATATTATTTCAACATCCTTTAGTTTAGGCACATCTTCTAGTATTATGTCTTCAGTTCCCAATAAGGTAGCAGCAAGTATAGGCAAACTTGCATTTTTGGCCCCACTTACTCTAATATTCCCTTGTAATTTTCCGCTATTTTCAATTACTAGTTTTTCCAACAGTAGTCCCCCATTCAATTATCTTAACAAAATTATTATACCATATACTTTTCAAATTATATTATCTATAAGCAATAAAAAAGTGGAACTTATAAATTCCACTTTCTTAATAAAATTTATTATTATTCTATTCTTTTATATCAAATTTTACTTAAAAATGCAAATTTAAAAAACTTCATATCCTGCATCTTCAATAGCTTTTTTAAAAACAGAATCGTCATAGTCTATACTAGAATCTATGCTAACACTCTTCTTGTCTAGGTCTACTATAGCACTTACTCCATCAATTTTGTTAAGGGCATCTTCTACCCTTTTTTTGCAGTGGCCACAGGTCATACCTTCTACATTTAGTTCTTTTGTTATAAGGTCTTTTTTATGAAATTCTGCACTTAGGGCCTTTTTGTTTACCTCATTGTCCTGGTCACTTCCTTCATCTATTACATGGGTTTCCTGTGGTTTGAAATTATTAAGTCTTAGGGCATTACCTACTACAAAAAGTGAAGACAAACTCATTGCTCCTGCTGCAATCATAGGAGATAACTTAATCCCAAAGGCATTATATAATAGTCCAGCTGCTATTGGAATTCCCAAAACATTATAGAAAAATGCCCAGAATAGGTTTTGTTTAATATTTTTTATTGTAGCCTTACCTAGGTTAATTGCATTTACAACATCTAACAAGTTGTTTTTCATTAAAACTACATCTGCTGATTCTATGGCAACATCTGTACCTGCTCCTATTGCTATACCTATATCTGCCTTAGCTAGGGCTGGTGCGTCATTAATACCATCTCCCACCATTATTACCCTTTCATTATTTTCTTGGACATTTCTAATTGCTTCTTCCTTATTTTGTGGAAGGACGTCTGCAATTATATTGTCTATTCCAATTTCTTTTGCTATGGACCTTGCTGTGATTTCATTGTCTCCTGTTAACATTACTACTTTTAGTCCATTGTCTTGAAGTGCTTTTATGGCTTCCTTTGAAGTTGGTTTTACAACATCCGCTGCTGCTATAATTCCTAATATTGTATTTTCATCTGTAAAATACATAGGCGTCTTTCCTTCACTGGCAAGTCTATTTGATTCTTCTTGGACTTTTTCAGAGGAAATATTTAGTTTTTCTAGGATCTTTTTATTTCCAGCAAAATAGCTTTTTCCATCAATGTCTGTCTTTATTCCTATACCAGGTAGGGCCTCAAAGGACTCTGTTTTTAAATCAAAGGTCTTTTCCTTCTTTGTCATAGTTACTATAGCTTCAGCAAGGGGATGTTCTGATTTTACTTCCATTGCATAGGCTAAGTTTATAAGTTGTTCTTCTGTTGAATTTATGGATATTATATCTGTTACAAATGGTTTTCCATAAGTTATAGTTCCAGTTTTATCTAAAACTACTGTCTTTATTTTATCCAAGGTTTCTAATGTCTCAGCAGATTTTATTAAAACTCCAAAACTAGCCCCTTTTCCAGTCCCAACCATTATGGCTACTGGGGTTGCAAGTCCTAGGGCACATGGACAGGATATTACTAAAACAGCAACAGCCATTGTCATGGCAAACTCAAATCCTGCTCCAGATATAGCCCAATAAATACCTGTTATTATTGCAATACCAATAACAATAGGTACAAATACTCCTGCAATTTTATCTGCAAGCTTTGCTATTGGTGCCTTAGAAGCACTAGCATTTTCTACTAACTTAATAATTTGGGACAAGGTTGAGTCTTCTTGGGATTTTGTAACTTCCACTTTTATTGACCCATTGTTATTAATTGTAGCTGTATAAACCTCGTCTCCTACAATTTTTTCTACTGGAATACTCTCTCCAGTTAAAATTGATTGGTCTACTGAAGAATTTCCTTCTCTAACTATTCCATCGGCGGGAATTCTCTCCCCTGGCCTTACTACAACTAGGTCTCCAAGGACTATTTCACTAACATCAACTTCTACTTCTTCCTTGTTTCTAATTACTCTAGCTTTTTTAGGTGCTAGGTCCATTAATTTTGAAATTGCATTTGAAGTCTTCCTTTTAGACTTGGCCTCAAAGAACTTTCCTAAAGTAATTAGGGTTAAAATTGTAGCTGCTGATTCAAAGTATAGCTCATGGGAGTAACTATGGATAAAGTCCATATCCATGTCTCTAAAGCCAATAATTAGCATAAATATTACATATATTCCATAAATATAAGAAGCCCCGCTGCCTATGGCAATTAATGAATCCATATTTGGACTTAAATTAAAAAGGGACTTAAAGCCATTTATAAAATAGGACCTGTTAACAAACAAAATAGGAGTCGCTAGTAATAACTGTATAAAGGCATTCATCAAAGACCCTTCCATGCCATCTATAATTGAAGGTACTGGAAGTCCCATCATTGGACCCATGGAAATATACATTAAAGGAACTAAATAGCCTATTGATACCTTTAGTCTAAAGGACTTGTCTTCTAATTCCTCTTTATAAATATCCCTATCCTCAACTTGGACCCTAT
>CAMEGD010000016.1 GCA_945916025.1 uncultured Clostridia bacterium
AGTATATTATTTTAAACATCTTTTTATTTGTTACATACAACATAGTTAAGTAGAGAAATTAGTGATCTAATAATAAAATTACCTAACTATACTAATTATATTTTTACGTAAGAGAAGCACATATCTTTAAAAGTTAAGATTTTAATTAATTACTTTAGAATTAACAAGGCCACACCTAGAAATGTCATAAATGCTCCAATTATTTCAACAAGTTGAACTTTTTCTTTTGTAAATATCCTTGAAATTGGAAGTATTAAAACTGGTTGAGTAGACATCAAAATTGAAGCTATTGCAGCAGGTGTGTTTTTAATAGCTATCATAGAAAGAAATACTGCTATAAATGTTCCAATAATGCTAACATATCCTATAGTCAGATATGAGTCTTTGTCCCAGTTTAGATTAACAATACCTTTTAAGTTTTTAGATACAAATAAAAGTATAATCATTCCTATAAGTCCTCCTGCTAATCTCATTTGTGTAGCGTCAAGAGGGTCTAATGTTACCATTCCAAGTTTACTAAAGATAACTCCTACAGCTTGGCCAAAACAAGCCATAAAAGCTGGAATTAGATCATAAAAATTTATATTTTTTCCCCTAAGTTTGTCTACTTTCTTTTTAGTAACTACTAGAAGTATTCCGCAAAATATAACTATAATTCCTAGAAGATTTATTAAGGACAACTTCTCTCCAAAAATTAGAAAGCTTAACATAGTTATTATTACAGGGTTAAATGAATATATAAGTAAAGTAAGTCTTGCTCCTATTAGTTGGTAGGATTTAAAAAGGAAGACATCCCCAAATGCAAAACCAATAACTCCTGAGCCCATAAGCCAAAGCCAAGGATTTAGACTTGAACCCTTTGAGATAAAGAATCCTTTTTTAAAAAACATAACTAAGCTTACTAAAATAAGCCCTAAAAACATTCTATAAAAATTTAGAATTGTAGGGCTAATATTTTTTCCTTTTCTTTCTATTATTAAACTAGTTGAAGTCCAAAGTAATGCGGCAGATAAGGCTGCTATTTCTCCAATTCTCGTCATATTATATGGTAATAAGTTTTTATTACTTCCTCCTAAATTCTTTTATTGTATAATTCTCCCGAAATTTTTTGTGGTCTTTTAAATATATTGTATCCTATATTTTTTAAATATCAATTATATTATAAGTCTTTAAAGGTAGTTTTTAATGCTTATCTAGTTATATTTACTATGGTCCTATTTCTTTTTATCCTATATATTAAGTAGAGAAATTTGAATGTTGTAATAAACTCGAGTATCATATCACCATTTATATAATTTATTAAGCCAGTTTTAAAAAGCTACTTCATAGGACAATTCTATTTTGGCGTTTATTAGTACTAGATTGTAATATTTAGAAAGTTTTATACTTTTTAGCATACCACTTTTACCACCACCAATTACTAGCAACTGGGTTATAATGTCTTATTATACATTGTTGAAATTTTCTATCTTTCTGAGTATTTAGTCAGTAAGGGTTTTTCCTATAAAGTTTAATAATCTTTTTATTTCTAATTTAATGCTAAATTCCCCCTATGCTTACAATTGAACATAGGGGGAATTGACTATAACATTTTTTATATTAACAATGATTTTTTGTTAAGTAATATAATACATTAGACTATGCTTTTAATCTCATAGTAATATCTTTTTCATGTTTTGACATAGCAGTCTCAAATTTCTTTAATAGATCCTCATCTTCTTCTTTGCTTAAAACTTTTTTAGCTAAATTTGTAAATTGGGATTCTTCTTCTTCCATGTGGTGATCTAATACTTCTAGCAAGGTAGAAAATTTAGCATTCCAAGTTTCATTTTCTAAAAATGTTTTATTTACAGTTGAAAATTGATATGCACCTAAGCTATGTTCTTCAATCATTTCACGGACAACATCTAATTCGTCTTCTTTAGTTAATCCATTTTTTACTACTGGAAAAATCACTTCTTCTTCTGCATTGTGATGAGCATAAATCATAATATAAAATTCTTCAAATAATTCTCTTTTTTCCTTATCATCTTTACTGTTTTCAATTTTTTTTGCTAACTTTTTTGCTTTGTCGTGCTCTTCCACATTATGTGCTAAATACCCCATTATTTTTCCTCCTTTATTATCAGTTGAATTTACGAACACACCCATCAGATATTAAGCTTATATAAACAAAATAATTCTTAATAAATAAATTAAATATTTTAATAGATGCATCTCATATTATTTAATTTAATACCCCGATAAAATATACATATTCATTTTATATTCTTAATCTTATATAAAATTTTACTACTTTCAAATTTTAAAAAAAGTCAGACTAAGCTGACTTATTTTCTTATATTAAAACTTTTGATAAAAACTCTCTGGTTCTTGGGTTTTGAGTTTGTGAAAAGATATATTCTGGGCTGCCAATATCATAGACAATCCCCTCATCCATAAACATAATCCTATCAGATACTTCCCTTGCAAAGCCCATTTCGTGGGTTACTACCACCATGGTCATTCCTTCTTCGGCTAAGTCCTTCATTACTTTTAGGACGTCTCCTACCATTTCTGGATCTAGGGCTGATGTGGCTTCATCAAATAGCATTATCTCCGGTTCCATTGCTAGAGCCCTTGCTATTGCTACCCTTTGTTGTTGGCCACCTGAAAGGGATCCTGGATAGGCTCCTGCTTTTTCTGATAGGCCCATTTTGTCTAGTAATATTAGGGCTAATTCTTCTGCTTGACCTTGGTCTTTTCCAAGAATTTTTATTGGTGCTAGGGTAATATTTTCTAAGACTGTCTTGTGGGGAAATAGGTTAAAGCTTTGAAATACCATTCCCATTCTGGCCCTTACTTTGTCTTCGTCAATGTTATTTCCTGTTATCTTATGTCCGTCTAAATATATACTTCCTGAATTAGGCTTTTCTAATAGGTTAAGGCACCTTAAAAAGGTAGATTTTCCTGAACCTGATGGTCCAATTACTGTTAGAACTTCTCCCTTGGCTATTTCTACATTTATTCCTTTTAGAACTTCTTTTTCTCCAAAGCTCTTTTTTAAATTGTCTACCTTAATCACTTAGCTGCATCCTTCTTTCGTATTTTCCTACTACTTTAGACAGGGTAAAGGTTAGTATAAAGTACATTACCGCTGATACTATTAGTGGTTCCATTGGCCTAAAGGTTATCCCCTTTACAATATTTACATTGTACATTATGTCTGTTACTCCAATATAAGATACTATTGATGTTTCTTTTATTATTGTAATAAACTCATTTGCTATTGCTGGTAAAATGTTTTTTATTGCTTGTGGGTATATGATTTCTTTCATAGTTTGTTTTCTGCTAAGACCTAGGGACCTACCTGCTTCCATTTGGCCCTTAGATACAGATTGGATTCCTGATCTAATTATTTCTGATACGTAGGCGCCACTGTTTATTGACACTGCTACTATACCACCTATAAAGGCAAAGGTTGAGGTTGGTATTCCTGTTTGTCTAATATTGATTATGCTAGATGCTCCAAAGAATACTATGAAAAGTTGTACCATTAAAGGAGTTCCCCTAATTATTTCTACAAAAACTCTAGCTAATTTCTTTGGAACTTTTGAGTTTGAGCTTCTCATTGTATAAACTAGTAAACCAATCAAAGTCCCCGCTGCTACAGATATTAGGGAAAGTACTACTGTTACCCCTATCCCTGTAAAGAAGTAAGACTTGTAGGCTAACCAAATTGTTATTGTTGACTTAATAAAATTTATTAAAAACTCCCTGTAAATAAATACAAATAAGATTATTAAGACCAAAATCCCATAATTAATTAGGGCCTTTTTTAAGTTATTTTCTTTTTTCTTTAAAAATATATTCTTTTCCATGTTCTCCCTTTTGTCTCTAATACAAACTATATTTAAGTCCGCTCCTATGTTTTTGAAGCGGACCTAATTCTCCCCTTTATATTATTCTTGAACTTGTAGTGAGTCTGATAATTCTACTGCTTCAGCATACCAAGTTTGAATTTGGTCACTTTCTAAAAGTTCTTTAATAATTTCATTTATTGCTTCTTGAAGTTCTTTTTCTCCTTCTCCTATTGCTACTGCTGATCCGCCTTCTAATTCAAATTCTTTAAAGTCGATTCCTTCTACAATTGCAATGTCTGGATTTGCATTCATATATGAGTTTGCTACTGGAACTTCTAATACTATTGCATCAATCATTCCTGATTTTAGTTGCATTATTAGTTCTGTTACTTTTGGTAAGGATACTACATTACCTGGTTCTAAGTGGTCTGCTACGAGTCCTTCTTGAACTGTTCCTGTTTGTACTCCTATTGCTTTTCCATTTAGGTCACTTGTTTGAGTGTATTCTGAAACAGAGTCTGCTGATGTTAATACACAATATTGTGATACAAAATATATGTCTGAGAAATCTATAGTCTTGTCTCTATCTGGATTTGGGTTTATTCCTGCAACACCTATATCGATAAGTCCGTTTTGTACTCCAGTAAGTACTGCATCAAAGGACATGTCTTGTATTTCTAATTCAACTCCTAGGCCTTCAGCTATTTTCTTTGCAAATTCAACATCAAAACCTACGATTTGGTCTTGGCCATCAATAATTGCATGGAATTCATAAGGTGGGTAGTCTGCACTAGTTCCCATTACTAATTTTCCACTTTCTTTTATTAGGTCAAGTTTTGATCCTTCTTTTCCTTCTTCTGTTTCAGTTGCTTCTTCTTCAGTTTCTGTAGTTTCTTCTACTGTTTCTACTGTTTCTGTATTTGTTTCTGTTTGTTCTGTTGTTTCAGCCTTTTCTTGACATGCTACTAAACCAAATAATAAAACAAATACTAATCCTAATGACAATAATTTTTTCATTTTTCCCTCCTAAAATTAAAAAACCCACGATTCTTCACCCTAACAAGAGGCGAAATATCGCGGTACCACTCTATTTAATCCAACAAAAACAATTTGTTTAATTATCTCTAAGCCTATAACGGGGCGAGCCGTAGGTTGATACTAACTTCCCAACCTAATCTCCTTGGTTCTATTGGGCAAATTTCCCTTTGTCAGCTTTCACCTACCCCGACTCTCTGTAAAAGATTCCTTTGCTTACTTGTCCAATTCATTGATTGTTTTTTATAATAATGTATTTCAAATGAAATGTCAACAACTTTTTTTATTATTTTTAAAGTTTTTCTATCTGTGGAATATATAGTATATTTATTTTACTAAATATAAAGGAGTTTTTTATGAGTTTTGATTTATCAAATTTAGGTAATATGAGTCCTGAAGAGCAAATGGATTTTATGATTTTATTTGCAAAGGGACAAGTTGAAACAGCCTTAAAATACAAGGTATATGGTAAAAGAAAAGTACTAAGGCCAAAAATATTGTTCCTATTAGACCCCTAGCAAAGGAGATTATTGAAGATGGCAATGGTATAAAGTTTCTAAAAATCCCAATGGTCCCAAAGATTACCAGGGATGTAATTAAGTATATATAATCTTTTTTCATAAATTTCTCCAAATATTTTATAATAGTATAGCATATTTAGAATTCTTTACATAAAAAAAAAGCCTAACCACTTAGGTTAGACTTAAAAAATTCTTATAATTTTACTACGTTTACAGCCTTAAGTCCTCTTTCGTCTTTTTCAACGTCGAAAGAAACTTCTTGACCTTCGTCTAATGATCTGAAACCATCAGCTTGGATTGAAGTTTGGTGAACAAATAAGTCCTTACCTTCTTCATCAGTGATAAATCCAAATCCCTTTTCGTTATTAAACCATTTTACTTTACCGTTACTCATGTTAAATCCTCCTTCTTATTTCCTTTGAAATAAGTGCCCTCTGGCAATTGTTATTTTTTTGTAATGCATATTATTAAAGAGAATAAAACATTTATGAAATAAAGATTACATCAATTTAAAATATTACTACCTTTCTATACTACCCTAGATTGGTCTTATTGTCAAATATATTTTTTATTTATTTAACTAATTTGAATTAATGGACACTTGTCTCCTCTGTAGTTGTTGTTTGAGACTCCTTAATCGAAGAAAAAGCAGCTATATTTAAGAAAATAAGTAAAACAAATGCTATCAATTTTACTTGTAAGACTAGGATTTTTCAAGCAACTAAAAGTAACATTGTGTTAATTTAGGCATTATAGGACACAAGTATATGCTTTATTAAAAGATTTTTCATATTACCTTACTTATATGGATAAATTAAAAAGCCCAGGTTTATTCCTGGACTTATACTCTTTATGAAAGTCTTTCTACGTGTTTTACAAAGGCATCTACAAACTCTTTTAATAGGTCAACTGTCTTAGAGCTTAGTTGTCCCTCTTCTATATAGGATTCTATTTCTGATAAATAGGCCTCTGGTTGTTGCATTGGTATTAAGTTTAAAAATACAAAAGTTTGTCTAAGAGCATGATTAGCAGCCATGGCGCCAGTTGCTGATATACTAGTGCTAATTACACCTGCAAACTTTCCATCCCATTTAGATTCTCCATATGGTCTAGAACCTACATCTATTGCGTTTTTTATTACCCCTGGTATGGATCTATTGTATTCAGGTGTCGCAAATACAAAAGCATCTTTTTCTTCTAGTTCTTTTCTAAATCTAACATAAGATTCTGGTGGGTTTTCATTGTCTAAGTCTTCGTTATAGTGATCTAGGTCTCCGATTTCTATAAAGTCTGCCTCATATCCTTCAGGGAATAATTCCTTTACCTTTTCCAATACTAGTCTGTTATATGAACCCTTTCTTAAAGATCCAACTATTAATCCAATTTTTTTCATTTATTTCTCCTTATTATCTTTTATTATCCTTGATAATTATTATTAATATTCTGTTGTAAGATTTTACCCCCTATTTAATATACTAAACATAAGTAAAAGCCTAAAGGTCTTTCCTTGTCTAAGGCTTTAATTACTGTCCTCATTGGAAAAACAAAAAAAACCATGCACCTAAGTACATGGAGTCTTTCTTAATTGTCTTTTTTGTTTAAGTCTGCTATTGCTTCTATTTCTACTTCATAGCCGTTATGAAGGGGAAGCACAGGTAGTACAGTCCTTGCTGGCTTGTGTTTTCCCATAAATTCCTTGTAAATTTGGTTTACTTCATACCATTTTTCTCCATTGTTTACAAAGATGTTTATTTTTACAATGTGCTCTAAAGTTCCGCCAGCTGCCTCTACTAAATTTTTTACATTTGTAAGGGCTTGTTTAAATTGATCTTCAAAGTCCCCTTTTATTATTTTTCCTGTTACTGGGTCTACTGGTACTTGGCCAGATATAAATAAAAACCCATTTGATTCTACTGCTGGTGAATAATGGCCGGCTATTGGTTTTGCTCCTGGAATCCTATATGATTTCATCTTTTTCCTCCTTAATATCCCTTCCACCTTAAGTCTTCTCCTATAAACCTATACACATTAAACTTGTCTAGTATTCTTGAATATACCCTATCTGTATAAGTTTTTGCAATTTCTGCTGGACTTAAATTTGTGGAAATAAGTATTTTTTTGTCTCCCAAGTTCCTGGAGTTCAATAAATTGAAGATTTCAGAGCTTGAGAATGTATTTGTAGATTCTGTTCCCAAGTCATCTATGATTAATAAGTCCGCCTCTAAAAGGTAGTCGTATTTTTTCTTTGCTTCTATTATGTCTTCAGTCTTTGAAAACTTGTATTCTTCTATTACTCCCATAAGGTTATGGGCTGTTTGGTAAATTACTGTATAACCTAAGTCTAGTAGGTCTTTGGCTATGGAGTTTATCATAAAGGTCTTTCCTAGGCCAGTTGAGCCATAAAACAAAAGGTTGTACTCATCTGGGTCTTCAAAATTTCTAATAAATTTTTGAGATGCCCTAACTATTTCTTTGATATTTTCCATTGGAGATATTTTTTCTAATTCTTTTATTTCATCAGAAAATAAACCTAAATCAAAGGTAAGGAAGTTTTCTTTTTCTAAGACCTTGTCCAAGTTAGACATCTTATAATATTCCCTTGCAACTTCTTGTTTAAAACATGAACACTCTTCATTGTTTATAAAGCCTGTATCCTTACAAAGGTTACATTCATACTTGTCTTCAAGATAGTTTCCTGGGAAACCGTAAGTTAAAAGATTGGCTACTTTGGCTGCTTTTAGGTCTTCTAGGTCCCTAGTTAGGTCTACATTTTCTCCCCTCAGGACCTTAAAGGCCCCCTTTATTCCCAGGTCTTTTATTTCTTGGTCAATCTTTTCTATTACAGGAACTTTCTTATAGACTTCATCTATTTTAGTCTTTCTTATAATATCCAGGTTGTCCCTTTTATTATCATATTTTCTTAGAACTTTTTCATAGATTGATTCTTTTTTGTTCACCTTATTCGCTCCGTCTTCTAGTTAGTCTTTGGGCTATTTCATTTAGCTCTTTGTCACTAAGGTTTTCACTTTGGCCTTTAAAATTGTGGAAGTTAGTCTTTTTGGCCTTTGGTCCTGTCTTTGGCTTAATATCCTTTTTGCTTATATCATCAAGGCTTTCAATTCCAAGGTCCCTCCACTTTAATAAAATAGAGTTTACATAGTTTATAGATGGTCTAGAAATCTTAGAAGTCCTAGATATGGCCTCATTTATTACTTCTTCATCAAACCTGTAATCATCATACCAGGCATTTATTAGCCTTATTTCTGGTTCTGATACTGACCTATTTTGTAGGCCAAGTTTTCTCAAAATCTTATTTTTTCTTATATATTTAGAGTCGGTTTTTACTATTTCTGCTTCTGCCCCTTCTATAGAGGTAATTCCACTATCGTACCAGGAAATCACTACTGCCTTTACATAGTTTACGCTGACTTTTTTCTTTTTCTCTACAGCATATTCAAAGGCCAAGTCTATAATTTCTGGAGCCATATTATAATCTGTTATCCAGTTTATTATTTCTAATTTTTCTGTAGGAGTAGTCTGCCTTCTCATATAGTAATCTATATTAGTAAACATCTCCCTAGTTGAGTTGTGGTCCATAGCTGAAAGTAAGGTTTCGTGGCTAGTTGGTTTTTTCTTTGGAAGATTTGAAGAATAACCATTTTCCACATAAAGTTTCTTTAGGTCCTTAAATAAAATACTATAAGAACCATCTAATTCAGAAACCTTGTCTACCACATCTTCCTTATCCCAGTAGTCCCAGGCATTTTCCACATCTTTTATGGTAAGTTTTAGGTTTCTCGCTAGTTTTTCATTGTCTATTTCAAACTCAGGATTGTTTTTCATATTTTTGTAGGCATACAAATAAACCTTTACAAAGGACCCGTTTGCAATAGGCATATAGTCTTCTATGAAAATGTTGTCTATACTAATGGTCCCAAAGTCTATTTGGGTTTTTTCTACTTCAAATTTCAACCTTATAATCCTCTTTCCTAAGTTTCATCTTGTATACATAATTATATAGGATTTTATCTTTTCTAACAAACTCATCCCTAATCTTGTCATAAATCTCGTCATCTATATTAATCCTGCCAATATTTTGGTAGGGTTCCAAAATCCTCTTTTCTTCCTTAAAGCCTAGTTTTTCATAAACCCTTCTAGCCCTGTGATTATAGCCAGAAACTAGAAGGTCCATGGACTTCATCTTCTTTTCAAAAAAGTAAAATTCTAAAAATTTTTCTAAGGCCAAGGTTCCAAAACCCATATTAATAATCGCTGGATTTAGAACATAGCCTAAGGTTGAGGATTTTCTTATGGGATTTATGTTTTTTGTTCCAATAAATCCAATTAGTTCTTCACAGTACAAAATTCCATAGTACTTGTTTATGGGAAGAAGGGTCTTTTGTAACAAAAATTCCTTAGCTTCCTCGTCATTATTAAATACAAAGTTGTAGTCTAAAAATAGGGGATCTTTGTGTCTTCCCCACTTGTTCATCTCTCTTACATGGGAAAAATTAAGACTTTCAAAAAATATATAGTCCTTATTAATCATATTAATCTCTAGCTAAATCCACAAATTTTGTAAACTGTGGTAAGAAAGTAAGTTCCACTGTCCCAGTAGGACCATTTCTGTGTTTAGCTATGATTACCTCCCCAATATTTCTCTTTTCAGTATCCTTGTTATAATATTCATCCCTGTATAAGAACATAACTACATCGGCATCTTGCTCTATTGCACCAGACTCCCTTAAGTCAGAAAGGATAGGCCTTTTGTCTCCACGAAGCTCTGTTGCCCTTGATAACTGAGAAAGGGCCACTACTGGCACATTTAGTTCCTTGGCTATGGCCTTTAGAGACCTAGAAATTGCCGAAATTTCTTGGGTCCTGTTTTCTGACCTGCCACCTTTTAGCTCCATAAGTTGAAGATAGTCAATTACTATTAGATCAAGTCCTTGTCTAGCCTTTAGTCGTCTAGCCTTAGCCTTAAGTTCCAAAGGTGAGATACCAGCTGTGTCATCTATGGATATTTCCAGTTGGTTTAGCACATTTATTCCATTGAGGACCTTAGTCCAATCATCTGCCTCTAAGTTTCCAGATATAACCTTTTGTAGGTCCACATGGGAAATTGAAGAGATCATCCTTTGGGCTAATTGATTTTCACTCATTTCTAGGGAAAATACTGCAACCTTGTGCTTTTTTATCGCTGCATTTACAGCCATATTTACCATTAGGGCTGTTTTACCCATGGAAGGTCTAGCTGCCAGTAGGACTAAATCAGACCTTTGAAGGCCTGAAAGTTTTCTGTTTAAGTCAATAAAGCCTGTTGTTACTCCAGTAAGGTCATTTTGATTCTTAGATCTTTCTTCCATTTGTCTAAAGGAGGTTACTAAAACGTCAGAAATAGGGACTAGGCCCTTGGAATGGACATCTTCAGTAATATCAAAAATTGCCTTTTCTGTAAATTCCAAGATTGTAGCTACTTCTTCTGAATCTTCATAGGCCAGGTCCACTGACTGGGATCCAGCTTCTATAACTTCCCTTAGTATAGCCTTGTCCTTAACAATTTGTAAGTAAGATTCTATATTAGTTGTATAAACTACCTGGTCAGTAAGTAGGGCAAGATAAGAAACCCCTCCAACATCTTCTAAGAAATTTAGTCTCCTAAGTTCTTCAGTTATAGTTAAAAGGTCAATCGGTTGCTGCTTGTTATATAAATTTAGCATTCCTTGGAAAATTTTGGTGTGGGCTGGGTTATAAAAGTCTTCAGCCTTTATTACTTCTACTGCTGTATCCATATTTTCATCTTTTAAAAGTAGGATTCCAAGGACGTTTTGTTCCCCTTCCATAGTGTGGGGTGGAATTCTACCTATGGTTTGTTTAGGCACTAGACTACCTCCTTACTCATAAGTCTAAAAAATTGAGGGTAAATATATTTTACCCCCAATTACATAAAAAATAAATCTTATTGTCCGTCTATTTGGACTTTTAAATTTGCTACTATTTCTGGATAAACCCTTACTGCCACTTCTTGCAAGCCTGCAGTTTTAATAGTCTTGTCAATTTCTATTTTCTTTTTATCAATATTTATTCCAGCTTGATCTTTTAGGGCCTTGGAAATTTCTTGGTTTGTTATAGAACCAAATAATTTGCCATTTTCTCCAATTTTAGCCTTTAAGTTTAGGGTAGTTCCTTCTATTTTTTCCTTAAGTTTGTCGGCTTCTTCTATAGCTATTCTTTCTTTTTCCTTAAGGTCTGCTTGTTCAATCTCCCAGTTTTTTACATTTTCTGGAGTTGCTTCTATTGCAATCTTTCTTGGAAATAAAAAGTTTCTAGCGTATCCGTCCTTAGAATCTACCATTTCTCCGGCTTTTCCTAGTTCTTTATGGTCCTTCAATAATATTATTTTCATCTATTTTCTCCTTCTTTTCTAAATCTTCATAATACTCTTGTATTACCCCTACTAATTTTTCACGGGCTTGTTCCATAGTCACATTTTTAAGTTGGGTAGCTGCAGAGGTTAAGTGGCCTCCTCCTCCTAGTTTTTCTAGGATCAGTTGGACAGAAATTTCTCCTGCACTTCTACCTGAAATGTGGATAAAGTCTTCATTTTTTGTTAATACAAAGGATGCATTTACCCCAACTATATTTAAAAGAGAATCAGCTGCTTGGGCTGCTATTAAAATACTTGAGTCTATATCCTCTTCTAAATAGGCAATAGCAATTTCCTTGTGTAATATTTCCGCATCGTGAATAACCCTAGCCCTTAACCTAACTGTATCTAAGTCGTCATTAAAGTACTTATTTACCTTTGTTGGATCTGCCCCTTGTCTTCTTAAAATTGAAGCTGCTTCAAAGGTCCTTACTCCAGTTTGGTAGGTAAAATTTTTAGTGTCTACTACAATACCAGCCATCATAGCCTCAGCCTCAAAGGCAGAGATCTTTATATCTGGGTCCATATACTCTAATATTTCAGTTACTAGTTCACTAGTTGAAGATGCATAGGATTCAATATAAGATAGGACAGGATTCTCAATTGCGTCATTTCCTTTTCTATGGTGGTCAATAACTACTACTTTGTCTATCATTTCAAATAGTCTTGGCTCTTCAGCTAAATAAACCTTGTGATTGTCTAACATTATGATTAAAGACTTAGTCTTTTGGGCGTTTTGAATAGCTTCTTCTGAAGAAATAATAAACTCATTAATTTCTGGAGCAGACTTTTTCATCTCGTCCATAATTAGTTTTATACTTGGATTTACATCATTTAAGACTATAAATCCTTCCCTTTCTTTTCTTCTAACAGCTCCAAGCATACCAATCGCTGACCCGATAGAGTCCATATCAGAATTCTTGTGACCCATAATAAATATTTCAGAAGCTTCATCTATAAGATTTGATATAGAGGACCCAATAACTCTAGCTCTAACTCTGTTTCTCTTTTCTCTAGCTTGGGACCTGCCACCAAAAAATTCATGGCCATCCTTAGTCCTTACTACAACCTGGTCTCCCCCACGTCCAAGGGCTAAATCTACAGCTACCCTGGATTCTTCGTAGGATTCTGGAATAGATTCTAAAGTTTCAGAAATCCCAACACTTAAGGTTATAGTTGACTCATTATTTGTTCCAATTTCCCTTACCCTATCTAGTATGGAAAACTTGTCACTAATCATAGACATTAGACTCTTGTTATCAAAAACTGCCAGATACTTGTCATCGTCATACCTTCTAACTATGGCATTGTTCTGGTTGAAGTAATCAAAAATCTCATTTTCAACTTCAGCTATAATGACAGACTTTTGGTAGCCCTTTTTCCCATGGCCAATTTCTTCATAGTTGTCTATGTATAGGTGAGCAAAGCCAACTCTTCTATCTAAATACTTGTTTTTTAGATTAATAAATTCAGTATTATCCACAAAATAAAATAGGAAAATTGAATCTTCGTGGGCTTTTTTTATTTTATTTTTATATAGGGAATAAGATTTCCCTTGTAAGTTTATAACTAAATTGTCTTGGTCTTGTCCCTTAGAAACAATTTCTTCAAAGACAAATCCCTCTAAAATTTCATCAATATTTACCCCAACCCCTTGGTTTTCTTCAATTAAGTTCAAAAACTTAGGATTGTACCACTTAATTATTCCTTGGTCATCTGTAAGAATAAGGGGAAATGGCATATTAAATAGAGAATCTTGGGCTGCTGAATCAAAATTCTCACATAAATTTTCTATATTAAATGCTACCTCTAACTCTAAGTCCTCACGTATTTTTAATATATTAAACAAAATACCAACGGCAATAATCAGTCCTATAAAGCCAAAAAGTGGATTTAAGACAAATAGGATAATTACAAGTATAAATAAAAGTACAGTGGGAATAATATACTCATTTAAATGTTTTAGTTTATCCAAAAACTTCACTCCCTCTTTAGTCTAATTCTCCTAAAATTAATTAGGGTGTCAATAAGGCCCAAAACTAAAGTTGTAAATCCAAAACTTGGAAAAAACAGGGCACTTATATATATAAAGGTTCTAATAATACTAGGTATTCTAAATCTTAAAAAAAAATTTGAAAACAAGGCAAGGCCGTTTACAAAAAATATAAAACCAAATACTACTAAGGTGTTTAGATAAATATTTGAATAATATTCAAGACCTAAATATCTAAGAATTAGTATTATTAAAATAGCTATCCCAAAAACCAGAATCATAAACCTTGGAATTTGTAAGTTTTTAAAAGCTGGTGGTTGGTTTATAAAGATCCCTTGTTTTAAAAGTCTTCTACCAGTAAGAAGATAATTTACATAGGTAAAAATACTAATTCCCACTAGTAAAATACTTGGAGCTAACCTTAGGCTGTACTCATAAAGAGACCTTAGGGTCCTTTCATATTCTTCTAGTTCCATTCCTGATAAGGCGCCATTTAGGTTATCTACTTGAATTGCGAGTAAAGTATCTATTAGGCTTTCAATATCAACTGGGTTAGTCCTTAATAAACCATAGTTATAAGAAACAAAACTTACAAGAAGGACCAAAAACATATATAGAAATGTTTTCCCATAGGACTTCATATTAACTACACAATAGTGAAAAGTAAGAATCATAGGAGCTATTACAAAAAACAAGCTAAGACCTGCTAAGGGCCCTGCCACTAGGGCTATTATCCCACTTGAGACAGCCATTGCTCCCATAGTAGGAACAATTCCGTTTTTAATAGAAGACTCCATAAAGATAACAGGATAAAGTAAAAGCACAAAAACAGCAAATAGATTTCCTAGGAGTCCTATAATTACTGCATACATTATTATCCTGAAAAGATTTATATAATTATTATTTGATTTTAAATCCAAATTTAACCTCCATATGTATACATATATTACCATAAACAGACCTTAATATCATTAAATTTGTCCATAAAATATAGGGGGACTGTTCTTAAAAGTCTTAAATACAATTTAAAATCCCCAGTATTTGGGTAAATCTAAATATAAAGAGATATTAAAAGAAACTAGGTGTAATATGGTAAAAAATAAAAAATCAAATAACAAATTCGTAAAATTAGCCCTTAAACTAATAGATAAAAATAAAGAGTACAACCTTTCAGAAAAAAGTGCAGTGGTGGTTTATTATATTTTGCTTTCAGTTGGTCCCTTTTTAGTCCTTGGTCTTACTCTAATGACTAACTTCTTATCTAGCCATGTGGACAAGGTTGTAGAAGTGGCTACTAATCTCTATGCAGATGCTGCTATTATTATAAATCCCATAGTTGATTACTTACACTCATCAAATAGCCAAACCTTTGCTATTGTAGGTTTAGTCACTGCCTTATTTTCATCTTCAAAGGCTGCAAAAAACATAATGAATTCATTTAATGACATCTTTAGGTTAAAAAAAGAAGGGGGATTAAAGAGCTTTATATTAAATAACATATATTCAATGATCTTAACCCTGGCCCTTATGATTTCCTTAATTACTTTTTTTGTACTATTTGTAACGGGAGATCCAATAGCTTCTATTATAAATTTTGTTACAGGCTTTAACTTGTCTGAATTTGCCCTATGGAATTTCTTAAGGAACTTTATACCTATTGCTTATCTCTTCATATTTGCAACTAGTCTTTTTATGGTTTTGTCAAAGTTTGGAAATGGTGCTACCTTTAGTATAAAAGAAGCTGCAATTGGTGGTGGCTTTGTTACAATAGGTTGGATTTTAGGGTCCTTGTTGTTTACCTTTTACATTAATAACTTTAATAACAATAACGCCGTTTATGGAGTCCTAGGGTCAATAATGATAATTATGATTTGGTTTTATATTCTAATGTATACACTTTTGTTAGGGGCTGCCCTTATAGATGCCTATATGGAAGTTGAGGAGGAAAAAAGAATCTATGATTTGCAAAGACCCTTTAAAGTAAAGGGAATACAATAGAGACAAAAAAATGACCCTTAAGGGGCTCTTAATTAGGGATTTATTTCCTTAAAATTTAATCGGCATGAAGGTATTAACCTTTGTGCCGATTTTTAAATGTCA
Organism: uncultured Clostridia bacterium; assembly: GCA_945916025.1. Lineage (GTDB taxonomy): Bacteria > Bacillota > Clostridia > Tissierellales > Peptoniphilaceae > Neofamilia. The sequence goes on from CAMEGD010000016.1 coordinate 15,919, forward strand.
ATTTTACCTATAAAGTTCCAATAAATCCAAATGGTTTGTTTCTTTAAATTTGTACCTGGAACTTTTTCCGATTGTTCTACATAAATCTTATCTACAAAAGTTCTAATTATTTCTGGATCAAGTTCCTTAATATCCGTGTACTTTCTAACAAGTTTTAGGAATGATTCCACATTAAGTTCTTCCTCTTGTGATTTTGTAATAGTTTCTTCAAGTTCAGCTATTCTTTTTTGAAGTAGATTTTCTTCTTCATCATAAGCTTTAGCCATTTTCTCAAATCGTTGGTCAGATATTTTACCTTCCAAGTTATCTTCATAGAGGTTTTGGACAATAGAGTCAAGTTTTTCAATTCTGTTTTTAGAATCGTCTAGTTCCTTTTTCTGATTTCTTAATACTTGATTTAACTCGCTGGTTTTCTTCTTCAAAACTAAATCTACAAATTCTTGCTCATGGTTTTTTGCAAATGCTGTAACTTTCCTAATTTCCCTAAGAAGAATTTCTTCAACTTGAATATTCTTAATTTGGTGTGAAGTACATTTGCCTTTTTCCTTTCTATAGGATGCACATACGAAGTATTCTTTATCATGAGACCAGCCTTTACCTCTTACTTGATACAATTTTGCCCCACAGTCTGCGCAGTAGAGCATACCAGATAGGGCAGGCATTTCTCCTAAGCTGTTACGAACTCGTCTTGTTTTTCTTATCCTTTTTACAATATCAAAGGTTTCTTCATCAATAATCGGCTCATGAACATTATCAAATATTGCCCATTCAGACCTTGGATTGTCTACACTTTTCTTAGTCTTGTAGGATTTTCTCTTTGTTCTAAAGTTTATGACCTTTCCTAGATATTCCTCTCTATCTAAAATAGTAGATATTGTAGCAGTATTCCAATTACATTCCTCTTCTGGAGTGTCAACAGGGAAATTGAGTCCTATAGACTTAAAGTGTTCAGCAGGAGTTGGAATTTTTCTAGTCTTTAGTTCACTTGCAATTTGACTTGGACCATATCCTTTAATACAAAGGTTAAAAATTAGCTTTACAGTTTCAGCCGCAACCTCATCAACTATCCACTTATTTTTGTCTTCCTTATCCTTTAAATAACCATAAGGAGGATTAGTTGTCAGTGGTTTTCCACTTTGACCCTTTGCCTTAAAAACAGCCTTTATCTTTTTGCTTGTGTCCTTAGCATAGAACTCGTTGAAGATATTAATAAAAGGTGTAAGGTCGTTTTCTACTTGGTTATTTGAATCCACACCATTGTTAATAGCAATGAATCGTATATCATTATCTGGGAATAAGACTTCCGTATAAAATCCTACCTTTAGATAATCCCTACCAAGTCTACTCATATCTTTTACAATAATATTTTCAACTTTTCCATCTTCAATTAAGCTATTTAGTTTATTCCAAGAGGGTCTATCAAAGTTCGTTCCTGAATAACCATCATCCACAAAGAACTCTAAGTTTTTAAATCCCATATCCAGAGCATATTTTTCTAATATGTCCTTTTGATTTCTTATTGAATTACTTTCGCCTTGAAGTTCATCATCTCTTGAAAGCCTACAGTATAATGCTGTAATCTTTTCAGTATCTGAAAAGTAAGAAGACTGTCTATTTAATTGTTCCATATTTTCCTCCTTTCGGACAGCCTTCAAGTGGCAATTACATATTCCCGTACTTTTCAGACTATATCAAGTTAATTAAGCTGATAAACTCGCTTTATTTAACTCATCTACATTATTTAAAATCAGATTTTTAATAATCTGCTCCACACTCTTTTTAGCATTTTCACTTTTCATAGAGTGAACTGTAAAGATCGTGCCAGATACTTCGATATTCTCCGACTTTTTAATCTCATTCTTTTTAGTTTCTACCATAGGCATTATCCTTCAATGGCTAGAGTAAGGACTGAATCCTTATCCATTAGCTTGGCATCAAGATATTCTCTCATAATAAAGCCTTGGTGCTGTTTAAGAACAAAAACTTCTTCCAATCTTTTTATGGTAGGATTTTGTCTTTCAATAATCCAGTAATTTGAAAAGTCACCTAAAGCTATTGGTTTTTTACCTGCATCGATATCTGGCATAAAGTTTGAGATTAGAATTTCTTTTCCCATGAAAGTGCCATCATATTGATTCCACAAGAAGTTACCTTGACTATCTTTTAAACTTTGAAGATAAAGGGCAGTTTTATCATTCATTATCCATTTTGCATTTTCTCTGTATTCGCTATCTAAAGAGAAGAATAGTTTTTTCATGTCATCAAGCTTTAGTTCTTTTGTAGCTGATAGGCATTTAATCCTTTCATCCACTAAGATTCCTAATGGTTCTCCATTACCAGATCCAGTGATAAAAGCTTTATCTTCAGCCTTGGCAAAATTATGTGCAAAGGTATCTAGGATTATTTTTTCAATCTTAGTTTGAGGATTATTTAGAAAATCTTCGTGGATTGTAATTAAGTTAGATAATGTGTTGTATTCTAAATTCACATCCACATCTTTCATTTCTAAGGCATCTGCAAATAGGTCATGTTCTCCTGCTTTTGTCCAAGTAGCAATTGATTTATTTGGGAAAGTTACAATAGAAGATGAATCTACATCATTTTTTAGAACTGTAGATTCTTTTCTTACTACGCTCTTTTCTGCAAGTTTTTCTCTAAAGTATTCTGTGCTTTCTGCATCCATAAAAGGTGAGCCATCTTGGATAAGACCAAGAGCCTTAAAATCTGAATAAGATGATTCATCCTTGTTTCTTAAATAATTCCATAAATTAGTTTTATAGGAATTAGCTGACAATATTTCGTTTCTTTTTGATTTTTCTTTAATTAACATAAATTTCTCCTTTGTATTTTTTGAATTATTCAGGGCATTAAAATAATTTTTTAATACCCCCTTTGAACCTGTCTTTTTGTGCGTAAGAGGGCGGCACCGTTGATAGGAAAAAGTCTCCTGAAGATTAGGATGCCCCCTGGGTCACAAATTATTTTTTACTCTCAATATATTCTTCGGCTTCTTTTAAAGAAGGGAAAAACATATTCTTAAATCTTCCATCAATTACAAGATAGGACTTGTCTCCTTTAGCAAGAATGATTTTATCCTTATCTTTATTAATTACATTTAGGACTTCATACTTTGTGTCCTTTAAGTCCACAGCTGTAAGTTTATCTTTTTTAAAAATATCTCCAATAATCATTTCTACTCCTTTCAAAATATCTGGGGCAGTGTGGCAGGTGAAAACTAAGCTTCCCATAGAGAATAGAAGTTTTAAGTCCTATATATTTACCTGCCACATTGCCACCTTTATTTATAGACTAAAATTATTTTGCTTTAGAAACTCTACAACACTTTCTGTTCCTTTAAATGGAATAACTGTGTCTTGATTATCCAGTGTGTAGTTGTATATTTTCTCTTTGACAACTTTTACAGGTGTCTTGTCCATCTTATGAAGAATAATCGTATCTCGCACCTTAAAGGCATTCTCCAATAAGTCTTCAGTGACATTCTCATTGTTTCTGTAAAGGCACATATCCTTACAATATTCAGTTAAGTCTTTTAAGTCATTTATCTTGATTTCACTTTCATCTTTTTTAATGACATACCTATCATCTTTTTCTCTTTTTAATTCTGTAGATATTCCCTTTGGGGAAGTCACCACAATCTTATTTTTTAAAGTAAACTTTCTTTCTAAATCTTCTTTTGTAATCATTTATATTCCTCCTAATTTTCTAACTTCGCTTTAACTTCTAATTACACACAATCATAAGCACCACCTCCTTAAATGAGGGCAGGTGTGGCAGGTAAAAAAGTATTATCTATATAGATATAATATTTCCAAATTAAATTTTTCATCTGCCACATTGCCACAGACTTTATAGAAATTCTGAAATTAACCTATAGCCTATTAGGACTGTGGTCTTGTGTTTTCCATCTTTAGGTCTTTTTCTTTTGATGGTAGCTTTCGACTCCAAAGACTGCTTAAAGGTCTTCATACTTTCAAGGTAGTATCCATTTTCTAAAGACCAAGACCTATACCTTTCGTAAACTTCAGAAGTTCTGACTTCATAATCCTTTCCTTCTTCTAAGCAATCTTCCATAAAGATAGCTATCTTATCTGAATCCTTTTGGTATTTTAAAGTTGCATCTTTTACAGAATCAGGAATAGTTAGTCCTTCTTTTTGTAAAAGTTTGTAGCCTTCAATAAGCCAGTTTAGGATTGCAGACTTTACTTCTTCTTTTGCAAATTCACTCTTTAATGTTTTGTCTTGTTCTTCTTCAGTAAAATGTTTATCAAAGGGAATAATGAGCATTCTTCCACTGGTAAATACTGTCACATCATTAACTATGGGTAGGTAGTTGGTGTTGATGTAGATTTTAAATTGAGGTTTAAAGTCAAAGGAGTTCTCATGAAGGAATCTTGCATTAATAGTGTCATTACCAGTAAGACTTTTAACTTGTGCAACATTTAAGGGTAGTCCCTTGCCTGGTTCTGGAATATTTACAAAGCGTACTCCTGCAAGTCTAGCTATTTCTTCACTGGGTCCAGAACTATTTACTTTGTTTTTTAGAGCAAGTGTCTCAGGTCTTGATGCACAGGCATAAGTCCCAAGAACTTTTAATATGGATTCACAAAGAGTTCCTTTACCATTTCTTGTAGTCATTCCATAGAGGATTGCCATGCACTCATGCCTTGTATCTCCTGTAAGTCCA
>CAMEGD010000017.1 GCA_945916025.1 uncultured Clostridia bacterium
ATTGTTTCTTGTGTTTTCCTTGTACTTGAACAGTTTGAGTAATAGTTTCTCTATAAGGTATTATAAATGGAACTGTGTTTACTCCTACGCCGTAGTTGTTTTTAAGTTTGTCAATTATTACTTGTAGTTGTACAGAACCTTGTCCACCTATTGTTAATTGCTTTGTTTCCTTGTTTCTATTTATTACGAAGCTTGGGTCTTCTTCTTGTAGTTTTATTAGTGAAGCGGAAATCTTTTCTTCGTCTCCCTTTGTTGCTGGTTCAATAGCATAGAAAAGGGTTGGTTGTGGATATTTTAGTCTCTTGTATAATGTTGGGTCTGATTTTTCAGAAATTGTATCCCCAGTTTGAGTTTGGACTAGTTTTGTAGTTGCACCTATATCTCCTGCTTGAAGTTCATCTACTGCTACTAGTTCTTTTCCTCTAATTGTAAATAATCCACCTATTTTTTCTGTTACTCCTTTAGATGAGTTGTAGAATTCTTTGTCCTTAGTAATCTTTCCAGATACTACCTTGAAAATAGAAATCTTACCAACAAATGGGTCAGTTATAGTCTTAAATACCACTGCTGAGAATGGTTCTTTTGGGTCTACTTTTCTTTCTTTGTCATCTTCATGTCTAAATCCGATGTGAGCTTTTTCGTGGTTTGCTGTAGGCATGAAGTTTACTATCATATTTAATAATAAGTCAATACCAATTCCCTTTTCACCTGATCCGACAAGTAAAGGAACTGCACTACCATCTATTAATGAAAGGGTTACACCCTTAAGAATTTCTTCCCTAGTGAAGGTTTCTCCTTCAAAATATTTATCTAATAATTCCTCATCTGATTCAGCTATTGTTTCTGTAATTTCTTCATAGATTCTTTCAGTTGATTTTAGCTGGTCATGGTTAAGTTCTATTTCAGTTGGGGTACCATTTTCGTATTTGTATCCCTTTTGGAAAATTACATCTGTAACCCCTTTAAATTCTTGGCCTTCTCCTATTGGAGTTGTAAATGGAACTACTTTTTTACCAAATTTTTCTTCTAGTTCTTCCATTAGTCTTCTGAAGTTTACGTTTTCTCCATCAATTTTGTTTACGAAGATTATTCTAGGAAGATCTATTTCTTCACAATATTTCCAAACTAGTTCAGTTCCTACTTCTACTCCACTTGTAGCATCTACTACTAGGATAGCAGACTCTGCTGCTCTTAATGCACCATAAACTTCACCAACGAAATCCAGGTATCCAGGTGCGTCTATGACGTTTATTTTTGTATCTCTCCACTCAATTGGTATTACTGATGTTCCTATTGAAGATTGTCTGTTTGCCTCTTCATTAGAAAAGTCTGACATTGTATTTTTGGAGCTAACACTTCCCATTCTTTTTGTAACTCCAGATTGAAATAACATAGCTTCAGTTAGGTTAGTCTTTCCACTGCCACTATGTCCTACAAGAGCGACATTTTTGATTTTGTCGGTATTATAAACTTTCATATATATTCCACCTTTCATTAAGTATTATAATTAGTTATTATAGTATATCATACTTTACTACCAGATGAAAACGATTTTATTACTAGTAAAATATCTCTATATAATCCAAATTTTTCTGCTTTTATCTAAACTCTATTATTTATAGGACCTATATTCATGAAGATGACCTAACATCTAGGGTCAAGTTTGTAGACAATGAAACAAAGGAAGTTCTTTATGAATTTGGCGAAAAAGACTTTGAAGAAGGAACAAGACAATAACACTAAAAAAGGACTTCCCAATCCATTATTGAATTTGGAAGTCTTGTTTTTATTGTTTATTTTTCAAATGTTGTAAAATCTTTTCATATAAGTTTTGGGAAGAATTTTCCTCCATGGAAATCTTTTCTAAAATGCAGACACCAGTCATATCCTTATCTAAAATCATAGGGACTCTTTGGTCATAGGAGTATTCTATGCCGGCCTCTTCAAAGATTTTAATGGCCTCTTCACTCATTATTTGGGCATAAACTCTAGAGGTCTTACCACCTCGCAACAATAAGGCTCCTGCCCTACCCATAACTCTGTCCGCAACAGCTCCACCTTCTAAAAGGACACTTCCTTCCCTATAAAGGTCTAAAATTGGTTTAATCCCCTTTTCTTTGGACTTTTTTAATACTACGCCTTCCTTTACTAGAATAAATGAAAGTCCTTCCTGTTCTAACTTTTTTATGGCTATTTGTAAACTTTTCATATACCCTCCTGTAAGAAAATATACTTTAGATTATTACTTATAATAACACTAATTACATAAGTAAACAATTACTTTTATATTTATTTTTAGATAATCCTTATAAAATTTTTGGGTTATATGTAAAAGAAAATATTGACTTTTAAACAGAAAATATATATTAGCTTTGTGGTAATACCAATGGAGGTAGTATAAGTATTGATAGGATCCCTGTAAAGTTGTTGGGAGAAAAAATTGTAAAGTCGGATTTAGAAGGCGTTTCGAATTTTTGTCTTTTAAAACAGAAGGCAGGATGCATAATTTCAAGGGATAAGATAAAAATCGAAACATTTTCTAAGGAAGAAATAATCCCAATTACTGAAGCAGTAAAAAAATGCAATCAAATAGTTTTTTAGTGTTTCATGGTATTAATTATAACCAAGAAAATTTCCCAGTTCTCTACGATACTGAGATATATGATACTAATTATATTAAATTTAATTTATTAAGAGTCAAAAATGTATAATTGACTCTTATAAAAAAGGATACATAGGTATAACCATATTATTATATTACAGGAGGTATTATATGAATAGTCGATTACCCATGACCACCATAATATAGTAGTTATAGGCACTAACGACCAAGATATGGCATTGGCTACAAATAAGATAGCTGAGGCCTTTGTGTAGTTCAAAATGAAGAAGTTTTAGACTATATGAGACTACCAATAGGTGGACTTATGAGTGAAAAAACAGCAGATGAAGTTATGGACCAAATGGATAAGCTAAATGAAAAAGGTAAAATAATTGGTTGTGATATGAATGCACCATTTATGTCTTTGAGTTTTGTATCCCTACCTACAGTACCAGATTTAGGCTTAACTGACCTAGGCTTAGTAGACGTTTTAAAACACATCTTAATAGATCTTGAAATTGAATAGATAATCAAACTTATAAAGGCCCTAGCATTTTCTGCTAGGACCTTTGTTTTTTTATAATTTACTTGTCTCCTGATGCTTAAATCAAGGTTAAATATCAGCTATTTACCTTCCTAATCTAAAGGTATCATAATCCTCTAAGGACTTACCTTCTATCCACTTTAGGACCATTTCTGACCCAATTGTAGAGTATACTGTTCCATTTCCACCTATTCCACATATTACAAAGATATCATTATTGTCTGGACTTGGTCCCATATATGGAATATTGTCCTTAGATTCTCCAAATAAGGCTGCGTAGGAAAAATCTGGTTGTAAACTTGTATCTTTTGCCAACATGGTCTGCGCCTTTTTTATTAGGTCCTCGTCCATTTTGTGGCTGTCATATTGGTACAAGTGGTCATCTTCTTCATCAAAACCACCAATCATTAGCCTTTCATCAAAGGTCTTTTTAAAGTAGGTATATGGATCTTCTAGTTCCCAAACTAAGTATTTATCCTCTCCTTCAAACCTTTGGTCCTTTTGACTTACGGATACATAGGTCTTTACAAGTTTTAGGTTTTTTAAATATACCCTTAAAAAATCTGGAGGTATATAACCTGTCGTAAATACTACCTTATCAAATTCTTCTACTACTTCTTTCCCATCAATTTTTAAGGTTACAAGGGGTTTTTCTGCTAGTTCATCCAAAGATATAAATTCCGCCCTTTCTATTACAGACATGTCATATTTATTAATAGCTTCCTCTACAAGTCTGTATACAAATCCGTAGGGATTTAGGTTTATGTCAGGTTTACAAAGTAGACCACCAAAGGCTTTTATGTTTAATTCTTCTAGTTGTTTTTCATCTAAGTATTCGACCTCATAGCCCTTTTCTTTTTGGGCCTTTAGTTCTTTTTTTAAGTCCTTAACCTTGTCCTTGTCAGTAGCTATTATTAGACTTTCAGCTACTGTAAAGGTGCTTTGGTTAATGTCTGCTTCAAGTTCTTTGTCAATTCGTATTAGAGTTTCTATGGCTTCTTTGGACTGGTCATAAAATCTTTCAGCCTTATCTTTCCCAATCTGGTCTATAAATTCTATAAGGCCCTTATCTGACATGTACTGAATTAGGCCAGTGTTTGCTGAGCTAGATCCAGCTCCAACTTCTTTTTTGTCAATTAGAGTTACTTTGTAGCCTTTCTTTGACAATCTATAGCTTGTAATTGCTCCTGATATACCTGCTCCTACTACTAGAACTTGCCTATTTTCTTTGTTGAATTCTGTTTGAGTATTTATCTTATTTACATTAGTCATTTCTGGCCAGTAAACACATCCTACATGTAGCTTCATTTTTTCTCCTCTTTTACATTTAAAAAGCAAACCCCATTTAGAGATTTGCTAATAATTACCCATCTTATCCTTTTTTATGCAGGATCATCAACTATCATAATCTGTACAGTTTTTGTTAGTATATCCGAATAAGTAAATGTCATTTTCCTATTAGGTGAGCCATCAAACTCAAGGTCTACAACAAATAAACTAGGATATACAGCATCTAGGGTACCTTTTCTAGTTATAAATCTTTTTCTTCCCCTATCGGCTTTCAGATAGACTTGCTTTCCTATCTGACTTTCTAACTCATTTCTAATTAATTTCATCGAAGCCAAATAATCACGCCCTTCTAGTGTAATAAATATATTCTACCATTTAACTAGGGTTTTGTCAAATAAAATTATCATTTTATATTATTCCTTTTTAATTGTCAATAACATTTTTGAAATTTTTTTACAAAAATCCAATAAGTCTTTACTTATTTATTACAAATAGGTTATTTTAACAAAATAAGGTGCTTTTTCTCTAGCATCGAGTCCATAGAACTTGTATAATTGTCTCTAAGGTCTACAGAAAATTTTGTTAGGCCTGGAACTACATTCATTGAGTTTGGAAAGCTATCTATAAAGCCAACTGTAGCTACACTTGTATCAGTTTCACTTCTTCCAATTTTTTCAACTTCCAGGATCATTTCAGCTACAGCTGCCAGAGAATCTAACCTTAAAGTCATAGGAGTAGATCCTGCATGTTCTGACATCCCCTTTATTTCTACCAGTACTTTTATTCCTCCAGCTATGGTATTTACAATTCCAACTTCTTTTTTTGAATCTTCTAAAACCCTGCCTTGTTCAATATGAAGTTCTATATATTCTTTTACATTAGTTATATATGTCTTCTCAATTTTTAATAGGTTAAAACGTTTTCCTATAATCAAATCTATAGAAAACAAAAAGACAAAAGACACAGGATTTCCCTGTGCCTTAAAATTTATACCCATATATAGTTATTTTAGTTAATATGACCTACTAAATATCTTTTATAAATAATTCTTTACTCTTTTGTAGGCTATAAAGGCTACTAAGCCATTTATTGCTCCCTTAATTATGTTAAATGGCATAACTGATAATAGTATCATAGACCAAAGTGAATCTATGTTAGGGTTTACTGCCTTACCCATGTTTAGGATTGTTTCCATAGGTATCATTAACTTTGCGTATAGTGGAAATACTACAAAGTAATTAGATGCCATAGCTAGGGCTGTCATAGTAAGAACTCCTACTACTAGGCCAATTAAGGCAGATTTTATTGTCTTATTTCTCCTGTATATTAAACTTGATGCTAATACAAAACTAGATCCTACTATAAAGTTAGATAGTTCTCCAACTCCTCCTGTTGTGGATTTTGTAATGTTAAGTAGGTTTTTTACAAGTTGTACTAGGACTCCATTTACTGGTCCCATAGCAAATCCTGCTATTAGTCCTGGAACATCTGATATGTCTAATTTCATAAATCCTGGTGCTACAAAGGCTAAGGGCATATCTAAAAACATTAGTCCAAAGGCTATTGCTCCTAGGATTCCCACTCTTACCAAATTTCTTGTTTTCACTGTGCTTGCCGCCATGTTATTCATTTATAATGACCTCCGATAAATTTTAGCAATAAAAAATTGCCCATAAATTGTATCCCAGGCAAAAAAGATTATAATATTTAATCTTCTTCCATCCAGACTTTACTGTCGGTTTCGGAATTACACCGAATCGGTTCTTATTATAAGAACTCGCGGACTTTACCGCCGGTGAGGAATCACACCTCGCCCTGAAGATATTTTCATTTTACTACTATAGGTATTCTTTGTCAAGGAAGCTTAAAAATCTTTCACTTTTCTTTTATATTATTTGGAGTTGTGTTACAATTGTGTCAAATACTGTTAGTAAGTATTTTATGATAAATAAATTTTTGCTTTTTAGTGATAGGGGAAAAACTAAAATAATACTACCTCTTATGATTATGTCGATTTTGATTTTTACTCCTTTGGCAGATGTGCCAGGAATCTACATGTTTTTAGTTACTCCAAACCTAGGTTTTCTGCTACCTTTTTTAATACCTTTAACTCTTGTCATGCCATTTTTGTACGAAAGTAAAAAGGGATTTTTTCTCTATCTATTTTTTATTATAAATGGTTGGAACATCTTAATGTTGTCCTTTTCAACAATAAATGCTTTTTCCATAATTAATATGGCTGAGCCTATCTTAATCCTAAGTATTGTTTCATTTTTTGTATCTATTCTTTTGTCAGCTTATCTTATAATGGAAAATAAAAGTTTAAAGGAAAGAGCTATTTAACTCCAATATAAAAGGGCTTCACCAGTCTTCTACTAGTAAGCCCTTATTTTTATGCTTTTGCTATTTCAAGTATTAATTTTGCTCCGTTTACTATATCTTCTATTTTTATAAATTCATCTGTAGAGTGAGCCTTTGTCATACCTATTCCTAAGTTTACTGCTGGAATGCCGTTTAGGTTGTAATTGTTAGTATCTGATCCTCCCCCTGATTTTGCAGGTGAGAATTTAAATCCTAACTTTTCACAGGCTTTTTTAACAGTTTGTGCTGGTAGAGAGTCTTCTTCTACCTTAAAGGACTTGTAGGCTTCGATTACTTCAATTTCTGCCTCTATACCGTGCTTTTCTTGGGCGTCTTTTACGCATTTAACCATGTGGTCTACTTGGGCTTGTAACTTATCATTGTCTAGTGATCTTGCTTCAGCCTTTATTTCTACTGTATCAGTTACTATATTTGTAGGGCCGCCACCATTTATTAGTCCAATGTTAGCTGTGGTTTCTTCATCAATTCTCAACAACTTCATATTTGAAATCGCATCTGCTGCTATTTGAATTGCTGATACTCCTTCTTCTGGAGCTACTCCTGCATGGGCAGATTTTCCTTTGAATACTACGTTTATTTTTGTTTGGGCTGGTCCTTGTAAAATTGTGTGTCCTGGAGAGCCACCTGAGTCTAGTACTATACCAAAGTCTGCATTTATTTTTGAATAGTCTAAAAGTTTTGAACCAAATAGTCCACCTTCTTCTGAAATGGTAAAGGCAACTTCAATATTGTGATGAGGAATATTTTCTTCTTTTAGGACAGTTAACATTTCCATAATAGCTGATACTCCAGACTTGTCGTCTCCTGCTAAGATAGTGTCCCCTTTAGACCTAATTATTCCATCTTCACCTATAACTGGTTCTATCCCCCTACCTGGAGATACTGTATCCATGTGGGATGAAAATAAAATTGTCTTGTCTCCTGTCCCCTTTAGCTTTGCTATAAGGTTTCCAGAGTTAGATCCTATTTCTTCTCCAGCCTTGTCTTCATATACTTCTAAGCCTAAATCTTCTAGGTCTTTTTTTAGTCTTTCCTTAAAGTTTTTTTCTTCCTTAGTTGGACTATCTATTTTTACATATTCTAAAAATCTTTCTATTACTCTTTCTTGTTTCATAATTTACCTCTTTTTTGCTATTACCCAATCTTTTCCTTTTATAAAAAAATCACCGAAGTTTCCTACGATGATTTTAAATTTTTTAGCTTATATAAAGTGGTGCACCTGGTCCTACTGGAACTCCTAACAACATCCAAATTATTATAAATACTGTCCACATTATCAAGAATGATACTGAATAAGGAAGCATAGTGGAAATTAAAGTTCCAAGTCCTTTGTCCTTATCATATTTTTGCATAAATACAACTATCATAGCAAAGTATGACATTAATGGAGATATAATGTTTGTTGATGAATCCCCAATTCTGTAAGCAACTTGAGTAAGTGCTGGATGAATATTTAGGTTTACAAGCATTGGCACAAATATTGGAGCCATAATAGCCCACTTTGCTGATGCTGAACCCATAAATAGGTTTATAAAAGCTGATAAGAAGATAAATCCTACTATTAGAGGAATTCCTGTAAGTCCTACTGACTCAAGGAAGTGAGCTCCTGAAATAGAGATAATCTTGCCAACGTTAGTGTGGTTAAAGTAAGCTACGAATTGAGATGCGAAGAATGCAAGTACTAAATATCCGCCCATTCCTTGCATACCCTTAGTCATAAACTTTACTAGGTCGTTAGAATCATTTAATGTTCCAGTAGCTTTTCCGTAGAATATACCTGGAATCATAAATAATAATAGGATTGCTAACATTAAACCGCTTCCTAAGAAAGTCTTAATTTGGTCAATTCCTTCACCTGCTGTAGGGTCTCTAAATATTGTAAACATCATAACAGCCATAATAATTAAATATATTACTGTAGCTATTCCTGCGTTTCTAAGTCCCCTGTGTTCAGCTTCAGTGATAGGTCTTTCTTCGTGTACATATTCACCAGTATAAGGTCCTAAGTTTGGTTCAACTATTTTTGTAGTTACAAGTGTTCCTACTAAAGTTAGTAAGAAAGTTGATGCAAATAAGAAGAACCAGTTTGAAGTAGCTGCCATTTCTAATTGTTCCATGCCACCTATTCTTAAGGCTTCATTAGTTATACCAGTTAATAGAGGGTCAGTTGTACCTATTAATAAGTTAGCTGAGAATCCTCCTGAAACTCCTGCAAAGGCTGCCGCAAGTCCCGCTATCGGGTGCCTGCCTGCTGCCGCAAACATCATAGCCCCCAGAGGGATAACTACAACATAGCCAGCATCAGATGCAATGTTTGATATTATACCTGCAAATACTACCGCTGCTGTTAATACGTTGCTATTTACACCTAAAAGCATTTTCTTTAGGGATACTTCGAATAAGCCTGTATGTTCAGCTACTGCTACACCTAGCATAGCTACAAGTACAGTTCCTAGTGGAGCAAAACCTGTGAAGTTTGATACAGCTGAATTAAAGATATAATTGATTCCTTCTTTGTTTAATAACGATACAGCTGCTATTTCAACGTTTTCTCCTGCTCTAGCATCATAATATGGAAATACATTTCCAGTTCTAGCCATAATTTCTGCAACGACAATTAGAATAAGTGCCATTATTACGAAAATCATAGCTGGGTGAGGTAGAGCGTTTCCTACACGTTCAACAGTTTTTAGAAAACCACCGACCTCATTGGCATTTTTAACATTTTTTGTGTTTTTTGCCATTTTTTCCTCCTAAATTTATCTGTATTTAGTTAAAATATTACGCTTTAACTATAATTCATATGATAACATCTATCATTTTAAATTTCAAATGGATAAAACCCCCTAATTATGATTATATAAGGATAATTTATTTAAAGATCTTTATATAATTATATATAATTACTTAAAAGTACATAAAAAATTTAGTTTTCGCTTCATTTTTCTTTATTTATATTAAATTATACTTCATATATTTTAACTAATTTTAATTCATTTATGTTTATTTTTTTAAAAAAGTTTATGGTTATTTTAAATGATATTCTAATATATATAAGAAGACTATTTATTAATTCCATACCAGGATTGTTTGTTGTATAATCTTCTTAGGTGAATATATGAATATTATAGAAATTATTAATAAAAAGAAAAACAATAAGAGCCTTACTAAAGATGAGATTGATTTTTTTGTAAATGCCTTTGTAGATGAGTCTATTCCAGACTACCAAGTTTCTTCCCTATTAATGGCAATATTATTAAGGGGAATGGATGAGGAGGAAACTTCTAATTTAACTTCAGCTATGATAAATAGCGGTGGAAAAGTTGACTTATCCAGTATTTCTGGCATAAAATCAGACAAACATTCTACTGGAGGAGTTGGGGACAAGGTATCCTTAGTTTTAGGACCCTTAGTTACTTCTTGTGGAGTAAAACTTTCAAAAATGAGCGGAAAGGGCCTTGGTCATACTGGAGGTACTTTAGACAAGTTACAGTCTATTCCAGGCTTTAACATTGAACTTTCTGAAGAGGACTTTGGAAAGGCTGTGAAGGATTATGGGATTGCCATTATTTCCCAAACTAAAAACCTAGTTCCAGCTGATAAAAAACTTTATTCCTTAAGGGATGTTACTGGAACAGTTGATTCTATTCCTTTAATAGCTTCTTCAATTATGAGCAAAAAACTGGCATCTGGTTCTGACACTATCCTATTAGATGTAAAGTGCGGCACAGGAGCCTTTATGCAAGACTTTGATAGTGCAAAAATTCTAGCTAAGTCCATGGTATCCATAGGAAAAAACCATGGTAAGGACACTCGCGCTGTGATTTCAAATATGAACGAGCCTTTAGGTTATAGTATTGGTAACTCCTTAGAAGTCATAGAGGCCCTTGAAACCTTAAAGGGTAAAGGACCAAAAGACTTAGAGGACCTTTGTCTTTATGAAGGAGCCATAATTTTAATTCAAAATGGAATTGTAGATTCTATAGAAGAAGGAAAGGCTATTTTATATGAAAATTTAAGAAATAATAAGGCCCTAGAAAAGTTTAAAGACCTAGTTAAGGCCCAAAGTGGAGATGAAAGGGTTGTAGATGACTATTCTATCTTGCCTATTTCCAAATATAAGACTGAAATAAAGTCTCCTACTTCAGCCTATATTAAGGGAATAAATCCCCTTAGTCTAGGAAATTTGTCTTCTGATCTTGGAGCTGGAAGAAAGGCCTTGGGAGATATTATTGACCACGGAATTGGTCTAGTCCTAAAGAATAAAACAGGAGATTTTGTAGAAAAGGGTCAGGTTCTCCTTACTGTTTATCACAACAAGGACTTGTCAGAGGATTTTATAAGAGACCTAGTTTCTGCCTTTGACTTTTCTGAAAAAGAAACCTTAGAAAAAACTTTAATTTATGATTATATATACTAATGGAGGAAGTAATGAATTTAAGTAAGTACATCGACCATACCTTTTTAAAGGCTGATGGGAAAAAGGAAGACATTGACAAGTTAATTAGTGAAGCCAAGGAGTTCGATTTTAAGACTGTTTGCATAAATCCAAGTTTTATTGAATATGCAGTTGAAGAACTAAGGGATTCTGATGTAGAAGTTTGTACTGTAATTGGCTTTCCACTAGGAGCTATGTCTACAGAGTCTAAGATTTTTGAAGCTAGGGATGCTGTAGAAAAGGGAGCTTCTGAAGTTGATATGGTTATTAATATTGGAATGCTTAAGGACAGAAACTTAGATTATGTAAAATCAGAAATCAAGGCTATTAAGAACGCTTGTAAAAATAGGGTCCTAAAGGTAATTATTGAAACTGCACTACTTACTGAGGAAGAAATTAAATTAGCTTCTCAAGCAGTAATTGATGGAGGGGGGGACTTTGTAAAGACTTCCACTGGTTTTTCTACAAGGGGAGCTTCAGTTGAAGATGTAAAAATTATTAAAGGAGTTGTTGGAAACTCATGTATGATTAAGGCATCTGGAGGTATTAGAACCCACGAAGATATGATGAAAATGATAGAAGCTGGAGCTGATAGAATCGGAGCTAGCGCTGGAAAAGTTTTATTAGGCTAAACAAATTGTAGGACCTTTAAAAGGCCCTACTTTTTTTATACTATATAAATGTTATTTATTAAGACGACTATAAGATACAAAATTAAAAGATGGACTGGGTAAAATAAGTATAGCCACCTACCTGCTCCCATGCCCTTTTTGCCATTATACAGGGCTACAAATATTAAGGAGATTAATCCATAAGGAGTGTTACTATATATTAAACCTCCCCATACTAGATACTTTATATATTCAAAATTTCTTAAATAATAAAAGACTCCCAATAATACTACTCCATAAGCTCCATAATCTGTGTGTAAATATTCCCCTAAAAAGGCACCTAGGATAATTAGGCCAAGGCCTATAAAGTCATTGTTTACTCTTTTGCCTATATAAAGAGGTATAATCCCAAGTAAGAATGTAAATATTACATTTTGGGCTGCTGGAAAAGTTAAAGAGTTACTAATAGCCAAGTTAAATGGTATTTCTGATACTAGGGCAAAGATAAAAAGCCTAATAATATACTTTTTTATGTCCTTTGTGTGGATAAAACCTTCTACTATGGAAAAGCTAAAAAGTGGAAAGGATATCCTTCCTATAGTCCTTAATATATTATAAAGTTCATAGAGGGAATTTTGGTCAATAGGAAAAGAATATGACCCGTAGTTTGCCATTAGGTTTATAAGTATAACAGCCCCAATATGGTCAATTAACATAGTTACATATGCAATTATCTTTAAGTCTCTCATTGATAAAATCTTGTATGGTTTCATAATTTGATTATACCTTATTTTTAAAAGTTTGCACAAAAAAACACCAAATTAATGGTGTTTTTAGTTTCATTAGATAAGTCTTGAGTAAAACTCAACAACTAAGTTATCTTGAATTTCTATTGGAACTTCGTTTCTTTCAGGGTATCTTAGGTAAGTACCTTGGAAGTTTTCTTCTTTATTTAAGTAAGGAAGATTGTTTAAGAAAGCTCCTTCATAGTTTTCTTTTAAGATAGCAACTTTTCTAGATTTTTCTTTTAGACTAATTTTTTGTCCTGGCATAACTTGGTATGCTGGGATATCTAATTTTTTGCCATCAACTAAGATGTGGCCGTGGGAAACTAGTTGTCTTGCTTGTCTTATTGATGAAGCAAATCCTAACCTGTACACAAGGTTGTCTAGTCTTGATTCTAATTGTTTTACTAGGTTGTCCCCAGTAGGTTCATTAGACTTTAATGCCTTTTCTACATATGATCTGAATTGTTTTTCCATTACATTGTAGTATTCTCTTAGTCTTTGTTTTTCTAAAAGTTGCATTCCGTATTCAGTTAACTTCTTGTCTGCTCTTGATTGGCCCTTGCCCATTCTTTTTTCAGCTTTAGGTAGGCCGTACACATTAAGTCCAAGACGTCTTACTTGTTTGCATCTTGGGGATCTCATTCTTGCCATTTTTTTAAACATCCTTTATAAATTATTTGCCGCGTAATTTATACCAAGAAATATATTACAACATATTCACTAGTTTGTAAAGGGCTTTTCCTGGTTTTAGATGCTTCTTCCTATATTGTACATATTTTTCTTTAATTAGTTTATCTTTTAACTATCGCTTTAAAAGCGGTCTAAAAATTAGACGTTTTATAGTTGAAAAATCTATTTTTTCTTTAATTTATTTTTAATATTTGCTAATAATTGTTGAATTATTTAAAGATATTTAATATAATTTAGTATATAAGTCCTATCAAAGGAGTGATATTTATGGATTTTAGCAAACTAGGAAGCACAATAAAAGAAATTAGAATAGATAAAGGGATGTCGATTAAGGATTTAGCGGAACAAGTTGGAGTTTCTTCATCTTTACTTAGTCAAATCGAAAGAGGACTAGCAAACCCTTCCCTAAACACCTTAAGGTCAATAGCCCAAAACTTAGATGTGCCTATTTTTAGTCTTTTTTTAGACGAAGAGAATAATCATCCAATGGTTGTTAGAAAGACTGACCGTATAAGAATTACCAGTGGTGAATCCAATAATAGAGATGTTGAGCTAAACTACGACCTTCTTAGCCCAGACATGAAAGGGGCTATTCAGCTTTGTGAAATGGACTTGGGCCCTCATAAATATAGCTCCGACAAGCTAAATATCCATGATGGAGAGGAAGTAGCTGTTTGTACTGAAGGTTCCATTGAACTTCACTTAGATGGTCAGGCAATACGACTAGATAAGGGAGACAGTATTAGAATAGAAAAGAATACTCCTCACAGGTGGAAAAATCCATCTGATGGAAAAAGTGCAATTATTTTCGCAATTTCCCCACCAGCATTTTAAAGTAAAACTCTAACTTTTCGTTAGAGTTTTTTTAATAGTCGATTTTTAGTTGTTTTCCATCTTTTTCATTTTTAATCATTAGGATTTCCCCTAAAATTGAGATGGCTATTTCTTCTACTGATCCATTGTCTAATCTTAAGCCTACTGGCATATTTATAGACCTTATTTTGTCTTCTTCTATGCCCTTTCCTTTAAGGTTTTTTATCATAGAACCTACTTTTTTTCTTGATCCAATTAGGCCAAGGTACTTGTAGTCTTTTTTTAGGACTGAATCTAATACTTCTTCATCCTTGCTGTGACCCCTAGTACAAACTACCACATAGGTGTTGTCCTTAGAAAAACTAATTTTTTCCACAGCTTCTTCAGGTTGACCTGTAATATATTCTTTTATTCCTTGAAAGTCTTCTGATTCTTTAAACTCTTGTCTATCGTCAGTTACATACACATCAAAACCAGTTAATACAGCAACCCTCGCTAGTTTTTGGGATACATGTCCTGCCCCAAAGATTATAAGTTTGTTATTTGGATGAAAAATTTTAACCACTCCTTTTGAATCTCCTCCACAGGCCATTTTCAACTCTCCATTTTGGGACAAGTTATAGTCAAATTCAAAGTCTTGACCACTTTCTAAGGCTTCTATAGTTCTCTTTGTAACATCGTATTCTATAGCTCCTCCCCCAATAGTTCCAAGGCTGGTCCCATCTTCAAAGACAGCCATAGTAGACCCATCTCTGCCAGGTGTTGACCCTCTGTTTTTTGTAAGTAGAACAAGGGCAGCCTTTTGTCCTTGAGCATTTTTTTCATAAATTTTATTTAATATATTTGATTGCATAGTTTACCTTTCCAGTTTCCTTTTCTTTATCATTATAGCCTCTAAGACTCCACCACCTATGGCTCTTGCCTTGTCAGATATTGTCTTAGTGTTTTCTATATCAATTCTAGGGTCCACATCTCCAATTTTCATACCTTCTTCAACGTATGTCCCCTGTCTTATCATCCCTCTAACCATGCCATCTAGGCCAGCTTTTACTTCTTTTTTATTTACATAGGCTACAACTTGGTCCTTTTTTACTACTGATCCAATGTCTTTTATGACTTCAATTTTTCCCTTATCAGGAGACCTTAGGATTCTTTCTGTAGTAAAGCCCTTTATGTTTCCAGGATTTCCAGTGTTTTCTTCAGGTTTTCCCTTAAAAATTATCCTTCCAAGGTCATGTCCCCTATTAGTTTCTATAACTATATGAACATCCTCACCTGCACAAAAACCAGGGCCTAAGCCTATTGTTATAGGAGCCATGTCCATACTTGTTCCTAGATTTTTCTTAGCCAAAATTCCATCCACTATAGCTAGGGGCTTTAGGTCTTTTATATAACTACCTTCAGGATCAGCTACTATGGGAACTATTCCTTCCCTAAAGGCTTCTTTAATTTCTTTTAGGTTTTCTACTTTTTTAATTGTCATGTCTTCTATTTGGACTCGTCCATTAAAAAGAGCCTCTGCACAGGAGACTGTCCTTCTAATACAAAGGGGGTCCTTTCTTTCTAAAACCAAAACGTCAAAGCCAGACCTGTGAAGTTTTTGGATTGTGCCTGTGGCAATATCTCCTCCACCCCTTACAATTACCAGATTATTATTCATTAAATTCTTTTAACTCCTCATAGGATTCATAGGTATCTATGTCCATAAGTTCCCTTTCGTCTTTAATTTGGACTTCATTTACAGGATTGTCCTTTACTAGGGCCATTCCACCTGCATCTCCCTTAAGGGAATGTAGGGCCGACCTAAAGGTATTTGGAAATATTACTGGAGCTCCCCTTCTTCTATTTACAAAGGGGTAGGTTATTACTTCATTTTTCTCATAGGTCTTTATAAGTTTTTCGACGCTTTCTTTAGATAGTAATGGCTGATCTGCCACAAAAAATATTAGGGGATTGTCTTCATTTGAGTTTTCTATTCCAATCTTTATGGAAGCTGACTTTCCTTCTTCGTTGTTTTCATTCATAATTGCCTTATAGCCCCTGGATTGTCCATCTTTTAGAATTTCCTCAAAGGAACTAGCTAAAATTACTTCTGAAAAGTTTAAACTATCTACCAAATCAAAGGTATGCTCATAAAGTTTCTTCCCCTTAAATTCCAGTAATAGCTTGTTTTCACCCATTCTTTTAGATAAGCCTGATGCCATTATTATACAAGATATATTCATTGTTTACTCCTTCCCACAAGGATCCTGTTACTACTTTTTGCAGGTCACTATTTTCTTTAAATATTAAGTCTACCAGGTCCTTATAATCAATTTCCTCTTTTGCCTTGTTTAGATATAGGTACTTGTCCTTAGAAAAATTTCTAAACATACCCTTACTAACTAGTTTAGAGATTACTTCCTCTGTAATATATTCTTCTAAAAAAATCTCATTAAACCCCTCAAGGTTGTATATAAAACTTTGGTCTTTTTTCTGTCCTAGGACTTCTAGGGAAATTACTCCAATTGTCTTACTTGTAAGGTCATAAAGGACAGGTTCTGTATCCTTCCACATTTTCAAAGGAAGGTTTCTAGACCCATCTGCCTCGATTAATATATAGTCAAAATCATCCTTGATTTTCATAAGGTTAGGATGACCTATTTCTCCTAGCTTATTTCTACCCTTTAAGGCCTGACCTATACATACCAGGACCCTATCTTCCGATAATTTTTTGTAATCTAAAAAGTCCTTGTAAAGGTAGTCTACTTGGCCTTGTTCAGGGATTCGAATTTTTGTAGATGTTGTAAGTAAAACCCTGCCCAAGTTTTTAAGCTCTTTTCCTAAGGAGAACATTAGAGTAGACTTTCCTCCTGAACCTGTTATGGAGACAATATCGCCTTTTTTTATATCAAATATTTCATATAATTTTTTCATATCATTTTAAAAACCGGGAAATGTATGCCATCTCCCGGATATCTTTATTTAAATTCCTTTTTTGGTTTACTATAATAGGTATCTCTCATTGGGAACTCGCATCTTAAGTCTTTGTCCATTGCATAGTAGGCTCCTTGGGCTGCAGCTGCTACTGGAATAGTGGCAATTTCTCCAACTCCCTTAGCCCCATAAGCTAGGTCTAAAACTTCGTCTTTTTCAATTAATATTGGATGGATGTTTGGTATGTCAGTAGACTTCCAAAGTCCTAAAGTTCCAAATTTTGCCTTAACTTTAGACCTATCTAGTTTTAAGTCTTCTGTAAGGGCATAACCAAGACCCATAACTACCCCACCTTCGATTTGGCCTTCCATTGTAGTTGGGTTTATTACCCTACCAGAGTCATGGGCAGCGTATACATCCTTAACCCTACCATCATCACCTAAGATTACTACATGGGTAGCAAAACCATAGGCTATATGAGAAACTGGGTTTTCCTTGTCAGAATTTAGTGGATCAGTTGGATCAAAGTATTCGTAGAAGTAGTCTTTTCCTTCTAAGTCTTCTAGGCTAGATCCTTCCAAATCAGCCTTTAATAACTCTGATGCCTTTTTAGCAGCTTCCCCAGTAATTAGGGTATGCCTTGAACCTGAAGTAGTACCAGAATCTGGAGAAGTTTCAGAATTTACTGGCATAATCTTTATTTGGTGAGCTGGAAGACCTAAGGTCTCTCCTACTATTTGTAATAGGACATTTCCTACACCTTGACCAATTCCTGTAGCTGCAGAGTAGACCTTAACAATGCCATCTTCTACAACTAATTTTACTCTACCCTTGTCAGGAAGTCCAACTCCTACACCAGAGTTTTTCATAGCACAGGCAATTCCAGCCCTGCCTTGATTTTTTTCATATATTTCTTTAACTGCTTCTAGGGTTTCAACTAGGGCAGTAGACCTGTCTGCAATTTGTCCATTTGGTAAAACTTCACCTGGTCTAATGGCATTTCTATACCTGATTTCCCAAGGAGAAATTCCAACTTTTTCTGCAAGTAGGTTTATATTTGATTCTATTGCAAAGTTAGATTGACAAACTCCAAATCCTCTAAAGGCTCCTGCTGGTGGGTTGTTAGTATAGTATCCATAGCCTTTAATGTCAGTGTTTTGGTACATGTATGGTCCTACTGAGTGGGTACAAGCCCTTTCCAAAACTGGTCCACAAAGGGAAGCATAGGCTCCTGTATCAAAGTATATTTCAGCTTCCATAGCTTGGAATATACCATTTTCATCACAACCAAGGGTAAATGTTGCCTCCATTGGGTGACGCTTTGGATGCCATCTTAGGGATTCATCCCTAGTAAATTTCGCCTTTACTGGTAGCTGGTACTTATAGGCTGCTAGGGCTACAACTGGTTGTAGGGACATATCTTCCTTACCTCCAAAACCTCCACCTATAAGCTTGTTTTCTACAACAACTCTATCTGGAGTATCTTGCCATCCAAACATAATAAGTAGTTCTTTTCTAGTATCATAAACACTTTGGTCAGAAGAATAAACCTTTACTCCATCCTTATAAGGATGGGCTATAGAACATTCCGGTTCCAAAAAGGCATGTTCAGTAAATGGTGTCTTGTATTCTTGTGTTACTACGTACTTACATTTTTCTAAGGCTTCCTTAGTATTTCCCCTAAATACGTGTCTTTCTTGACATAAGTTTCCATTAGGGTGAAGTTTAGGTGCCCCTTCTCCTTTAGCTTCTTCAATTGTCGAAACTGTTTCTAGTTCTTCTAATTGAACCTTAACTAGTTTCTTAGCTTCTTCTAAGATTTCTTCACTTTCAGCCACAACTGCACAAAGGGCATCTCCATGGGACCTTGTAATATCCCCCTTGGCTATAAAGACATCCCAGTCTTGTTGAATGTGACCAACCTTGTTGTTAGGCACATCTTCAGCTGTTAAGACTCCAATAACTCCATCTAGTTTTAAGGCTTCTGAATAATCAATATCTAAAACCCTAGCCCTTGGATAGTCAGTTCTAACACATCCTGCATAGACCATACCTTCAATTTCCATATCATCTACGTATTGGCCAGTTCCTAAAATCTTAGCTTCAGCATCAATTCTATTTAGCCTTTGGCCAACCTTTGGAACTTCATCTATTTCTTCTTCTATATTAATGGAGCTATTTAAAATTCCAGCAGCTAGCTTTATGCCTTCAACTATTTTTACATATCCTGTACAACGGCAAATGTTATTTTTGATTCCTTCTTTAATCTCTTCTTCACTTGGGTCTGGGCTTCTTCTAATTACAGAAACTCCTGACATAACCATTCCTGGAATACAAAATCCACATTGAACAGCCCCAGCCTTTGAAAAGGCATAAGTAAAGGCTTCTTTTTCCCTATCACTTAAACCTTCATCTGTAATTACTTCCTTGTCTCCTACCTTAGAAAGTTTCACTACACAGGCTCTTTTGTTGTCGTCTCCTATTAAAACTGTACAAGTTCCACAGGCTCCTTGACTACAACCATCCTTTACTGAAGTTAATTTTAAGTCATCTCTTAAAAATCTCAGTAGAGACTTGTCCATATATGTTTCGTATGTAGTACCGTTTACTTTTAAGATTATGGGATCTTGGCCTTGAATCTTTTCACCAATTAATACATTTTCCATGTCCTGATCCTCCTTTGTTTTTTATGGATTATATAAAAATTATATCATAATCTACTTCTTATTATATTATTTTTTCGCTATTTTCATGGGGTTTCAAGGATTTTTTTCTTAAAAATTTTATCATTTTAATAATTTTTTAAGATGAATATTTTTTTAACTAGACTTAAGATAGGTTAGTCTACCTTAAGTCTAGTAGTTTTTAAAAGCATCTTTTTACAAATTGACCTTGACCTTTCTTTCCTAAAAGCTCACTATCCTTAATAATTATTTGGCCTTTTGAAATTACAGTCTCTACCTTGTAGTCTGATTCGAAGCCTTCATAGGAAGTATAGTCGCAATTTGAATGTCTATTGTCTACGGAAATCCTGTACTTTTCCTTTTTGTATACTACTAAATCTCCATCTAACCCTTCCTTAATCCTTCCCTTTTTGTGTGAAAGACCAAAGATTTGGCTTGGATTAGTAATTAAGACTTCAACTAGTCTTTTTA
>CAMEGD010000018.1 GCA_945916025.1 uncultured Clostridia bacterium
TGAGTTAGAATGCTCACAGCCGTTTATCTTGCCACCTAAAGACTCTTTAAATCATTTTTTCTAAAATCCCTAATTCAATGAGCCTTAAGGGCCATTTTTTATTGGTTTTAATAAATTATTCTCTTTTACCTAAGATTGAGTCTACTTTAAATAAGGCAGCTGTATCATCACCAGCAAGTTTAATCATATCGATTACTCCTCTAAAGTTATCTTCTTCTTCAACTTGCTCATCAACATAACTTCTTAGGAAGTTTTCTGCTGCATAGTTTTTTTCTTCTATAGCAATTTCTAATAATCTTAAGATAGAAGCAGAAATTTCTTTTTCATGCTCTAAGCCTTTTTCAAAAACATCTAAATAAGAATGGTAATCCACTGGTTGTTGCTCAAATGTTCCAAGTGGTTCTAACTTTCCATCAACGTCTAAAATAAAGTTAATAAAGTCTTCTGCATGAGAAAGTTCTTCATGTGCTTGTACTGTAAGCCATTTTTCTGCACCTGGTGAACCTAATTCTTTAAAATAAAGTCTCATACCATCATATTTGTAAGCAGACTCATTTTCCATTGTAACTTGTTCATTTAATCCTTTTAATAATCTTTCACTTAATTTCATTTATATCTCCTCCATGTTGTATAAAATCTCTTTATATAATGTATTTACCCTAATTTAATAATTTATCACATAAATTATAATGTTTTTATTTTAGTTTAGAAGCTACAAAATAAAATCTTGAACCCTTTCCAATTTCTGACTCTACTCCATACTTAAAGGCGTGTTTTGATAAGATTACCCTTACAATATGAAGGCCTAGACCTGTTCCTACTGCATTTCTAATGTGGTTTTTCCTATCTGTATAATACCTCTCCCAAATTTTGTCCTTGTCCTCCTTATTTATTCCCCTTCCATGGTCAATAACTGAATAAGTTACATTGTCTTCATCTTCTTCAATTTTGAAGATAATCTTCTTATCTGGCCCAACAAAGGAAATAGCATTTGATGTAAAGTTGTATAGGACTTGGGTCATCATTTGTGGATCTGCACAAATCCACCCTTCAGATTCCCCTTCTATTATAAAGTCTATTTTGTGTTTGGTTCTAAAGACATCTAGTTTGTTAATAATCTCTTCTGTCTTTTCCCTTAAGGACATTTCCTTTTTGTTAAGTTCATCCATTTGCATTTCTAGTTTGGATACATCTAAAATTGAGTTTACCATTTCTGTTAGCCTATCTGCTTCAGATATGATTATATCTAAGTTTGCATCCCTCATTTCCTTGTCTTCCCCAGTTATGTCTTTAATCATTTCTGAATAGGACTTTATAACTGTAAGAGGGGTCTTAAGGTCGTGGGATACGTTAGCTACAATGGAAACCCTCATTTCTTCCATTTTAGAAAGTTCCTTAGTCGCATAATTTAGGGTTTGAGAAAGCTGGTCAATTTCATAAACTCCACTAGATGGGAAGCTGGTGTCGTAGTTTCCATGGGCGAGTTCCTTGGCTGATTCGTTTAAGTCTAAGACTGGCTTTGAAAGTTTTTTTGCAATAAAATAACTAACAATCATACCGATTGCCAGTACTATCCCAATAATATATGGAAATTGTCTTTTCATAATTTGAACTGTGGAATCAATAGGTTCGACTGTTGAAACTATCATTAAGTAAAGGTCTGAACCGTAGTCGTCACTTCCCAGGTAGCTGGTATAAATATAAGATTGAAAGTCATCGTCTAAGATTTTAAGTTCAAGAAGTTTATTGGAGCCTTCCACCTTAGGAATATCAGTTAGAATCGAAGAAATAATTTCTCTATTGTAAGATGTAGAATAAAAAATTCCCATCCAGTCATTTGGATATATAACATTTCCGTCTCCATCTACAACTTGAATTCTAGTTGAATTGTCTATGGACTTTGACCTTATGGTCTTTTCTATAGGTTGGTCGTGGAGGTATTCTGTAGTAATTTGTCTACCTGTCTCTTCTATATCGGCGATTTTCATATTCTTATAAAAGGCTGTCAAAAATACATTTTGCATAAGCCAAATTATTAGCAAAATCAAGATAATATAAAAGGCAAAATACTTCCAAATCCTATTTAGAATACTTCCAAGACGAACCATTTCGTCTCCACTACCTTTAGTTCTTTGTTTCTGGATTTTCTGTATCAAATTTATAACCTACTCCTCGTACTGTTATAATAAACTTCCTATAATCTCCTAGTGTATTTCTAAGCATCTTTATATGGGTGTCTACTGTCCTGTCATCACCAAAAAAATCATATCCCCATACTGAACTTAATAGTTGGTCCCTAGAAAGGGCCTTTCCTTCATTTTGGATAAAATAAGTTAATAACTCATATTCCTTTGGAGTTGAGTTTACTTGTTTTCCATCTACATAAATTACATGGCCGTCAATGTCAACTTCCAGGCCTTCTTTTTTCCAAGTTTTATTTAACTTTCTTTCTTGGGAATTTCTCTTAATAACAACTTTTATCCTAGCCATTAGTTCCTTTGGAGAAAATGGCTTAACTATATAATCGTCAATTCCTATTTCAAATCCAAATAATTTATCATACTCTTCTCCCCTTGAAGAAAGCATTATAACTGGAATGTCTTTAAACTTAGAAATTTCTTGGTGAGCAGAATATCCGTCTAAATTAGGCATCATAATGTCCATAACTATACAGTCATAGTCATTTTCCTTAGCAAGTTCAATAGCTTCTAAACCATCACTTGCAGTATCAACCTCATAGCCTTCGTATTTTCCATAGGTAGTTATAACATCTCTTATTCTTTGTTCATCATCAACTACTAATATTTTGCTCATAAATTTCACCTCTATATTAATTGTATTCTCTCACTGTGAAATATAAATGTTTAATCAGTGATATATCTATTCTAAAGGTATATATACCCTAAAACTATTATACCAAGTATTATCCTGTAAATCCCAAAGACAGTAAAGGAGTTGTTCTTAATAAACTTCATAAAGGTTTTAATAACAACTTCAGCAACTAAATAAGATAAGACCGCACCTAAAAATATTAATTCCCATTGATATGTTGAAAATCCTGTACCCATCTTTATAATCTTTAAGACGGTAGCTCCCATCATAGTTGGTATAGCTAAAAAGAAAGAAAACTCAGCTGCAACTGTTCTAGAAGCTCCAGTAAGCCTACCACCTATAATAGTAGCTGCCGACCTGGAAGTTCCGGGAATCATGGCCAAACACTGAAAGAAACCAATTTTTACAGCTTGTATAGGGCTTAGATCTCCAAGTTTTTTTGTGTTAGTCTTTATGGATTTATTTTTTTCTATAAATATAATAACTATTCCCCAAAAAATTAAGGAAACAGCTACAACTGTAGGGCTAAATAAGTACTTGTCTATAAGGTCATCAAAAAGTAGTCCTAAAACCATAGCTGGTAAAAATCCAATGATTACCTTTATCCAAAGCCTCATTGTAGGCCTATGAAAATGATTTATTCTAAACTTTAGTTTTTCAGAAAAGGATCTAAATTCATAATCCCCCATGTCAGTATTAAAGGAAATTTTCCCAAGATCAATTGGGTTTAGCTTATAAAAGTACTGTCTAATAACAGCACAAATAGCCCCAAGTTGGATAATAATATTAAAAGCATTAGAAAAACTCTCAGGCTCTAACCTTAAAAACTCATTAACTAAAATCAAATGGCCTGTTGAAGAAACAGGCAAAAACTCTGTAAACCCTTCTACAATAGAAAGTATAACTACCTTAATAATATCGCTCATTGTCCTAAACTCTTAAATCCTTTCCCCTTAACTTCACTACTATCAGTAATTGTCATAAAGGCATCCTTGTCATAGGTCTCCATAATATGTCTAATTTTGGAAATTTGCCTGTTACTTACAACACAAAATACAATCTTTATGGGATCTCTTGAAAAACCGCCTTCAGCATCAATAAAGGTAACTCCCCTATTAATTGATTTATAAATTTCATCCCTAATAATTTCATATTCTTTGGTAACTATCATAATATTCTTTCTCTCCCCAACTCCTTGCATAATAGAATCTGCAACCTTAGCTAGGATGTACTGGGAAATAATTGTATAAAAAACAACTTGGAAGGAATACATAATAGAAGAAAAAGAAAGAATGACAATATCAAGGGCCATATTTAAGGTTCCAATATTAATATTAAAATTCTTCTTTGCAAGGGCCCCTAAAACATCAGTGCCCAGGGCAGAAGCTCCATTTCTATAGACAATACCTGCTCCAAACCCTCTTAATAGACCACCAAAAATACTATTAATAATAAGATCCTCTACATTTAATATACCAATAAGTCCGCTAGTAGAAATTTGTACCAAAGTAAAAACTAGAACAACTAAAAATGATTGGACCACAAACTTGGGCTTTAGTTTTAAAATAGCCAAAATAACCATTGGAATATTTAAAATAAAATAAGTAATACCAGCATTAAAGCCAAAGGAATAGTTGGCAATTAGGGATAGGCCAGTAATCCCTCCAGACAGTAAACCTGCCGGCATAATAAATAAGTTTTGTCCCAAGGCCATTAAGGCCCCTCCAATAATCATAGGCAAATAAACATTTACCAAATCGTTTTTTTCATAAATATTTTCCAATTTCATAACCACCTCAAAGTCTAAATCTTCTTAATATATCCTTCTGTAAAAACATCAGGAAAAGGAAACTTCTTTAATTCCCCCTTAAAAATAACAGAGATTATGGAATTTTCCACTTGGAAAACCTCACCCTCACCAAAGCGTTTGTGAATAACCTTAAGCCCAGGGGATATTTCCTTAATAAATTTGGACTTTTCTTCATCTTCTAAATAAAACTTAGTAAGTCCCTTGTCATTAGTTAAATCTTTAAAAACTAAAATCCTCTTGTCCACAATAATCTCCAAGTAATAAGATATAAATATTCTAACATAAAAATAAAAGCAAAGTTCTAAATTTCAACAATTTTTCATACTTATCCACATATAAATATTAATAAAAATCCTTAAATAAAAACCTATTAAAAGTATGACGGGAAAATCATTTACTAAACACAAAATTTTACTTATCAACACGAACACCTACAAGTTAGTGTTTAAGCCAAAATTTTAGTTGATAAGTGAAAATAAATTGTTTTTTAAAGAAAAATATTCCTAGAGAAAAGCCCATAACCATCCCACTTTAAAAATATTTTCATAAATTACTGTTCTTGTGGATAAGTGTGTGGATATGGGGATAACTTGTAAATAAGTGTGTGTTCATGTGGATTAAAAAAGAACCTATAATGGTTCTCCTTTAATCTTCTGGAAATAATTTCTTCTTGTAGTACTTGTCAGCCTGGTATAGAACACCAATTGGGTTATGGCAAGTAACCCTGTCCTTTACTCCTAAAACAGTAACATTTGCTTCAGAATGTTTTAAAAACAAGGAGTCGTGACCAACACAAAGCCCAAGTAAAATGTTGTACTGGGTCTTTTGGTTATTTAAAAATTCTGCCTGGCCTATAGGATTACACATTACCTCCCTAGAAGATGGGTCTAAATAGTCACTTTTGTCAAGGCCCATAAAGTCCTTAGGAATAGATCCGCTCTTGCACATAACAGAATCTACTTTAAAACCATTTTTAGT
Organism: uncultured Clostridia bacterium; assembly: GCA_945916025.1. Lineage (GTDB taxonomy): Bacteria > Bacillota > Clostridia > Tissierellales > Peptoniphilaceae > Neofamilia. Next base: position 5,621 of record CAMEGD010000018.1, read on the forward strand.
AAGAATCTTATAAAGAATTCTACCCTCTTCCATTAGTCCACCACAAAAGGCTAGTCCCACATGAGAAACTCCTAGTTTTTTAAAAAAGAGTATAGTCTCCTCAACCCTGGTTAATTTTCCATAGCCTTCCTTTTCAACTAAGGCGGCAGTATAGGCAACCCTTCCGTCATCTTTGTCCTTGTATAAGTTTTTTATATCTTCAAGCTCATCTTCTTCAACAGTAGGACACCCTAAAGGATAGTCTTCATCTTCAGTCCTACAAGTAGTTTTATTACATATGGCACAGTTATACATAGGCCCCTCCTTGTGTATGTATTCTTACTATATCTTAACATATTTTCAGATTAATTATTTACATAAAAAGCCCTCCTAAAACTAGAAGGGCAAATAAATTTACTATAAAGTTTTCTAATACTTACCAACTTAATTATTTAAAAAATCTACTATGATAGATGCTGATGCAACGGCCCCTGGTACAAGGGCACCTTCATCAAGGTCGAAGTTTACATTGTGGTGTTCTGCCCCACTGCCAAGTTCGTCGTTTTTAATTCCAATTAAGTTTAATACAATTGGAGCTAATTCATCATATCTTGAAAAGGATTCTGATCCAAACCAAATCTTTCCATCTTCTAAGGATTCTTCTCCATAAAGCTGTTTTAGGGTTTCTCTGGCTATATTAGAGTACTTTTCATCATTTATAACTGGTGTATAAAGGATTTCGTGACCCTCTAAATATTCAACTTCACAAAGGTGGGCTTTGGCTGTACTTTCTACAACATTTTCTACAATTTCCATGGCCTTAACTCCTTCTTCTTTGTCGAAGAATCTTAAAGATCCAGCTACTAGGGCCTTGTCAGGGAAAATATTAAAGGCAGTTCCTGCAACAACTTGGGCAATTCCTAAAGTTACTGTCTTAGTGACATCAATTTGGTTAGCCCAGGCAGTAGCTAGGCCTGATAATATTTGACTAGCTGCAAAAATTGGGTTTATAGAAAGGTCTGGTCTAGAACCATGGCCTCCACGTCCAACTACATTAAACTTAACTCTGGCAATACCTGCCATTCTAGGTCCCTTTTCTAAGGCGAACTTTCCAGATTCTAAAGCTGAGAATACGTGATTTCCTAATATTACATCAAAACCAAAGTCTTCTTTTCTTAGAAGGTCTAACATCTTTGGAATACCAGAGCCTGTTTCTTCACCTTCTTCAAAGATAAATACAACTTTGCCACTTAATTCATCTTTAATCTCACTAATAATCTTTCCAACTGTTAGGGCAATACTCATGTGACCATCATGACCACAAGTATGGGCTGCCCCTTTTACTTTGGAGCAATATGCCTTTTTGCCTTTTAGGTTGTCTTCAGACTCATCCATTGGCAAAGCGTCTATATCGGCCCTAAAGCCTACAACTTTCCCTTCTTTTTTTGTGTCTAATAGGGCAACAAAACCTGTTCCTTCAGCTTCAATAATTTCATATCCAAGGTTTTTCATTTCTTCTTTAAGGTACTTGGAAGTCTCAAATTCTTGTCCTGATAGTTCAGGGTTTTCCTTAAAGTGTCTTCTGTTTTTTAGGGTATATTCTTCAAAATCTGCCCCTAAAGTTTTAATCTTATCTGTAAACATATTACCTCCTCTAAAAAACCTAAAGCATACCTGCGAAAATACCACCTATAATTACTGATGCAATTGTTACAGAAGTAAATCCACCCACTAACATCTTAGGCATTAAGATACTAGTCAAATATGCTTTTTCTCCTTCATCCTCTGTTAAGGCCTTAATCGCTTCTTCAGTTAGAATATAGTTAGGTGGGAATCCATAAAGAGCATTCATTCCTATAGAAATAGCCATTGGAATAGACTCACCTAAAATTTTACCAACTATAATACAAAGAAGGATTAATCCTACTACTCCTATAACTATTACCCCAAATAAAGGTCCTGCAACTTGAAGTAACATTTCTGGTGTAGCATTTTTTAGTCCATCAAATATAAATGCCATTAGAGCAGTCATGGTAAGACCAAAGGAATTTGCTTTTGTCAATGCTTCCTTATCTAAAAGTCCAATTTCTCCAGCAATTACCCCTAATACTAAGGTAACAACTAGAGGATGGATAGAAAAATTAAGTCCAGTACCTACAATAAGACCATTTACAAATCCTGCAAACCTATTTGCAACAAGACCAACTACAATAAGTTTTAGTAGTAACATGTAGGTTGTATTGTACTTTTTAGGTACAGGTGGAATAAGTTTTTTCTTTTCTACAACTTTTTCTTCACCAGCAGGAACAACTACATGGTTTTTGTCATAGTTTGCTAAAAGTCTCTTACCTTCTTTTTTAAGAAGTACAGCAGTAATTGGGTATCCTACGAAACCTTGGGCAACATACACTAAAATAGCTAAAATTGATAAAAGTTCCATTCCCTTAGCAGCAGCTGCCTCTTGCATTAAAATAGCAGCAACAATACCTCCTGTTAAAGGCGGAGCTCCGGTTATTACAGTTTCTCTTCCTAAAATTACAGATCCAACTGTCATTAGTATAATTACAATACCAAAAACACCTGCAAGGCTGATTAATACAGTTTTCCATTGAGCCATTAGCTCTTTGGTGTTCATCATAGAACCCATGTGGGCAATTAATAAATACATAGAAAGATTAGCAATTCCACCTAAAGATGAAACAGTAACTACATCTTGAGGGAAGATTGTCCAATATCCTACTAAAAATAAAACTGCAGTAACAAAAACAGAAGGAACAAAGGCCTTAGTCATGTTAGATACAATTTCGCCTATTACCATAGCAATTAAAATAAATACAAGTGCAAGGATAAAATCTACGTTCATATGATACCTCCTTTTAATTTTGTCTTATTATATCAAACCCTAATTAATTAATCAATATTTTAGTATATTTAAAATTTTGTCTTGTCTTTGGAGGTCTAATATGGTAATTTATTAAAAAAGAAATGGGAGGAAAAATATGGACTACAAGAAAAGAGCCCTTGAAATACAGGACCAAATTATAAATAACAGAAGGGAAATTCATAAAAATCCAGAACTTCACTTTAACTTAGATAAGACCCTGGCCCTAGTAGAAAGGGAACTAAAATCCTATGGTATTGAGCCTAAAAGAGTTGGTAAAGCTGGAATTACAGCCCTAATAGGATCTGGTAGCCCAGTAGTGTTATTAAGGGGAGATATGGATGCCCTTAAGATGAAAGAAGAAATGGGACTAGAATTTTCATCAGAAATCGAAGCCTGCCATTCCTGTGGCCATGATGGCCATACCTCCATGCTACTAGCAGCAGGAAGGATGCTAAAAGAAAACGAAGAAAACCTTAAAGGAACAGTAAAACTAATGTTTCAGCCTGCAGAAGAAATCCTCCAAGGGGCTAAGGACATGATAGAAAACGGGGTCCTAGAAGACCCAAAGGTAGATGCAGCCTTTGCAATTCACCTTTTCCCAGGAGAAGAATATTTTAAAACAGGGTCTATAAGAATAGCCAGAGGACAATTTATGTCCAGTGGAGATGTCCTAGTTATTAATATAAAAGGAGTACAATCCCATGGATCAACTCCAGAACTAGGAGTAGATGCCATAGTAGTAGCCTCCCACATAGTAATTGGACTACAAAACATCCTAGCAAGGGAAATATCCATGTTTGATAACTGTGTAGTCCTAGTAGGAAAAATTACAGGAGGAGCAACAGTAAACACCACACCAGGTTATGCCACAATAGAACTTTCAGCCAGAGCAGTTAATGAAGAAAAAAGAGAATTTATCCTTTCTAGAATAAGGGAGATTGCAAGGGGAGTAGCAGAAACCTTCAGAGCCCAAGTTGAAATTAACCATCCAATGGGTTCAGCTTCCCTATATAATAATGAAGATCTAGTAGATGATGTCTTAGAATTTTCAAAAGATATTGTTGGAGAAGAAAATATAAAAGTTGTTCCTATGATGGCAGGAACAGAAGACTTCGCCTATATAGCCCAAAAAATGCCAGCAGCCATGATTCACCTAGGCTCAGGCTCAACTGACGAAGGCTACATGTATGGAATCCATTCACCATTAATGACCTTTAATGAAGAAGTCCTACCAATAGGAGCAAGCCTACTGGCAGACTTAGCCACAAAATATTTAGAAAAATATAGTAAGTAAGAATACTAAAAATTCAAGGAAAATTACATTCCTTGGATTTTTTTATTGTCTTCTTTTTTTCTTAACTACCTTAAAGTAAAATTCTATATTAAGAATTGCTATAATAATTGGTACAATTAAATTCCTAAAAATTTCAAATCCTATTCCTCTATTTATTATATTATAGAAATCTAAGATATAAAAGATTATGTAAAACCTAATAAGAAAAGATCTAAGAAAGCTCTTGTAGGCTAAAAAGTCTACAAAAACCCCATTAGAAATAAAAATTATTAAACCAAAGATAAGTAAATGTTGTAAAACTGGAAGAATAAATATATAAATATATGGTTCTATAAAAAAAAGAAAATGAAAGCTAGGATCATAAGAAAACAAATACCTAAAGTTACCTTAAGTTGAAATTTAAAATCATTCATTTTTTTCTCCCTTCATCTACTACTATGGCACTTAAAATACCCTAGGCCAAAAAGACCACATACTAAAGGAAATACAATAAGAAGCCTGGAAAGTATGTTTAAAGCAATATCTGAACCTACTAACGACACTTGAAATTTAGATAAAAAGAATAAGACAAGAATCGCAGCAAAATATACAATAAAATTAATTTTATTGATTTTAAATCCTACTTACTAATTCCTTCATAGTACAAAAACACTAAATATCCTAAAATTCCATATAAAACAAAGTCCAAAAATAACTTGGCAATAAGTACATTGGAAATTCCCATCTAATCAACCCCATAGCTTCTGAAAATAAGAATACCTACTGCTCTCATAAGATAAAAGACAATTGGGACGATAATAAAAAGAACTGAGCTTTTAAATTTTTTATTCATATAATTTTTCTCCTTTATCTATACAACGTTTTAAAAATCTAAAAAGTCCAAGAAGTTGTCCTTGGACTCTTATCTAAATATCTTTAATTCCCAGGATTACCTATAAAGTACTCTAGGCTTTGATTTACATCATTTCTAGATACCCAAGCAGGATTTGCTCCTCCTGGAAGTTCAATTAGTATCCTATCTTTTTCCTTTTTAATAGCTTTTCTAAATATACCTCCATTAGAAGTATCTATAGTATCAAATGAAACTTCCCCTGTAACACTGTCTGTTAGTTTCATCTGTCCAACTTTTAATCTATAAATACTTGATAAGGACTCTAGGTCTTTAAGACTTGGGTTTATAATTACATTTTCCTTAGGAACAAAACCAATTGCAAAAGACCAGTCATCTAAAACATCTCCTGCAGGCCTAAGTGAATCAATATCTAACAAATTTCCCTCGACCTTTTTAATTATTCCAACCTCTCCCTTTTTTAACCCTTCTGGAATCTTTTTGTCATTTGGATAGGACATATAGGTTCTAGTTCTTCTAACTGAATATTTATAATAACCAGGTCCTCTAGGTCCCTTTCCATATTAGAGTTTTCGTAAGTCACTATCCATATCTTCTAATAGTAGGGTCTTTTGTCCCTGCCTAGTTATATTTATAGATTCGTTCCTTACTATAGAAACGCAGTAGGGCTCGATTTACTGACAAGAAAGTTCAGAATCTTTTTATATTCTTTATTATTTTAAAAAATGAGTTAGAAAGGGCTTCTTCTGCCTTATTTTCGTCCTTTAAAATAGTTATAGCCCTTCTTTTCATTTTATCGTAAAGTCCCTTATGAATATTTTCTATAAGGTCTTTTTCTTCATCCTTTAGATTTAGTCATAAAAATATTATCTTTTTCCTATAGGTCTTTTATTAGGTTTAGCACCATGGTTGCTGAATGATCTGATGCTTCTTTTTTAAATTCATCATAGGTCATGTGGCCCCCATCATCAGCTAGGTCTGATATGGACCTTAGGACTATAAAGGGAATGTTGTTTATAAAGGCTGTGTTTGCAATAGATGCTCCCTCCATCTCCACACAAAGTCCTTGGAAATTTTCTATCAGTTCTAATTTCTTTTCTGTAGATTCCACAAACAAGTCTCCTGTTAGAATTTTTCCTGTTAGATAGTGGAAGTTTTCCCTTTTGGCTATTTCTACTGCCAGCTCTACTGCCCTCTTATCTGCAAAAAAACTTTCTTGGAATGGGAAATAACTTTTCATAATCCTATGGTCAAAGTCATGGAAGGTAAGTTCAGAGCCTATTACCATTGATAATACTTCTAATCTAGAATCTAGGCCCCCTGCTATTCCAGTATTTATAATAAAGTCTGGCTTGAAATTGTCTATCATAATCTGTGTAGATAGGGCTGAGTTTACCTTACCTATACTACATTCTGTTACTACAAGGTCTTTATCCCTATATTTTCCTTCATAGTATTTAAAGCCGCTAATTTCTTTCATTTTTGGCCCTACAAGTTTTGAGATAATTAGATTTACCTCTGATTCCATAGCTCCAAGTATTCCAAATTTCATATAATATCCTCACTTATTAAATTTATTTATTAAAAACGTATTTATCTAGTCTTTCAAAAGCCTCAACAACTAGGCTATATGGAAGGGCTAGGTTCATTCTTATGGTATTGTCCTTATTAAAAGGTCTTCCATCTTGCCAAATTACTCCAACAGAAACCCCTTCCTTTAGAAGAGTATCTAGATCTTTATTATTTTCTTTTAAATAGTTACTTAAGTCTAAGTATAAAAGATAGGTTCCTTGAGGTTTTTGGACCTTTACTCCCTTAAAGTTTTCCTTTATATAGTTATAAGCAAAGTCTATGTTTTTTGTTAGAACTTTCCTTAGCTCATCAGTCCACTTGCTTCCTTCTTCTGAATAAGCTCCTTCAAGGGCTGCCACTGATAAAAGGTTTGGATGGTTATACATTGGAAGAGAGCTTTCCTTTTCTAGCCTATCATTTAGTCTCTTATTGTAGACTATGTGATAAGACCCTACTAGACCGGCTAAGTTAAAGGTTTTCGATGGGGCATAAAAGGAAATTGTCCTCATTTTTGCATCTTCGTTTATGGATTGGGCTGGTGTAAACTTATTATCTCCTAGGATAATATCTGACCAAATACAGTCTTCTACTACATAGACATCGTGTTTTTTATAAATTTCATAGGCCTTTTCGATTTCTTCCCTTGACCAAACCCTTCCTGTTGGGTTATGAGGGTTACAAAATATAGCTGTATGGATTTTGTTTGCAACTATCTTTCTTTCCATTTCTTCATAATCCATCCTCCATATTCCCTCTTCATCAATGTATAAGTCTGAATGAACTAGGCCATAGCCCTTGTTAGTTAGGGAGTTTGTAAAACCTACATAGGTTGGGGAATGGACTAGGACCTTGTCTCCAGGGCTAGTTAGAATATTTATGGCAGAAACCACCCCGCCTAGAAGTCCATTTTCATAGGCAATATTTTCAGCCTTTAGGCCCTTTACTTGGTTCCTATTTTCTTGCCATTTAATGATACTTTCATAATAAGTATCTGGCATAATAAAGTATCCATAAAGGTGGTGGTTAGTCCTTTCTATAATTTTTTCAGGTATTGTTGGAACTGTCTCAAAATTCATATCAGCTACCCACATTGGTATCTTAGAAAAACCTTCCCTTACATGAGCCTCTGGAATAGGAATTATATCCACAGCCTTAGCATGGGAATTAGTCCTATCTATTATCTTTTCAAAACTATATTTCATACCTTCCTCCTAATGTCTTTTTATACTTAAAATTATAGCATATTTTTTATAGATTACTTTTTTATGCAAATTAAAATCCTGTATTTCTACAGGACTTTTCTTCTCACTTCAATTCTTCTAACATCTTTAATAAAAACTTCCAAGTTCTCTTTGTGGATTCTATGCTAATTCTTTCCTTAGGTGTATGGACATCGAACATGTTTGGTCCAAAGGAAATCATATCTGTATCTGGAAGGACTCTTTTAAACATTCCACATTCTAATCCTGCATGTACTGCGTCATAGGATGGTTTTTTCTTAAATAAGTCTTCATAAACCTTTAGGGATAGGTCTCTAAGTGGACTTTCACTTTCGTATTCCCAAGCTGGATACCTATTAGTTTCTGAAACTTTTCCACCTGTTCTCTTTCCTAATATAACTAATGAATCAACTAATTTGTTCATTTCTGATTCTACTGATGACCTAATGGATGTTTCTATAAATACCTTCTTGTCCTTTTCGTATACAACTGCGTTGTTTATGGAAGTTTGAACTAGGCCTTCTATGGATTTAGACATTGTAACTACTCCATCTTCTACTACATTCATATAGTCTATTAAGTTATCTGTTAACTCCTTAGTAAAGGTCTTAGTAAGGTCAACTTCTTGAGTTATAATTTCAAGGTTAGGGTCGTTTACTTCTCTTTCTTTTTTAATTATTTCAAAAAAGTCTTTTACTACTTCTTCTGCCTTTTTTAAATCTTCTACATATACTTTTGCCTTAGAAAAGCTAGGTATTGCGTTGTGCTTTACTCCACCTGATACTTGCGAAATTCTAAGGTCCATAACTTTTCTGATTTCATTTAAGGTTCTAAATAAAACAATGTTTGAGTTGGCCCTTTGTTTTATAATTTCCATACCAGAATGGCCCCCAAGTAAGCCTTGTACTATAATTTCTAGACCTTTTTCAGATTTTTCTTCTTCCTCTATTTCAAAGGAAGTTTCAATAGTTGCTCCACCAGCACAGGATACTAAGAAAATTCCTTCTTGTTCAGAGTCTATATTTAAAAGGTACTTTCCTTCCAGCATTCCTTCTTTTATAGCTGCTGCTCCAGCCATAGTTGTTTCTTCACTTGTTGTGATTAATACTTCTAGTGGTGGATGAGGATAGTCTCCATCTAAAACAGCAAGTCCAAAGGCTACTGCTATTCCGTCATCTCCTCCAAGGGTTGTTTTAATTGCCTTTAAAAAGTCCCCTTCTACTTCCATTTTTATTGGATCCATTTCAAAATCATGGTCTGAATCTTCTTCCTTTACACAAACCATGTCCATGTGGCCTTGGATAATTACAGGTTTTGAGTTTTCGTATCCCTTTGATGCCTTCTTTTTAATAATTACGTTTTTAGCTTCATCTTGAATATATTCTAAGTCCCTGTCCTTTGCAAATTTTACTAGGTAATTGGAAACTTCGGCTTCATTTCCAGAACATCTAGGTATTTGGTTTAGCTGACTAAACCAGTGAAATACTTCTTTAGGTTCAATATTAAAAGTCATGACTTCCTCCTTAAATTCTATAGATATATTATACCCTAATAGGATTTTTAATTTAATACTATTTTCTAAGGGAAATATCAATTGAAAAACTTTACTCTCAATTTATTTACGAATATCAGTATTCTTTGATAAAATGTTCTTATAGATTATTAAAGAGGCGGTTTTATGAAACTTATCACAGTTGTTAGTAATACAAGAAGTACAGGAATGACAATGAAAGAAAACCTTCTAAGTTTTTTAGATGATTACATTGAAGTGCAATGCACTTTGCTGTCTGATGTTAAATATTACGACTTTAGACATAGTGCGCTAATTTTAACTAGTGGCAATTACAATATTGTAATAGATACTTTAGACAAAATAGATACAATTAACTGTCCAATTATAATAGGTGAAAGATTTGTTGATTATAATAATATTAATGAACTGTTTTCTATTCCTGAAAGCGAAAAAGTTTTGTTGATTAATGATGACAAATTAAGTGCAATTGAAACAGAAATACAACTTAAAATTATTGGTTTTGATAAATTTGAGTATGAACTATATTATCCTGGGAAATACTCTTATGTTCCAAGAGATATAGTAATCACACCAGGAGAAATTGAGTTTATACCTTATCGTCCTAAAAAAATAATTAATTTAGGTTCTAGGAAACTAAGTATTGGTACTTTGTTTGAGATTATAAAAACCCTTAACTTACCTAGTTTTAAAAACACTGAAATAATGAATTCTTTCTTAAAAGACATTGTCAGTTTAAGTAGAAGTTGTGTTCTCGAAAGAAATCAAGGAAACATTCTAAATGATGCTTTAAAACAGGTTGTTGAAAAAGTGGATTATGGGATTTGTTACATAGATAATCAAGGTAAAATAATCTTTTGCAATAATATTTTTGCTTATTATTTAGGTACCAAAAAAGCAAATCTAATAAATAATAATATAGGAAATTATATAAGTGCTTTGGAGCTTGATAATAACATATTGAAAGAGTTAGAAATTGATTTAAATTTAGGAAAATTCAAACTTAAAAAAGATTATTCTTTTCCTATGTTCAATGGAAGTATTTTAACTTTAGTTAAAAAAACAAATAATAAGAAGAAATTAGCTAAAAAACTGTATACTTTTGAAGATTATATTACTAATAATTATAAGGAAGAAAATATGTTAAACGATGCAAGGAACTTTTCTAGACTTGACTCTCCTATTCTTATTCAAGGAGAAAGTGGAACAGGTAAAGAAATATTAGCTCAGTCAATTCATTCTAATTCCGTAAGGTCGAATATGCCATTTATACCTATAAACATTAGTACAATTTCTCAATCTTTATTGGAAAGTGAGCTTTTTGGTTATGAGAAAGGTTCTTTTACTGGAGGGTTGGTAGAAGGTAAAGAAGGTATATTTGAAAAGGCAAATGGAGGAACAATTTTTTTAGATGAAATTGGCGATATACCTAAAGATATTCAAGTAAAGTTACTTAGAGTTTTAGAAGAACATAGTATTAGAAAAGTAGGGTCTCATGACGAAATTCCAATAGATGTTAGAATCATTGCTGCTACAAATAAGGATTTATTTAATGAGACTAAGTCTAACAATTTTAGATTGGATTTATTTTTTAGACTAAATATTTTGCCATTAAGTACTACTCCTCTTAGAAATAAGCCTGAAGATATTAGTTTATTATTGAAGAATTTTTTAAATATCAACTCTAATGATGATGATTTTAAAAATTATTTTGAAAAGGACACTATTGACTTCTTAAAAAAATATTCTTGGCCAGGTAATATAAGAGAACTTAAAAATTTAGTTCTTTACTTATCAGCAAAAAACCTAAATAGACCAGTTAAAATTGAAGATTTACAAAATCATATGCTAAAAGAAATAAATAGAGAAGATAAATCAATAAACCTCAATACCTCTGAGAAAATAGTTTTAAATTTATACTATGAAGAAAACAAAGTTATAGGCAGAATAAAAGCATCTAATTTGTTAGAAAGTAAAGGACACGAGATTACTCCTGGGAAAATCAAAAAGATATTAGAATCCTTAAATAATTTTAAATTGTTAGATTATATTAAAAACAAGGGATATGTTATTTCTGAAAAAGGAATTACTTACATTAATAATCTTTAAAATATAAAAGTGTCGACATATTTGTGAAAATGTGTCACTTCTAAACATATTTTTAAAGTAATTTTTTATACAAGCTCTTAATTTACTTGTTCCTAGTTTGGCATAATATTTGCATTCTATATTTGTATCTAAATAAAGAAAGGGATGATTTTATGTCAAAGTCAAACAAAGTTAAAAGGAAACCAAGTTTTGCAGTAGCTGTATATCCAATTCTATTTATGGTTATTGCCCTAACAATAGGAGTAGGTTTTATGAAGCTTAGAGCAGAACCTATAATTCTTTTGAGTGGTATTAATGCTGGTATTGTTGCTTATTCTTTAGGATATACCTGGGAAGAAATGCAAAAAGGAATTATAGAAAAGATATCTAGAGCTTTACCTGCAACTTTAATATTATGGAGCGTTGGATTACTTATTGGGTCTTGGATGTTCAGTGGAACTGTACCTATGATAATTTATTATGGGATTGAAATTATAAATCCTAAATACTTACTTGTAACTGCATTTTTAATAACAGCAGTTTTATCTACCATTACAGGTACTAGCTGGGGCTCAGCTGGAACTATTGGTGTAGCTATAATTGGTATAGCTCAAGGACTTAATGTTTCTTTAGCTGCTACTGCAGGTGCTGTAGTTGCTGGTTCATATTTTGGAGACAAACTTTCTCCTTTTTCTGATACTACAAACTTAGCTCCATTAGCTGCTGGATCTGAATTATACGAACATATTAAGCACATGCTTTATACTACTATACCAGCTTCTATTATTTCCATCCTAGTGTACTTTATTCTAGGATCAAGGATTGCTCCTACTGGAAGTGCTCAGGAGTCGATAACATTATTACAAGGGCAATTAAGTAATCTATTTAATTGGAACATTCTACTGTTGGTACCTGTGGTAATTATGATTGCTGGATCATTATTTAAATTTCCTACACTTCCAACAATGGTTATTAATAGTTTACTTTCTGTAGTTATAGGAGTTTTCGTTCAAGGTTTTTCACTTGTTGACGGATTTAAGTCTCTAATAAATGGATTTAATGTTTCCATGACTGGATATGAGGGTGAAGTTTTAGCTGATGTTTTAACCCTTGTTAACAGGGGAGGAACTACTTCTGTAACTGCTACTACAGTTTTAGTATTTTGTTCTATGGGATTTGCTGGAATAATGAGTGCATCTGGTATGTTAGATGTTGTTTTAGAATTTATACTTACTAAAGTTAAAACAACTGCAGGTGTTATTGTTTCAACTATTGCGGCATGTTTCACAGTTGCCTTTACTACTGGAAACTCTTATCTATCTATACTTATCCCTGGAGAATTATTCAAGGATGTATATGTACAAAGAAATCTAGCACCTAAGAATTTATCTAGAACATTAGAAGATTCTGGAACTGTACTTGTTCCATTAATACCTTGGTCTGCAGCAGGAGCTTATATGACAGCTACACTTGGAGTTACAACTTTAGAATATCTTCCATGGGCAGTATTAAACTATATGGGAATAGTTATAGCAATCATTTTAGCAATTACAGGTTTTGGTATAGCCCGTATTTCAGATGAAGAAAAAGAAAGAATAATTAAAGAGAGGAATATTTCAATATGATACTAATTAAATCTTCAAATATATATGCTCCGAACAATATTGGAAAGAAAGATGTCCTCATTGGTGGAGGTAAGATATTAAAAATAGATGAAGAGATTTCTTCACATCCTAATTTTGAAGTTATAGATGCTTCTAACAAAGTTTTAATTCCTGGTCTAATTGACCAACATGTTCATATTACTGGTGGTGGCGGTGAAGGTGGCTTTCATACTAGGGTAAAGGAATCAAATTTATCAGATTATATTAATGCTGGTATTACCACTGTTGTAGGCCTATTAGGAACTGATTCTGTTACCAGGTCTGTTGAAAATTTAGTAGGAAAGGCTAAGGCCTTAACAAATGAAGGTATAACCGCCTATGCTTTAACTGGTAGTTATGAATATCCATCTCCTACTATTACTGACTCAATAAAAAAGGACATTACTTTTATTAATGAAATAATAGGAACCAAAATTGCTATTAATGACCATAGGGATAGTGCGATAGATGGAAAAATCTTAGCTAAAATTGGTGCAGACTCAAGAGTGGCCGGTATGTTTTCTGAAAAGTCAGGCCATGTTACTGTTCATATGGGATCTGGAAAGTTTAATCTGGAACAAATATATGATGCTTTAAAAATCAGTAATCTTCCTATTACTACTTTTAGGCCAACCCATGTAAATAGAAAAAAATCTTTGACTTTAGATGCTTTAGATTTTGCAAAAAAGGGTGGATATATAGATTTCACTTGTTCTATTCCTTCAGAAATTACCTTTTCAGAAGTTCTTAATCTCGCTGACGAAATGGGTGTTCCTTTAGATAGGTTAACTTTTAGTTCTGATGGTTTTGGCTCCTGGTCTGAATATGATGAAGATGGCAATATTATTGAAATAGGCTATACTCCAATAGATTCTCTACTTTCAAC
>CAMEGD010000019.1 GCA_945916025.1 uncultured Clostridia bacterium
AAATTAACCACGAACTAGTTAATTCAATCTTTAAAAAAGATGACAAGAGAGTAGAAGAAATTTACAACTACATTAAAAAAAACTTATCCAAGACAGACTTCGTCATTGCCTTGTATAGTTACAACGCCTTTATTTTCTCAAACTTTGACAAGAATTGCTTTAATAATTTCAACAGTGTCTTTATGGACAACATTAAAAAGATAAAAGATGGCGATATTTCACCAGAAATTTTTTTAAGCTATATTGATGTAGTTAAAGAAAAAGAGTCTTCAGGTAATGACTACATTTCTAGAGCTTTTGAATATATAGAAGATAATCTAGACAAATACCTTAACCTAGAAGCATTAGCCAAAGAACTTCACATTAGTAAAAACTACTTTTCTAACTTATTTAAGAAAGTTGCAGGAACAAGATTTTGTAGGTATGTAAATATTAGAAGAATTGAATATTCTAAAAAACTTCTCACTAGTACAGACCTTCACCTAGATGTTATAGCCCAAAGATGTGGCTATAATTCTCAAAGTCATTTTTCGACAACATTTTTAAAATATGTTAAGACTTCCCCAGGAGCTTATAGGCACGCCTACAAACTAAAACAAAGGGAAGAAAGGGAAAAAGATCTTTTTAATAACCCCATCTTCAATTAGATGCTGGACAACTTGTTTTATTTAGACAAAAATTTAAGGAAGCTATCCTAGCTTCCTTTTTTCATTGAATAAACAAGAGAATTCTCAGGTTTACACCTGGCCTATTTAAATTTTTTCAGCCCAAGCTGCCAAATTTCCAGGACCTACTTGAAAGTCCCCATCTCCATTTTCATCTATTATAATTTCATTTTCGTTTCCGCCAGTAAGGTCTACATAAGCCTTGCCAGCTTGATTTGCCCCTACATTCATCTTAAGGGTATTCATATCCCCTGTTGAAATCACAACCGCCAACTTCCCTGGATGGTCATCATCTCCATGTCTAACCCAGCCTATTAGTTGAGGTTCATTAAAGTAGTCAGTTTGGTCCCCATAGGCATAGGACTTTCTAATATATAGAAGGTTGTTTATCATGTCCTTATGTCCTGGTATATAAGGGTCCTTAATTTCCTCATAGTCTCCATAAAATACACAAGGATATCCATCCCTCCTAAGGAGGATTAGCCCGTAACCAATTTTCTTAAACCAAGGTTGGACAAAGGATTCCAAAGACTGCTTTGGTTGGCTGTCGTGGTTGTCCACAAAGGTAACTGCCAGTTGAGGATGTTCTTGGACAATAGTATTGTCAAAAATCTTTCTCATATCATAGTTTTGGCCATCCATTGATGCTGAATACATATTAAAATGTAAGACCACATCAAAAAGATCAGTACGATACTTAGTTTCATAAAGGAACTTGTTGTTGGTCATCTTGTTGTTCATCCAAAATTCCCCAAAGAAATAAAGGTCCCTATCTGCCTTTTCTTCTAAGTCTATAATAAACTCAATCAAGAAGGAGTCACTTATATGCTTTAAGGCATCAAACCTAAAGCCATCTACATTTACATGGTTTATAAACCACCAAGACCACTTAAATAGTTCATTTTTTACATCTTGGTTTTCCAAGTCAACATCAGCAAACATTAGATAGTCAAAGTTTCCCTTTTCTTCAGAAACTCCTTGGTTCCAATCCCTATCATCCACTAAAACCTTAAATATTCCACTAGTTCCTGTTTTGTGGTCAAAGTCTACCCCACTAAAGTGATTAAAGTGCCACACAAAATCTGAATACTTTTTGTTCCTACCAGGATAGTCAAAACCAGTCCACCCTTCTATGTCCCTAGGTTCAGAAATTTCTTTGTTCCTGTCGTTTTCATCAACTTGAACAGCCCTAAAGACCTCTGAAAAGTCAGCTCCAGCCTTGTGGTTTAAGACTACATCAGCATAAACTGAAATATCATACTTGTGACATTCATCTATGGCATCCCTAAGTTCTTCTAAGGTACCATACTTAGTCCTTACTGACCCCTTTTGGTCAAATTCTCCCAGGTCATAAAGATCATAAGCTCCATAGCCTACATCATTAGTACCTGTTGCCTTAAACATAGGAGGAAGCCAAAGGGCATCTATACCAGCTTCTTTTATCTTCTTAGCCTTTGCCTTTAAATTTTTATAATAGGCCCCATCATCTGGCAAATACCACTCAAAGGCCTGCATCATTACTTTGTTTAACATATAAATTTCTCCATTTTAATTAACTTATTATACCCCAAGACCTATAAATAGACTCAAAAGAAGAGAACTAAAAATTAGTCCTCTCTTGTGTTTTTTAAATATAAACTTATGGCCTGGTACTTTCCATTAACTCCTAAGACCTTATAAATCCTGGTAAGGTTGTTTTTTATAGTCTTTTCACTTAAATAAAGTCTTTTTCCAATTTCTTTGTTAGTAAACCCCTTGCTAAGTAGGTACAGAATATTTTTGTCCCTACTATTAATAAGGTCAGACTTACTAAAGATGTCTTCCTTGTCCTCAAGATTTCTTAAAAAGTCAATATTTGTATCTTGGCAAATAAGACTGACATTTTCATCTTCCTTATAAAGGTCTGCCTCTTTACTGTCAAAGGATACTAAGACTAAGTTTTTTACCTTGACATTTTTTTTAGAAAACTTTGTTTTGTACTCCTTGTAATAAAATAAGTCAAAAAACAAGTAATCCAGGTCTTCGTATAGAAGATAATCTAGGTCATACTTGCCTGTTAAGTAAGTTCCCTCTTCTTTTTTTAGAAATTCCTTAACTAAGTAGTAGGTTCCCCTGGCCCTTATTTCAGAGTTTGATACTACAACAAAGCTCATTTCCTGTACTTCTTAACACTTTCTCTTTCAACTATAAATGATGGTAATATCACCTTTTCCTTAGGCATTTTTTCTTCACCCTTAATGGTCTTTATAATAGACCTTATGGAAACTGCCCCATAATCATAAAGGGGTTCTTTTACAGTGGTAAGTTTTGGCCTATATAATTCTGCCATAGTAATATCTCCCATCCCTGTAACTGAAACATCTTCTGGAACCTTAATACCTTCATCTAACAAAAGATTCATTATCTTTATAGCTGCCTCATCTGAAAATACTGCTAGGGCAGTGATTTTTTCTTCCTTAATTTCCTTTACTAGTTTTGCCATTAGGTCCATGTAGGCTTCTTCAGAATTATCTAAAATATTTATGACATTTTCCTTTAGACCATTTTTCTTCATGGCTTCTACATACCCAGAGTGCTTAAACCTATCCACAGTCCTATTAAAGTCCCTTTCTAGGCCTATATATGCGATTTTAGTGTGTCCCATACCATAAAGGTAGTCTACTATATCCTCTAGGGCATCTGTGTTGTTTATAGTCACTGTAGAGATTTCATCGTTCCTATAATATCTATTTAAATAGGATACTGGAATCTTAAGTTCCTTTAGGTATTGTACCCTGTCTTCATTGTTACTTTCAGTTATAACTACAATTCCCTCTACTTGTTTTTGTAAAAGGATCTTCATTAGTCTATTTTCATTTTCAGCATCTCCATAAGTAGAAGATACTAATATATCATAATCATACATTCTAGCTACTTCTTCAACCCCTCTAAGTACTTGAGATACAAACGAAAGGCCAAAATCCTCAACTATAACCCCTATAATATTTGATTTTCTGGTAACTAGGCTTCTGGCAATTTCGTTAGGCTCATAGTCTAAGACATCTATAGCATTTAGAACCCTTCTCCTAGCATCAGGACTAACTGGCTTAGAGTCATTTACTACCCTAGAAACGGTAGAAATTGAAACCCCAGCCATCTTTGCTACATCTTTTATAGTTGCGCTCATAATTTCACTCCTTATAATTTAAACCTTAAAATTAAATAATATTAAATGAATAGGTTTTCCCAATTTTCATTATCTATTAAATACCAAGTCTTGTCAACTTATGAAATTATTAAAATTTAGTTACAGAGGCTTTTTCTTGTTCAAATAATCTTTTTCGGGTAAAATGAAACTAATATAACCAAGTTTACTTGGGTATTAAAACAAATTTCGAGGAGGAAGTATATGAACAAAAAGAGAATTTTTTCATTTCTTATTGCACTTGTCCTAGTGTTTTCAGTTCTAGTACTACCTACTGAGTCCTTGGCAACAAGTGACCAAAAGGTAGTTACAATTCTGCACACAAACGACGTACACGGAAACGCAATAGAAGATGAAGGCGGTGGAAAATTAGGCTATGCAAAGCTAAAGACTTTCGTAGATTCTAAACCAGGTGCTCTACTATTAGATGCAGGTGATGTACTACACGGTACAACCTTTGCAACTATTAGCCAAGGTGACTCTATGATTTCCCTAATGGAACAAGTTGGCTACAAGGCTATGGTTCCAGGAAACCATGATTATAACTATGGTTCAAAAAGACTAGTTGAACTTGCAAATGGATCTTCTATAGATGTATTACAATCAAATGTAGTAGATTCAAGCGGAAAGACTATCTTACCTGCTAACAAAATCTATGAAGTTAACGGCGTAAAAGTTGGAGTATTTGGTCTTGCAACTCCTGAAACAAAGACAAAATCTAACCCACTTAATACTGAAGGACTTACATTTACAAACTATATTTCTGAAGCAAGGGCTCAAGTAATTGACTTAGAAGCTCAAGGAGCAGAAGTAATAGTAGGCCTTGTTCACTTGGGACTAGATGATGCATCAGTAGAAAGATCAAATCTACTAGCTGAAGCAGTGCCTCAAATAGACCTACTAATTGATGGACATTCCCACACGGTTATTTCAGAACCAATGCTTGCAAATGGTGTTTTAATAGCCCAAACTGGAGACCATTTAAAGAACGTTGGAGAAGTTACTTTAGTAGTAAATAATGGAAAAGTAGAAACAAAAACTTCTAGACTTCACACTTATGAAGAACTTAAAGGATTAACTCCAAATGCAGAAATCTTAGCTGAAATTGCAACTATTCAAGAAGAAAACAAACCTTATTTAGAAAAAGTTGTAGGATCTACAAGTGTAGAATTAGACGGAGTTAGAGAACATGTAAGAGCAGGAGAAACTAATTTTGGTAACCTACTAACTGACGCTATGTTAGATATTTCTGGTGCAGATGTTGCCTTAACAAATGGTGGTGGAATCAGAGCATCTATAAGCGCTGGCAACATTACAATGGGCCAAATTTTAGAAGCTTTCCCATTTACTAACTATCCAGTAGTATTAGAGATTTCTGGTGCAAACATTCTTAAAGCATTAGAATATGGTTTAGATTCAGCTCCAGAAGTTGTAGGAAAATTCCCACATGTTGGTGGAATGACATTTAAATATGATGTAATTCAACCAGCAGGATCAAGGGTATTTGACCTTATGGTTAAGGGACAACCTATTGACCTAGAAAAGACTTACAAGTTAGTAACTAATGACTTTATGGCAATTGGTGGAGACGGATACGAAGTTCTAAAAGAAGGCAAGAAAATTGCTGAATATCCACTATTATCAGAAGTATTAGCAAACTATATTAGCAAACTTAAAACTGTTTCTCCTAAGGTAGAAGGAAGAATTACCCAAGGAACAAAAGCTCTTGAACCAGGAACATTTAATGATATTAAAGGTCACTGGGCAGAAGAATATATTCTAGCAGGTGTAGAAAATGGATTCTTCAAGGGCATGACAGACATGACCTTTGAACCAGACACTAACATTACTCGTGGAATGCTAGTAACTACCCTTTATAGGTTAGAAGGCCAACCAAAAGCAACTACTACGAAATCATTCCCTGATGTTGTAGCAGAAGATTGGTACGGACCAGCTGTTATATGGGCAGCAGAAAACAAAATAGTTGAAGGTTACGAAGACGGTACTTTCAAACCTAACCAAGAAGTATCAAGGGAAGAAATGGCTACTATCTTAAGTAGATATATCCAACACAAGAATTACCCTATTACAAAAATAGCCGTTGCTGAATTTGAAGACGAAGCTATGATTTCATCTTGGGCAGCATACAATGTTGATGTAATGCAAATTACAAAGGTTATGAACGGAAAACCTGGAAATGTATTTGACCCACAAGGAAAAGCAACTAGGGCAGAACTTTCAAAAGTTATATTCGAACTTGACAACCTATTAAATGCAGAAGTAGAAAAAGCTGCATAAGAACAAAAAAATCGGTGCTTTAGATCTAATCTAAGGCACCTTTTTTATGTGAATATTTATAAAATTATACTTAAGGCTATTCCCATTACTGCCCCAAGTCCAATTAACTTTGTAAGGGGAAACTTTTTATAATAAAGGACTAAGCCAACTACAAAACAAATAAAGGGAACTGTATTTAAGGTTATAAACTGGGAAGTAATACTTTCTCCAAGAAGGGAGTTCTTCGCCATATCTATAGAAGCAACGGCTATTAAACCCACAATAGCAGGTCTTAGGGTCTTTAGCATATTTTCTAAAAAGTTTAACTTTTTCGCCGTTTTAAATAGAACATAACCTAAGATTGCCATAATAATAAAGGAAGGAGTAACAACCCCCATAGTTGCAAAAATAGATCCTGGTATTCCAGCAACCTTTGCTCCAACAAAAGTAGCTGAATTAATAGCTATTGGGCCAGGAGTCATATTTGAAATGGAAACTAAGTCTGTCATTTCAGCCACATTTAGCCAGCCTTTTTCCTCTACTACAAAACTTTGAATAAGAGGAAGTACTGCATATCCTCCGCCAAAGGCTGTAGCCCCAATTATTAGAAACTGTATATAAAGGTCTACTAGTATACTCATCTCAAGTCCTCCTCTTTAATTAAGCTAAAGAGCACAATTCCAAAAATCCCAAATATAAAAATAATTAAAGCAGAGTTTATATCCAAGAAGAAAGAAAGGACAAAACTAACAGCCATAATAAGGCCAGAAAAAATAGGAGTCTTTTCCATAGCCTTTATCCCCATATTAATAGTAGTAATTACTAAAACACCAGCAATAACTCCCCCCATTCCCTTTAAGGCAGAGTTTATAAAGAAGTTTTCTTTAAACTCTTGGTAAAAGTAAGAAATTATAGTTATTACTATAAGACAAGGAAGGACAGATGATAACATACAAATAATAGCTCCCGGAAGTCCCCTAAGCCTGTAACCAGTTAATACAGAAGTATTAATGGCCATAGCTCCAGGTCCAGATTGGGCAAGGGCTGTAAGGTTAAGCATCTCCTCATCAGATATTAATTTTTTTCTCACAACAAACTCATCCCTTAAAACTACAACTATAGTATAGCCACCTCCAAAGGTGATGGCATTTATCCTAAAAAAGGTTAGAAATAGGTCCAACAAAGAAATAGGGTCGTTTGTATTATTTTTCATTAAATCCTTCCTTTAAGCTTTTCTAAACTTGCTTTTAATTATATCAACTGCCATCTTAACTTCCCCAACACCTAGGATATAAGAAAGTCCTCCATAGGTGATAATTGCAGCTCCAACAGAAAATAACAACAAGATTAACTTAGTTATTGTTCTTCCATCAAGAGCAGGTACAAGACTTAGGATTCCAAAGTAACCTAAATAAGCAACAAGACCCATAACTATAGCTGCAAAGAAGTTCTTTATAATGGCCCTTAAATAGGACCAGCCATAAAAATGACCAAGTTTTCTTCTTAATATTATAAAAGAAATCAAAACAGATAGATTAGTAGCTAGGGAAAGACCGAGGGCAAGTCCCCTATGACCTAAGAACCTAACTAGTATAAAGTTAAAGAAAATATTTAAAACTACAGAAATAACACTTATTACCAGAGGAGTCTTAGTGTCCTGTAGAGAATAATAAACCCTGTTTAGAAGGTTAGACAAACTAAGAGCACACAAGGCTGGAGCATAAAACTTCAAGGCTTGGGCTGTCATATCAGCTGCAAACTGAGTAAATTTCCCCCTCATAAAGGCTATTTCAACAATAGGTTGAGCCAGAACTATAAGACCAACCATAGAAGGTATAGTTATTAGTAAAATAAGTCTAGTTCCAGCAGCCATAGACTTTCTACCAGCTGGCATATCCCCTTCTGAAAAGTTCTTAGAAAGAATCGGAAATGCTACAGCAGTAATGGCAGAAATAAATATCCCAAGAATTAGTACATTTAATTTATTAGCATAATTTAGCCAAGTTACAGTACCCTCTTGTAGGGAAGATGCAAATCTTGTATTTACAACTACATTAATATCATTTATGGCAACACTTAACAAAACTGGAATAGAAAGTTCCAAGGCGTGAATTACATACTTATCCCTAAAGTCTAAGACTGGGAAAAACTTGTGGCCTGACTTAACAGTTTCTGGAAGTAGAAATATAGCTTGGGCTAAAATTCCTAGAACAGAAGCAATAGTAAGACCTACTATTCCAAATCTAGAGGATAAAACTACCAAGTAGACTATATATACAATATTTAAAGGAATAGGAATTGCACCAGTAGCTGCAAAGTATCCCCTTGATTGTAGGTAACCTGTCATAACTCCAACTATGGAAGCAAAGATAATAACTGGCATTCCAAGTTTTGTAAGTCTCAAAGTCAAGGCATAGGTTTCAGGGTCAAAGCCTCCAGATGTAATATTTACAATTAAAGGAGCTGCTAAAACTCCGATACCTATCATAGCTGCTCCAATTATCATTGAAATTAGAAGCATGTTGTTAGTATGGTATTTTATCCTGTCTGGGCCCTCTTCCTTTTCTACCTTTGAAAGCATAGGAATAAAGGTGTTTGCAATTGCATTGGAAACAACAGCAGTAAGAAGGTTTGTAGACCTTAAGGCTGCATTAAAGGCATCAGTTTCCATACCTGCTCCAAAATAATTTGCAATTAGCATTTCCCTTGTAAAACCCATTAGTTTTCCAATAAGGGCAAAGACAATTAAAGCCGTTGCCGACCTAGTTAATTTATTTACTTTATCCATAGTATCTCCATTCTTTATATCAAATATATATAATACTTTATAAGGTTGAAATTTTCAAGATGGCATTGGTCTACATGACTCTTCCTAACAAGGATTTCAAAAAAATTTTACAAAAAAAATACTAGTCCCCTAGTATTTTTCAACAGGGTCTTCATACCTACCATAATAAGTCACCCCATGTCCCTTTAAAATTTTTTCGATTCTTGTTAAATACCTGCTTTCAAAAAACAGGTGTCTCTTTACTAAATTTCCCCTAAGTAGGGTCTTTGCTAATTTGTTTCTACCAATATAGACAGTCTTTAGATATTTTAAGTCTTCAATCCTTCTCTTAGACAAGAAGATACTTATTCCACCATAAAAATAGACCATCTCCTTAGTAAAGCCACCTACACTAACAAGGGAAAGGATCAAGGTCCAAGTTCCAAATACAAGTAGGTAGTGGAAAATATTTCCTTCTATTAAATAGGCAGTCATAACTAAGAAAAATAATAAAAGGCCTAAGGCTATTTGTTTGGTTCTTTCTAAAACTATTGGAACTTCTAAGTCTTTTTTTACCTTAAAGTTTTTTAGGCTTGCAAGGAAAAATACTAAAGATATTCCAAATAAGATAAAATTTCTTCCCATAGCTTCCTCCTAAATTTAATATAAACTAAAAGGAAGTTACTTTCAACTTAAAATTGCTTGTATTCACTTTTCGACCTTTGGCCGAATAGGGCTGATGTGGGCATGCAGCCTCTACCAAAATAAAAAAACGACCGGATAACCGGCCATTTTTAACTCTTAAATAATTGTATATCTAACCTTCGCCATTAAAAACACTAATATCAACAAGACAACAAATATTCCTAACAACTTCAAATTATTCTTTGTATTTCGAATCTTCTTAACTTGGTCCCTGTCTAATTTTCTTCTTTCCTCAAACTGGTCCCTTTCTTCTTCTAAAAATTCATTTTTGTATTCATTAAAGTTGTTATTATCCATAAAACCACCTAAAATCTTATTATTATCTTAAATAGGTCTCCATCAATATCAATCTTAAACTCTCCACCTTGAACTTCTGTAAGGGATGATGCTATTGATAGTCCTAGGCCTGATCCTTCTGTATTTCTAGAAGCATCTCCCCTAGTAAATCTTTCAATAAGCTCATCTGGAGAAATATTTAATGGGTACTTGGAAATATTCTTTACTACCAACTCTACCCTATCCTTCACAAGTAAATCAGCATAGACTCTGGTATTTTCCATGGCGTACTTATAAATATTAGAAAAGACATTTTCCAAAACCCTATAAGTTTGGTTTCCATCTAATTTAATAATAATAGGTTTTTCTGGAATAAACAAGGAAGTTGTTATGTTTTTTTCCTCTAACTTGTCATTCCACTCTCCCACAACTTGTTCCAAAAGTTGAGAAAAGTCAATATCCTCCATATTTAGGTCTACATTATTAGAAGTAACCTTTGAAATTTCAAACAAGGATTCTATTAATACCTTTAACTTGTGGGACTTGTCATTAATAACTTGAGCGTAGTCTTTCCTAGTGTCTTCATCTAAATTTTCATCTAATAATAATTCTGAATAATTAATAATAGATGTAAGAGGAGTCTTAAGGTCGTGGCTTACATTTGTTATTAGTTCAGTTTTCATCCTCTCTGATTTAATAGCCTTTTCAACAGAAAGGTCTAAGTTGTCACTTACTGTATTAAGGTTGTGAGCCAAAGTCTTAAACCTTGTATTTTCTTCATCTATCTTAGTAGAAAAATCACCTACTGCTACCCTTTGGGATGTATCTTGGATTTCTAAAATATCATCATAGTATCTTTTAAAGAAGGCAAATAATATTGTAATTAGGATAATCCATAAAATAAAGACTAACATTGGAGCCCTTGTAATTAGTGATCCAAAAAATCCAATTCCAAGTAGAACCACATACACAAGGCCTGCAGTCTTTAGGTTTGTTCCCTCTAAATTGTTAGTTAAGGCCTTAAGTTTTCCAGAAAATAGCCTATTAATAAGAGCAAAAATCCTAAAGATTATAGAATTTCTTACTAATGGACTTTTGCCTCCCTTATTTAATAGACCCTTAAGTTCATATACTAGGTACAAGACCCCAAGGCCTAAAATAAAGACTAGCAAGATCTGAATAGTAAAGAAAAGTTCTAAATATTTTAAAGCATAGGACATTTCTGCAATTGGGATTGTTCCAAGTCCAAAAACTATCATTATTAAAATAAGACCAAAGTCAAATGGTATTCTTTCAAAAGCCCTATAAAGACCTAAAGTCTCTAATTTATCATATCTTAAAAACATAGCAAATAAAAATAATAAGGCTAATCCACCAAAGGAAAAGATTACAATTCTTGGAATTAAGTTGTTTATAACATTTTCATTGTTAATATAATCTATATAGGCAGGGGAAGTAATATCTATTGCATAGGCAAAGTCTATTTCGTTAATATAGTCATCTAAGTCTCTATAACCATCTAAGATACCATCTTCCAAGGTATTAAATAATCTATAGGCTTCAGGGTCAATTGGAGCCTTGGAGTATTCCCTAATGACAACCTTGCCGTCCTTGTAGGACCCCTTCATATATACAAATCCATCATTAAAGGTCATAGTTGAAGGTTCAAACTTAAAATCCCTTCCATACTTTCTAATAAAGACCTTGTCATTTGTAAGATAGTTTGTAACTGTAGGTATCTCATATTGATTAGGTCTATACTTTAGGTATTCAGCTTCTGAAACTTCGTCCATCTTTACTGATCCAGTTGTATAAGTAATCTCCCTTGTGTATAAGTCTTCATTTATTTGAGTATATACAATTATAGTTCCATCTTCCCTTTGAATCTGAGTAAAATTCTCTCCACTATCTATTACATCATAGTCATCTGATCCCACATAGAAAGTTTCGTCTTCTTTGTCCTTATTGGATTTTAAATAATATCTAAAAATCTTACTAGTTTCATTGTCAGCATTAGAGTCGTATAGAGAGTTTGAAATAGCATTGTATATTTTCCACTCTCTTTCATTTTTTCCAAAGCCAAAATCTATTTCTGTAAAAAATGATAGGAATGAAACTAAAATACTCATCAATAGGACAAGTATAGTAAGAATAGTAGAAGAATAAATTCCTTTTCCTTTCATATTAAGCCCTCCTTCTTGGATCTACAAATTTGTAACCAAGCCCCCATGCTACTTGGAGGTATATGGGCTTGTTAGGATTAATTTCGATTTTTTCACGAATTCTACGAATATGGACTGTAACAGTTTTGGAATCCATGGCTGGCTCGTTCCAAACCCGTTCATAAATTTCATCAACGGTAAAAACCCTATTTGGATTTTTCATTAGAAGTTCCAAAATTTTGTACTCAGTAGATGTAAGGTTAATTTCCTCGTCATTTACTACAACAGACTTTTCGTTTTGGTTAAGTTTAATTCCACCTATTTCCAAAAGATGGTCTTCAGTTTTTTCTTGGTACTTATAAAACCTTCTAATATTTGAATTTACCCTGGCCATTAGTTCCAAGGGGTTAAAAGGCTTTGTTATATAATCATCTGCCCCAATATCTAGGCCAATGACCTTGTCAAAGTCCTCTGACTTGGCTGATAGAATTATTATAGGAACATAGGAAATCTTCCTAAGGGCAATTATTGCCTCTTCTCCAGAAACTAGAGGCATCATCAGGTCCATAATTATAAGTGAGATATCCTCTTTTTCAAAAATCTCTATACATTCCTTGCCATTTTCTGCATAAAGAACTTCATAATTTCCGTTATTAAGATATATGCCTATCGAATCCCTTATAGCCTTGTCATCTTCAGCTACTAGTATTTTATATTTTTCCATATTCTTACCTCCAACTATATCCTAACAAAATATTTCAACTAAACTTCTTCATAAATCTTACAAAATTCTTAAGAATTTATCTTCTATTTATATTATATAATAAATTCCAAAAAAGGGCCTAAATTATACTTAGACCCTTTCCTATTTATAACTATTTCTCATCTTTAATAGGCAAATCAGCATTTAGCCTTTCTATTTCAAAGACATCCCTGTACTTGTCTAGGTTTTCCAAGGCTTGTTTCCTATATATTTCAGGATCTGCCTTTAGTATCTCATTATAATTTTCTTTAGATTCGTTACTTTCTTGGGCAAGTAAATAATTTACAAAATTAACACTACCCACCGCCCTTGGGTCTCCCATTTTGTCGAAGTTTTGGTTTGCAAGGTCCAGGTACTTCTTAGATTCTTCAAAGTTTCCCTCCCTATACTCTATTAAAGCCAAATAGGAATTTAAAACTGGGTACTTCCAAAAGGAATCTACCAGGTCATATTGTTTCTTGGCTAAAATAAAGTTTTCCTTGGATTTTTTGATGTCCTCCATAGCAAAATAGGTCCTTCCCATATTTAGATAAAAGATAGACAGGGATGAATATACCTTCTTACCTTGGGATAAGTCAATGGCCCTTTCAAACTCCTCCTTAGCCCCAAGATAGTCCTTCTTTGCAAGTCTAATTTCTCCAATATAATTGTGGGCCGCTGCAATATTAACCCCATATTCTGAAGCTATAGTATCAGTAATCTCAAAGGTATTTATGGAGTCCCTTAGGAATTTTTCTCCATTTTCATAGTCTCCAACCATTACATAGGACAGGCCCTTTAGTCTTAATAAAGTTCCGATTTCCTTAAAGTGGTTACAGGAAACTGCAACCTTAAGGGCATCTTCAATATAGTCTCTCATCTTAGCCGAATTGTTAGTTTGGATATAATAAAATATCATCTGCTTGTAGCCTTGAAGAAGGTAGTCCTTGTTTGCACTGTTCCTTCCCCTTCTAATAAGATAGTTTATATCTTCTAGACCTTCTTCGTACCTGCCCTTTCTAATTAGGTACCTTCCCTTCATGTGATAAAATTTCATCTTCAAATCTTCTAAGTCAGGCTCCCCTAATAGGTCAATCCTGTCCAAGTCTTCCCTTAGGCTATTAAACATATCTTCAATAGTCTGA
The DNA here is from genome assembly GCA_945916025.1 of uncultured Clostridia bacterium. Classification (GTDB taxonomy): domain Bacteria; phylum Bacillota; class Clostridia; order Tissierellales; family Peptoniphilaceae; genus Neofamilia. The sequence continues at coordinate 13,924 of CAMEGD010000019.1, forward strand.
CCAGATACAAAAATGGTAGAATCGTAGTTCATATCCAAGGTATCTAGGGCTGGAAAAAGTTCATGGGAAAAATTAAGATAGTGATTAAGGATTTCTATCTTATACTTAAACTCCTTGTTGTGTTGGCCACTTTCCTTAAAATGATAGGCAATTTCTTCAAAATACTTAAGGTCACTTTTGTAAAGCTCTGAAGTTCCCTCTAAAATTTTTCCTATGGACTTGTGGAAGAACCTTCTCTTGGTTTTAGAATTTAAAAAGTAGAGGTATTCCTTGACCTTGTGGTGGGTAAACTTAAAATAAATCCTGCCATCTTCTGTATATTCACTAATTACCTTTTCCTTTTCCAACTTGTCCAGTAGGTCTACAACCACCTTTTCTTCCTTGTCTAGGACTTCAGGTAGGATGGAAACTGGGATTCCAAACTTAAAAAAGCTTAGAATATCCAAAATTTCCCTTTCTTCCTTATTTAAATACAAAAATCTAGCCCTTATGCCATTTTCAATAATTGCATTTAGTTTTCCAACTTCTCCCTTTGACTTGTATTGCTTTATAAATTCAACTAAATAAAAGGGAACTCCTTCAGACTCTTGGTATATTTTTTCCAAGTCTTCTTCTTTTATATCCTCATTGGTGTTTTTCTTAATAAACCTAAAGGTCTCATCCTTAGTAAAAGGTCCTAGTTCAACTTTTTTTACCTTTTTGTACCTACTTAAGGTTAGGACCATATCGGAAATATCATTGTTTACAAAGTCCATTCCCTTAATAAAGAAAAATACATTTTCAGTCTTTAATATTAACGAAGTTAAAACTAAGAGGGAGGACTTGTCCATCCAATTTAGGTCCTCAAAATTAAAAATATAGTTTTCATCTTCAGACAGGGATAAGACAAGGGCAATTAAGACCTTAGATACCTTGTCAATATCTAAATCACTAAGGTCTTCCTCTACACTTGGGAGCTTTTCCATAAAGTCCAAGAGTTTTTGGGATCCTGGTCTTAGGTCCTTAATTTTAGAAAGTTCCTTTAACAAATTTTCAATAGGCCTTAGGACTTTGCCTCTGTCTCTTTGGTAGGACAAAATATTTATTAAGTTAAAGGTTCCCCTAATATCTCCTAGGACCCTGTTAGTAAGGTAGGACTTCCCAGTTCCAACTCCCCCTTGAACAAATATGGTGTTTACAGAATCTCCATAAAGATAATCTTCAATGGTCTTATTAATAACTACAAGTTCCTTCTCCCTACCAAAGAACAAAAAGTCATCTTCCCTTTCGTCATCTGGCACATACCTATCTAAGGAAAGCTTGTATATCTTCTTAGTTTCTTCGTCAGGCTCTACATTAAGTTCCCTTTTTAAAAGTTTACTTACATGACTATAGGTCTCTATTACCTTATTTATCCTACTTGTATTTAGATAATACGTCATAAATAACTGGTAGTTTTTTTCATCCAAGTTGTCTATGGAAATTAGGCGGTTTAGATTTGTCTCTACATCCTCTAAGTTGTAGTTTGTTATATCTTCCCTAACCTTGTCTTGGAGGGTGGAATAAAAGGACTCCCTAAAACTAGCCCTCTTGCCCCTTAGCCAATTTTCAAAATCCTCACTGTCCTTTATAAAAAAGCCCTTAAGAAAGTCCCCTTCATATAAGTCCAGCCTATTTTTAGGATCTTCTAAATATGAAAATACATCCACTTCCATAGGATAGGATTCATTAAGTTCAATTATTGTATTATTTGGAGAAATAAATATATCATCTCCCAAAATCTTCTTAGTGTGGTACAAGACATTTCGTAGGTTTTTCTTAGCAATCTTTTCCCCTTCCTCTGGCCACAAAAATCCTGCAATTTCAGACCTGGACACTGTCTTTTCCATCAGAAGATAATAAATAAAGCCATTAATTTTGGAATAAGGAAACAAAATTTTTTCATTATCCAAATAGATTTCTGGTACTCCAAATAGTTTAAACATTAAATTCAAAATTAGACACCTCAATTTCTAGGACTTAAAACCTTATACTAACAATATTATAATAAATAGAAGATACCAAGGCAAATAATAAAAATTAAAGTTTTTTTAATTATTCATTTTCTTTATGTAAATTTTTAGACTTTATTTAAACTAAATTTATTTAATTAGTCTTTTGTTAGACGTATCTTTTCCACAAATCCAATGTTCTAAAGGAATTTCTGGGGGAAAGGATATTTTGGAAAACCTTTACCTTATATCCCCTTTAAAAATTTTTACACAAAATGTTACACAATTAAACCAAATTTTGATGAATATCTGATATTATGAATTTAATAGTAAAATGTTACTAAGAAAATTTAAAACTCAAGGAGGAAAATCATGGCAATTATTACTAACCCAGTAGTAGTTTCAGTAATCGTTTTAACTGCTCTATGCTTACTTAAGGTAAACGTTCTTATTTCTTTAATTATAGCAGCTATTGTAGGTGGACTACTTGGCGGTATGCCAATTGCAGTGTCAGACGGGATTTTAGGTAGCGTCCCTGGATTCGCTACAGAAGGTGACAGTATTGTAGACGTTCTTATAGGAGGTATGGGTGGGAACTCAGCTACAGCTTTATCTTATGTCTTATTAGGTATATTTGCTGTAGGTCTTGCAAGATCAGGTCTTGGAGATATCTTATCTATAAAACTATCTAGAGTTCTAGGTGGAAAGAAACTAGTAATGGTATTCTTACTAGCATTCATCGCTTGTTTCTCACAAAACCTTATACCTATTCACATAGCCTTTATTCCAATCTTAATCCCACCACTACTAAGCTTAATGAACAAGCTAAAACTTGACAGAAGAGCCGTAGCAGTAGCCTTAACCTTTGGACTAAAAGCACCTTACATCGTATTACCAGTAGGATTTGGACTAATATTCCAAGAAATTATCATGAACAACGTTAATGCAAACGGACTAAACGTTCAACTATCTGACGTATACGGCGTAAACTGGATTGGTGGTTTATCAATGCTTATTGGTCTTATAATCTTCGGTTTCTACTATGGAACTAGAGATAGAGTATATGAAGACCGTCCAATTATTGGAGCAAAGGAAACTACAGTAGAACCAACTATGAATAGACAAGCTATCGCAGCTTTAGTAGGTGCAGTTGTAACAGCTATTACATCTATCCTAACAGAATCTCTACCACTATCAGCATTATTTGGTTTAATCGCTATGCTAGCACTAGGTGGAATTAAATTATCAGAACTTGACGATGTAGTAAACGGCGGTATCGGCATGATGGGCTTTATAGCCTTTGTAATGCTAGTAGCAGCTGGTTATGGTGCAGTACTTTCAGCAACAGGAGCTGTAGGAGAATTAGTAACAGCTTCAGCTTCAGCTATGGAAGGAAATAAGTTAGTTGCAGCTATAGTAATGTTATTAATAGGTCTATTAGTAACAATTGGAATAGGTTCATCATTCTCAACTATTCCAATTATAGCAACAATATTCGTTCCACTAGGACTAGAAGTTGGATTCTCTCCAGCATCAATAATCTTACTAGTTTCCCTAGCAGGAGCTCTTGGAGATGCAGGATCACCAGCATCTGACTCAACATTAGGACCTACATCAGGACTTAATGCAGACGGACAACATGACCATATTTGGGACACTTGCGTTCCAACATTCCTAGCCTTTAACGTACCACTAATTATTGGTGGAGTTATAGGAACAATGATTCTAGGATAGTAGAAAATATATAAACTTAGTAACAGCATTTACGAAAAGGGAGGAAAAATGGAAAAAATTATTTTAACTGGAAATGACCTTACTCTTGAAGAAGTAATTAAGGTTGCAAGAGAATATGCAGAAGTAGAAATCTCTGAAGAAGCAATGGAAAGAGTAAAGGCATCTAGAAAAGTTGTAGACGACATAGTAGAAAGCGAAAGAGTTGTATACGGAGTAAACACTGGATTTGGTTCACTAGCAAGAGTTAATATCTCTAAAGAAGACACTGCCCAACTACAAGAAAACCTAATTAGGTCCCATGCAGTAGGCTTTGGAGACCCATTAGAAGAAGATGAAGTTAGGGCAATAATCCTAATTAGAATAAACTCTCTAATAAAAGGAGTTTCAGCAATTAGACCAGAAACAGTAGAAAAATTACTAGAAATGCTTAACAAAAACCTTATTCCATATATTCCAGAAAAAGGTTCAATCGGAGCATCAGGAGACCTTTGTCCACTATCACACATGGTACTACCAATGCTTGGACTAGGCTATGCCTTTTATGAAGATGAACTTTTAGAAGGAAAAGAAGCTATGGAAAGGGCTGGAATTGAACCTATAAAATTAGGAGCAAAAGAAGGACTAGCACTTAACAACGGTACAACAGTTTTAACAGGAATTGGAGCATTAGCAACTTGGGATGCAATAAACCTACTAAAACTAGCTGACATAGCAGGTGCTTTATCATTAGAAGCCCATAGGGGTATAATAGATGCCTTCTACGAAAAACTTCACGCAATAAGACCACACGCTGGTAACTTGGCTACAGCTAAAAACATTAGAGCCCTTACAGAAGGTTCATCCTTAATTACTCACACAGCAGAGCTTAGGGTACAAGACCCATACACACTTAGATGTATGCCACAAGTACACGGAGCTAATAAGGACACAATTAACTACGTTAAAGAAAAAATTGAAATCGAAATCAACTCAGCAACAGACAATCCAATAATCTTTGAAGATGGCCAAGTAATCTCTGGAGGAAACTTCCACGGAGAAACACTAGCACAACCACTAGATTTCTTAGGAATTGGCGCAGCTGAAATAGGAAACATTTCAGAAAGAAGAATAGAAAGACTAGTAAACTCACAACTAAGTGACTTCCCTTCTTTCCTAGTAAAAACACCAGGACTAAACTCAGGATTTATGATTACACAATATGCAGCAGCATCTTACGTATCAGAAAACAAAGTATTAGCCCACCCAGCAAGTGTTGACTCAATAACATCTTGCGAAAACCAAGAAGACTTCGTTTCAATGGGAACAATCTCAGCAAGACACGCAAAACAAATCGT
>CAMEGD010000020.1 GCA_945916025.1 uncultured Clostridia bacterium
TACAATTTACAAGATACATAACGGAGAAAAAAATATTGGAAACTCGGAGGAAGTCGAATGGAAAAAATAATTGATAAGGTATTTCACATTAGTGATTGTCACTTAGACCTTCAATTTAGTCCAAACAATGTAAGTGGTCTAAATTTTAATACTAGAAGGGAAGAAATATGGGAAACTTTTTCAGGGATTTTTAACCTTGCCAAAAAAACAGGGGTAGGTATTATATTAATCTCAGGAGATCTTTTTGAAAATAATTTTATTACTATTACTAGTATCGAAAGATTATCTAGGATTTTTAAAAGCTATCCAGATATTAAGGTCTTTATTTCATTGGGCAATCATGACCATATATCAGAAAAATCTAAATACTTAAAGTCAATTATTCCTTCAAATGTATTTATATTTGAAGATAAGTTAGAATATATTCAAGTAGATAACTTTAGGATATATGGATTTTCTTGGAGTAGACCCCTATATAGGGACCTGGAAATAGATTTTGAAAAAGTTGATGACAGGTACTTTAACATTTTACTTTTACATGGTATGAATCAAGATAATACTGATTATCTTCCCTTAGATATTAATTATCTAGAATCCTTTGGATTTGATTATATTGGTCTAGGACATATTCATATTCCGTGTAAGGTGGGCGAAAAAACTTACTATAGTGGTTCAATTGAACCCTTTAGTTTTAAAAATCTAGGACCCCATGGAATAAACCTTTTGAACATAAATATGGATAAGACCTATGATGTTGAATTTATTGATTTTGCAAAGAGGACTTATCATATTATAGATGTTGATTTATCAAATTATATAAACGACAAAAACTTGGAATTAGAGCTAAATAATAAATTTAAAAACCATAAAGCAGATGATATATTTAGGATAGTATTTAAGGGGATAAATAACAGTCTAAACTTAAATGAAATTATAGAAACTATTAAAGGAAATTATCCTTTTCTTGACTTTATAGATTCTAGCCAAAAATCTATAGATATAGATGATTTAATTGTTAATAACAAGGATAATATAATAGGTAAATATTTTGAATTTATTAGAGAAAACTTTACAGGTGAAGAATTCTTGAGCCTATATAATATAGGACTGGAGACTTTTCCTAGGGAGGATTTATATGAAGATTAAAGAACTTAATATAATCTCTTATGGATCTATAACTAATAAAAAAATTGTGTTTTCTGATGGAATGAATATAGTATTTGGTGGCAATGAAGCAGGAAAGACAACTATAAGACATTTTATTTTTCATATGTTTTTTGGAGGAACTACAAGTTCAAGTAAAAGAACTATTTATAAAAAAGAATTTGAAAAGTATAGACCATGGTCTGGCAATAAATTTGAAGGCTCAATGGTTGTAAATTTTCAGGGGGTAGATTATTTATTTCAACGAAATTTTTCTAAGGGAAATGAAAGTTTTGAAATAACTAATCTTGAAAATGGTAAAGATAGTAAAGATATCTTTAAGGTTGATAGGTCAAAAAAGATAGAAAAAGTTGACGAGAATTTTTTCGACTTAAGTGAAGATAGTCTTATGGATATATTTTTGTTTTCTGAAGATTTATTTATGGGAGAAAATCTATCCACTGATTTAAAAGAAAGAATTACAAACCATATATCATCAATGTCTGAGACTATTTCATTAGATAGGATTTTTTCTAATATTGATAATATGACTTTTTCCAAGACAGACAAGGATTACAGAAGGTCTTTAGACAGAAAAATACAAGAAAATCTTAGGGAAATTAGATATATTGAAAAAAATGAAATCAAAAATATAGATATAAAAAATCTGGAAATATATAAAAAGGAAATAAAGAATTTAGAAAATAATATTAACAGTATAGAATCTTTGTCTAAAGATTATGAAATAGACGAAGAAGAATATAGAAGTTTAATTCAAAGAAAAATTACTACTGAAGAAAAAATAAAGACTTATGATAATAAGGAGGTATTTTCTTATAAAAATTTATTTATATTTATTCAGCTTCTTTTGTTATCCTTTGTAGTAATAAGTAAATTTAAACCTTATGTCATATTAGGGGGGCTTATATTTTCCATAGTCTCTTATATATTTATAAATAAGGTCAATGAAAATAGCAAGAATAAATCTAAAGAAGACCTAAGGATTTTGTATCAAGAATTAGATCTTATTGAAGAATCTTTAAGCTCTTATAGGGTCAAGCTACCAAAAGAATCAAGTATATCTTCATATTTAAATAAAAAGCATCTTTTAAGTTTAGAAGTTGAAAGGATATTAGAAAGATCTAGGATTAGTGACCAGCAAACAAAAATAAAAGTTGGCCTATTGGAAGACAATGAAAATCTTTCAAAGATAATTGATGAAATCGATTTTAAAAAGGCTATGGGAGAAAAAGCAAAGGATATATTAAAAGATTTATCTGAAAGCAACTTTAATAATGTTTCTCCAAGACTTATAGAGGATGCTTCTTATTTTATTTCATTTATTACAAGTGGTAAGTATAAAAAGTTACTTGTAGATGACCAAGGACAGATTTCCCTGTACGACCAGAGTCAGATGAAAATTGTTCCCTTAATAGATCTTAGCAAGGGTACCATAGGTCAAGTTTATTTAGCCTATAGGTTAAGTTTAATATTGAATACTGGAGTATTTTTTCCAATTATTATAGATGATGGATTTACTTTGTTTGACGACAAGAGACTTAGTAAATCAAAGGAATTATTGGGAGAAATTAGTAAAGACTATCAAGTTTTATTTTTTACAAGTAAAAAAAGTGACCTAGATGAATTTGACCATTTAGATAATATTATTTTATTAGGGAGTTAGTATGATTTGGGCAATTGGAGACCTACACTTTGACTTTACTAAGGAAAAGTCAATGGAAATCTTCGGAGAAAATTGGAAAGATCACGAAGACAAGATAATTGAATATTGGAAAGACAATGTTAAAGAAGATGATTTGGTTTTAGTTGCTGGAGACATTTCTTGGGCCCTTAAACTTTCTGACAGTTTAGGAGACTTAAATAGGATTAATGACCTGCCTGGGCAAAAATGTTTTATTAAGGGAAATCACGATTTTTGGTGGTCAACTAAGTCTAAATTAAGAAAGCTTAACTTAAGTAAGATTCACTTTTTATTTAACGACTCTTTTACCTATGGAGATTATATTATTTGTGGTACCAGGGGATGGATACCAAAGGATTCTAGTGAATTTACAGAAGATGATGAAAAAATATATAGAAGAGAACTTATGAGATTAGAAGCATCTTTAGAAAATGCTAATCATGAAAATAAAAAAATAATTTGTATTATACATTATCCACCCTTTACAACTAAGGGAAAGGCCAATGACTTTTTAGAACTAATGGAGAAATACAAGGTTAGTTTTTGTGTATATGGTCATCTTCATGGAGAAGGTCATGAGTTTATAAAAGAAGGAAATTATTTGGGTATTGATATAAAATGTGTTTCAAGTGATTATTTAGATTTTGAATTACTAAGATTAGTTTAGTAAAAGTTTTTTATAAGACATTTTATGTTATAATTAATATAGAAATTATCAATTGAAAGGAGAGTATTATGTCTAAATACAGATATATTAAAAAATTCAATGAAGTAGACAAGCATGACATACCTTTAGTTGGAGGTAAGGGTGCAAATCTAGGAGAAATGACCCAAATGGGCTTAGATGTACCACCAGGATTTTGTGTAACGAGTTCAGCCTATAATTATTTTATTGACTTTACTAACTTAAATGAAACAGTTAAGGTTCTATTAGAAAGGTTAGATGTAGATAACCCCGATTCCTTAACAATGGTAAGTGAGAAATTACAAAAGAAACTTAATGAAAGTAAAATTCCTGAAGACTTAGAAGCTGAAATTAGAGATGCTTACAGAGAATTTTCCAAGTCAATTGATTTAAATGACCCACAAGTAGCAGTAAGGTCTTCAGCTACAGCTGAGGATTTACCTGATGCATCATTTGCTGGTCAACAAGATACTTATTTGCATATTTCTGGAGAAGATGAACTACTTAAACATATAAGAATGTGCTGGGCATCTCTTTGGACTGCAAGGGCAATATATTACAGGGAAAAACAAAAATTTGATCATTTTGATGTAGCCCTAAGTGTAGTTATCCAAAAAATGATTAACAGTGAAAAAAGTGGTGTAATGTTTACTGCTAATCCAATTTCTCAAAATCTAAATGAGATTATGGTAAATGCAAGCTACGGACTTGGTGAAGCTGTAGTTAGTGGTATGGTTACTCCTGATGAATACATTGTAAATAAAAACACAAAGGAAATAATAGAATCTACAATTTCTGAAAAGAATGTAATGGTAATCAAAGCTGACAATGGAATAGGAACTAGATTAGTTCAAGTTTCAGATTATCTTGGCAATGATGCAGTTAGTAGGGAATGTTTAAGTGAATATGAACTTTCTACTTTAATAGATTATGGTATAAAAATAGAAGCTTTATATAAGTCAATACAAGATATAGAGTGGGGTATTGATGAAGATACTAAAAAACTTTATATTCTTCAATCTAGACCAATTACAACTATAAAACCAGATGAAAAAGAAGAACTTATTGTTTTAGCAAAAGGACTTGCAGCTTCTCCTGGTATAGGTAGAGGTAAGGTAAAACTAATAGAAGACTTAAATAATATTAACCAAGTAGATGATGGGGATATACTAGTTACTGGAATGACTAATCCAGACATGGTGCCTGCAATGAGAAAGTGCGGAGCTGTAATTACTGATGAAGGCGGAAGAACTTGTCATGCAGCTATAGTATCTAGGGAATTAGGTATACCATGTATAGTTGGTGCAAAAAATGCAACTAAGACTTTAAAGGATGGACAATTTGTAACAGTAGATTCAACTCGTGGAGTTGTTTATGAAGGAAGTGTTTTAAACAAAAAGACTGAGGAAGAAAAAGAAGAAAAATCTAATGATTCCTTTGTTCTTACTCAAGAACTTAAGTCTTATTTAGCTCCTGTTACAGCAACAAAGATATATATGAATTTAGGCCAACCAGACCTTATTCAAAAACATAAGGAACTTCCATTTGATGGTATTGGTCTTATGAGAACTGAATTTATTTTTACTAATATGATTGGAGCTCATCCAATGTATCTAGTAGAAACTGGCCAAACTGAAATGATGGTTGACAAACTAGTTGAAGGTATTTATTCAGTAGCTTCATCTATTTATCCAAAACAACTTACTGTTAGACTATCAGATTTTAGGACTAATGAGTATAGGGGACTTAAGGGTGGAGAAGAAGTTGAGCCTATAGAACAAAACCCAATGATTGGTTGGAGAGGTGTATCTAGATATATATCTCCTGAATACGAAAAGGGATTTAGACTAGAATGTCAAGCAATTAAGAGAGTTAGAGAAGACCATGGTCTTAGAAATGTTGTAGTTATGCTACCATTTGTAAGGACTCCTGAAGAATTAATAAAGGTAAAGGGAATAATGGCTGAAGAAGGTCTTGTTCAAAGTGTAGACTTTAAGATTTGGATTATGGCAGAGGTTCCATCTGTTGTATTAATGGCAGATGAATTTGCTCAACTTGTTGACGGATTTTCAATTGGATCAAATGACTTAACTCAACTTGTTATGGGTGCTGATAGAGACAGTGAAAAGATGAATAACATGGGTTATTTTGATGAAAGAAACGAAGCCGTTAAAAGAGCTGTAAAAATAATTATAAAGGCAGCAAACAAATATGGCAAAACTGTTTCAATTTGTGGTCAAGGACCATCTCAATATCCAGAATTTGCTGAATTCTTAGTAGAAAATGGTATTACTTCAATAAGTGTAAATCCAGACACAGTTGAATATACTAGGAAGATAGTAGCACAAGTAGAACAAAAGATATTATTAAGATCTTTAAGAAAAGATAATTAAAGAATAAAAGTTAAATCCCAAAGTCAAGTTAAATTGACTTTGGGATTTTTTAATGTAAATAATAAGGCTATAGAGTACCTCTCCTATGAATAATCAATCGATTAATAGTAATCTTTTATTTCAAATTTTTATTTAAAAACTCTTCAATATAAGATGTGATTTTGTCTAGATTTTCTTCCAGAATAATTCCTTGTAATGAGCTTTGTCCTCCACGACCTTTAAAGTTTAATTCAGATTCCATAAAGGATTTAAAATCTTTTAGGATTAAGTCATTATTAGAAAAGTTGTTAACTAAAATCCTATATTTTGACTTATCTCCTTGGAGAAGAAAGACTAAAAGTAAGTTTTCTTTTTCAAATTTTTTTGAAAGATTATTTAGATCATCAAATTCTAAATCATTAAATACATTCAAAAGATATTTTTTATTAATTATAGTACTTTGTAATTCTTTTTTATAAAGGTCTAAGTATTTATCCTTTAATTTGCTATGGCTTTCTTGTAAGCTTTTATAATTATCTATAAATTTTTCATATTTTTCTAAAAGGTTGTCCTTGTTGGAAGACAGGTCTTTGTTTAAAAAGTCTACAATATTTTCCTTGTCTCTATAGTCTTCAAGGGCAAGAATGCCAGATACAATAGTTAATCTAGTTTTTCCATTTTGTCTAGATGAATCTACAATTTTTATTAGTCCTAGTTGACCAGTGGAGGTAACATGGGTACCGCCACAAGGAACCCTATCAAAGGAATCTATTTCAACTATCCTTATATTATCCTTAACCTTAGGATCTTTTCTTAAATTTAAGTTGCTAAGCTCATCTTTATTTGGGAAATAAGTAAATACCTTTAAGTTCTTTTGAACAATTTCATTGGAGATATTCTCAACTCTTATTAGGTCTTCTTTACTTAAATTTTCTATATCTAAATCAACTGTAATATACTTATCAGAGCCATGAAATCCGATTGTTTCAATATTAAATATTTTTATAAATACTTGGGAGACTAAATGTTGGGTTGTGTGCTGCTGCATTATCTTTAGTCTGTTTCCTTCATTAATCTTTATACATACGAAATTTTCACTTATATCTTCTTTTATTACATGGTATATTTCATCATTTTCTTCATAAGCTTTTAATATAAAATAATCATTCAAGGTGCCAATATCGCCCTTCTGGCCACCTAAACCATCTGGGTAAAATATCGTCTTATCTAAAACTATATGGAAGCAATCTTCTTTTTCTTCTTTACTTATTACTTTTGCCCTTATTTCTGTTAAGTATGGGTCTTTCATATATATTTTTTCAGTCATTTTATCACCTATTACAATTTTAGCATAATGGAGTAATTTTTAAAAATTATTGATATAATAGGGTTATGAAAAATATCAATATTTTTATATTAAGTGGCCTTCTTTTTGGTGGGATAATATCAAGATATATTAATCCTATTTTGTATTTAGGCCTAGGAATGATTTTTATACTTATATACTTTATAGAGAATAAGAAATCTAGCCTTTACATCCTTTTGGGAATGGCTTTAGTTTTTGTATCCAATTTTGTTTTTACAAATACATCAGAATTTCAGGTTGGAAAAAATTATAAGGTCCAAGGGGAAGTAATAAAGGTATACGAAAAGGTAGATAAGTTTCAAAAGGTGGAAGTAAAGACTAGGGATAACAATATCCTGTCAATAAATTTAATTGATAAAGAAAATCTAGAACTTTATGACAATATTTCAAGTGAAATTGAAATTTTAGAAGACAATACTTCTAAAAATTTTAATATGTTTTCTTCAGAAAATTACAAGTATGTAAACAAAATAAGTGGAAGAGGAAAGGCTATTTCTTTAGAGGTAAATAAAAATAAGTCCCTTCTAAAAAATTATAAGATTAGCCTTATAAAATCTTCGGAAAAGTCAATTAATGATAATTTAAATGACCTTAATACTGGACTTATAAAAAAACTAGTTCTGAACAAGTCCTCTTCTTTAGATGAAAATTTAAATGATACATATAGAGACTTAGGGCTTTCCCATTTACTTGCTATTTCAGGGTTACATATTTTTATTTTAATAGAATTTTTTGATTTTGTGTTATTAAAACTTAAGGTATCTTTTAATCTTAGGTTCTATTGCATATTATTAGTTTTGCTTTTTTATTCCTATATTTTGAATTTTCCTCCATCAATAAACAGAGCTTTATTGATGTATTCAATTAGACAGGTCAGTAATATAAAAAAGATAAAGATGTCTAACTTTGATGTTATTCTTTTCAGTATGGCAATTTTACTTACAATTAAACCTAGGTATGTTTATGATTTAGGATTTCAACTAAGTTATTTATCAGTTATAGGTATAAATTATTTTAATGGAAGATTATTTAAAAATGCTTCTTCAAAAGTACTTAGTAGCTTGGGAATTTATCTTAGTGTAAATATTTTCTTATATCCTATATTAGCCCTTAATTTTAATAACTATAATATATTTTCTTTTATTGCAAATATGTTTATGACCCCTTTACTAATTTTGGCCCTTATTTTATCATATATAAGTTTTGCCTTAGACATTATTTTAGGCATTCCTTACATTTATAAATTTATTGACTTAATCTTAGATTTTGGGAATTTTTATATTGTGAACTTTAACAACTTCTTTGATTATAAGTTTAAAGTATTTTTACCTGATATTTATTTTGTGGGCATTTATTATAGTCTTTTATTCTTGTGTTTTAATGATAATGCTAAAAACTTTATTTATAAAAACTATAAGTACTTGAGTTTTGGATATTTCTTTGTATTTTTAATCTTAATAAAAGAAATTTTATTTCCAAGTTTATATATTGGATTTTTTGATGTAGGTCAAGGGGATTCATCCTATATTATATATAAGGATAAGTATTTTCAGATTGACACTGGAGGTACAATATTTGATGGTTACAATCCAGGAGTTGAGGTAACAGGAAAGGGCGTTGTAAAAAGGGGAATTGACAAAATAGACCTTCTAATTTTAAGTCATTTTGATTATGACCATGTCCTTGGTACAAGCTTTCTAGTTGAAGAAGGCTTAGTTGATACATTAGTATCTAACCCTCCAAAAAAAGATGAAATTTTATATAATGAAATAGCAAATTTAACTGTTGATTTTATTTATCCTAAGGAAAGTACAAAAATTTATATAGACGAAGATTTAAGTATGACATTTTATAATACCGGAACTACAGGTATTAAAGATTCAAACGATTCTTCTCTAGTTGTTATGGTGGAATATTTAGGTAAAAAGGCTCTATTTACAGGGGATATATCTTCAAAAGTAGAAGAAAAGCTCCTTGATTATTTTGGTCAAGTAGATATTTTGAAAATATCTCATCATGGCAGTGATACAGGGTCTTCAGATGAATTTATTAATCATCTTAGACCAACTTATTCAGTTATATCAGTGGGTAGAAACAACTCCTATGGTCATCCAACAGAGACAGTATTGGAAAGGTTAAGAGATGTAAATTCAAGGATTATTAGAACTGATGAAGAAGGAGAAATTCTATTTAAAATTAATAATGATATATCTTTTAGAACTTATAACAATCAGGGCTTTGATATTCATATTTTTGAGTTAGCTTTTTCTGGTATAATATCCTATATGACAATGAAAGAGATTAGAAAAAAAGAGGAATTTAATGAACTACAATGAATTTAGAAAAAAATTAATAGAAAAAGATATTAGTGGAACTTATTTATTATGTGGAGAGGAAAAACTATTAATAGACAAAACCATAAACTTCATTTTTGAAAAATTTCTTCCAGAATCCTTTAGAGATCTAAATTTTAGCAAGTTCAATGGATCAAACCTTAATATTAATGATTTTTTTAGTTCTATTGAAACTATACCTTTAATGAGTGAATATAGATTAATAGTTGTAGATGAACTACAAGCACTTTTGCAAAAAATTGAAACAGATGAAGCTTTTTTTAAAACCCTAGATGGAGTAGGGAAGGACACAATATTAATATTTATTGACTCTGATTCGGACTTAAAAAAAACTACAAAGCTATATAAGTACTTTAATAAAAATGAGAGAATAGTTGAGTTTAGTAAACTAGAAAATAAGGATTTAATGAACTTTTTAAAAAGAGAATTTAAATCTAAGAAAAAAGAAATAAGTGATTCGGATCTTTCGTATTTAATTATGATTTCTGGATATACAAATAAAAAAGTTGAAGTAAGTCTTTATGAACTTATGAATGATGTGAAAAAATTACTTGCATACTCAACCTCCAATACAGTTAATAGGGAAGAAATAAATAAGACTATAACCAAGGCCATAGATAGCAATATATTTAATCTTCTGGACTCTCTTCTTAATAAAAATGTAGAAATATCACTGGAGATATTTTATGATCTTTATGACAAAAGCGAACCAATACAAGGTATTTTGCACATGATTCAAAGGAGATACAGACACATTTATCAATATGCTAGTCTATTTAAGGATAGGGTAGGGGAAAGGGATATTGAAGATATTATTGGCATATCCTCTTATGAGTTTAAAACTATTTCAAGGTATGGAAGGTCTATAGATTTGTGTGACTTAAAAGATTCTTTGGTTTATATTTATGAAAGTGATAAAACCTTAAAATCTAGTGGAAGAGAAGAGCTCCTTATTATGGAACACCTAATTGTAAGACTATGTTCTGTATAATTAAAGAAATAAGATAGCCCTAATACACAATAAAAAATCCCCGTAAAGGGGATACAGAGCGTAGACAAACCCTTTCGGGGGGGAGTATAAAATATTTTGTGTATCAGCTTATCCTGATTAAGATAGGCTGATACTTTTTTATGTAAACTTAAAAAAGTATCGTTGTTTTTATATAATTTGCTAAAAGCAAGTTATACCTAGATTTTTGCACATCAAAATATAACTGTCAACTTATTTTATTAGTTAAGAGTTTTAATTTCTTCCTTCAAAAAATATTGATAGTTGGGATCTTATTAAATCCCAATTTCTTATCCTACTTGTCCATTTTTGTGATGCGTCTACCATAGTTAAATACAGACTTTTTGTCAATGCAAAGTCATTTGGAAATATTGTTTTACTTTTTGTTACTTTTCTCAATTGATGGTTGTAATTTGCCATTGCATTTGCTATATAAATTATGGTTCTCATTTCTTGAGGATATTTAAAGTATGTGGATAATTCTGCCCAATTGTTTCTCCAAGATGAAACACACATAGGGTATTTCGAACCCAATTTTTCTTCAAAATCTTCAAGATTGGATAAAGCTACTTCTTCAGTTGGTGCTTTGTAGATTGTTTTTAAATCTCTCATTAATTCTTTTATATCTTTGTATGATACATATTTTGTTGAGTTTCTTATTTGATGGATTACACATTTTTGAATTTCTGCTTTTGAATACACCGCTTCTATTGCCTGTGTAAATCCTGGAAGATTATCAGTTGAGACAATTAGTATATCTTCTAAGTCTCTGTCTTTTAGTTGGTTTAATACCATTAGCCAATATTTACTAGATTCGTTTTCACCGACCCACAAATAAGTCATTGCTGATGGTAGCTGAAGATACTGTAAATTATGATTAGCTCACATACCAATTTGGTACTTGGTATAATTAAACACAAGAAAACGACCATACAAGAGGATATTTACTCATGTATGGTCGTTATTTCTTTTTTTACCGCTTAAAGGTCATCAGTTAAACTTTGTTTTCTTCAATCCCTAACTGAACGCTCCTAAAGGGAAAATTTTATACCATTTGATTAAATTTCTTAGTAAGTTGTCCTATTTTTCTAGAAATTGCATTCTTGTGAAAAGTGTTTTTAGAAGCAGCTTTTCTAAGTTTTTTTTCTACTAGAGATAAGTATTTTCTAGCATCGTCCTTATTTGCGCTTTCTACAGCAGCTTCAAACTTTTTAATAAAAGTTTTAATTTCAGATTTAACAGCTCTATTTCTAGCTGCGTTTCTTTTTGCTATATCAACTCTTTTTAATGATGATTTAATATTAGCCATAATCCACCTCCAAACGTAATCATATCTTTCGCAAAATATATTATAGATTATATCATAAAATAATTCAAGAATTAATTAAATTTTGTATTAAAGTAATCTAACTTGATTTATTGCTTTATAAAAATATGAAATAGTGTTAAAATAGTAATATTCAAGGGGGAAATATGAAAAAACAAACAACTAAAAAAGAAGAACCAAAGAAGACATTTTTTGGAGAACTTATAAGTTGGTTAATGGCTATAGTTTTTGCTGTTATACTGGCTTTATTTCTTAAAACTTTTATTTTTTCTACAACTATGGTTCAAGGTACTTCTATGTACCCAACTTTAGATAATGACGATAGGCTAATAGCTTTAAAACTTCCTTTATTTTTTTCTGATCCATCAAGGGGGGATATAGTTTTATTTGAATCTCCAATTAACCCTGAAGAAGACTACATTAAAAGGGTTATAGGTATAGAAGGAGATGAAGTTCAACTTAGTGATGGTAGTGTATATGTAAATGGTACTAAACTAGAAGAATATTATATTGAAGAAGGACTAGATACTCTTCCTGAATCTAACTTAACTTCTTGGAAGGTTGGTGAAGGTCAACTTTTTGTATTGGGAGATAATAGAAACTTTAGAAAATCCACTGACTCTAGGGTCTTTGGTCTAATTTCTAAAGATAAGGTGGAAGGCCATGCTGTATTTAGGTATTTTCCTCTAGATAGAATTGGAGTTTTAAAATAATTTATGAATAATAATATTAGAAATTTTTCTATAATTGCCCATATAGACCATGGTAAGTCTACACTTGCTGATAGGTTAATTGAAAATACTGGGACCATGGAAGTAAGAGATATTACTGACCAGGTCTTAGATAGTATGGATTTAGAAAGAGAACGTGGAATTACAATTAAATTAAAGGCAATTAGACTTAACTACAAGGCTAAGGATGGAGAAACCTATATATTTAATTTAATAGATACTCCTGGACATGTAGACTTTAACTATGAAGTTTCTAGGTCACTGGCAGCATGTGAAGGTGCTATTCTAGTTGTGGATGCCGCTCAAGGAATAGAAGCACAGACACTTGCAAATGTATATCTAGCCTTAGATGAAGATTTAGAAATTGTCCCAGTTATTAATAAAATAGATCTTCCTAGTGCTGAACCTGATAGAGTAAAACAAGAGATTGAAGATATAATTGGTTTAGATACTGAAGGAGTACCTTTAGTATCTGCAAAAACAGGACTAAATATAGATGATGTTTTAGAACAAATAGTAGAAAAAATTCCAGGACCAAAGGGTAATAGTGAAGAACCTTTAAAGGCCCTTTTATTTGACTCAATTTATGACCCATACAGGGGCGTTATTTGCTTTATAAGAGTTTTTGATGGCAATATAAAATCCGGAGATGAAATTAAATTTATGGCCAATGATTCTAAATTTGAAGTTGATGAAGTTGGCTATGTATCCAATGGACAAATACTTACAGATAGACTTGAAGCTGGCGAGGTTGGATTTTTTACTGCATCCATAAAGGATGTAAAATATGCTAGAGTTGGGGATACTATAACTTATGCAAAGAATCCGACAAAGGAACCACTGCCAGGATACAAAGAAGCCATTTCTATGGTTTATTGTGGAATCTATCCAGCAGAAGGAGAAGAGTTTACTGCAATTAGAGATGCTCTTGAAAAATTACAAGTAAACGATGCGGCTCTTTCCTTTGAACAAGAAACATCTCAGGCCTTAGGATTTGGTTATAGATGTGGATTTTTAGGGTTATTACATATGGAAATAATCCAAGAAAGGCTTGAAAGGGAATTTGACTTAAATATAATCACAACTGCTCCTTCAGTAATTTATAAGGTTACAAAAACTAATGGGGAAGTATTAGAGATTCAAAATCCAAGTAATCTTCCTCCATTAACAGAAATATCAAAAATGGAAGAGCCTATTGTTAATGCCACAATTATGTCACCTTCAGATTATGTTGGTACTATAATGGAACTTTGCCAAAACAAGAGGGGAGTTTTTAAAAACATTGAATATTTAGATACTCAAAGGGTTAGCATACATTATGAACTTCCTTTAAACGAAGTTGTATATGACTTTTTTGATGCTTTGAAATCTAAGACTTCAGGATATGCTTCCTTAGACTATGAAATAAAGGGATATAGAGAAAGTGACCTTGTAAAATTAGATATATTGATAAATGGAGAACTTGTAGATGCTCTATCTTTGATTGTTCACAAAGAAAAATCCTATGAAAGAGGAAGAACTATTTGTGAAAAGTTAGTAGATGAAATTCCAAGACATCAATTTGCTATTCCAATTCAAGCTGCTATCGGCACAAAAATCATAGCTAGAGAGACTATAAAAGCTTTAAGAAAAGATGTTCTTTCTAAGTGCTATGGTGGAGATATAAGTAGAAAGAAAAAATTACTAGAAAAACAAAAAGAAGGAAAGAAGAGAATGAGACAAATTGGCTCAGTAGAAATACCACAAAATGCCTTCTTATCTGTATTAAAATATGATGACAAATAATTTAGGTTTATATGTCCATATACCTTTTTGCGAAAGAAAATGCAACTACTGTGATTTTAACTCTAGTGTATCAAAAGAAGGTCAAAGAAGTAAATATTTAAAAACCTTAATAGAAGAAATTAAAAGAGTTTCTTTATCTTATAAAAACAACAATGTAGATAGTATTTTTATAGGAGGAGGAACTCCTTCAATTTTATCAGTTAATGAAATTACCGTCTTAGTAAGTGCCTTAAAAGACAATTTTTCCATTGAAAACAATCTTGAATTCACTATTGAGGCTAATCCTAATTCTATAGATGAAGAAAAATTAAAGACATATCTCAATATAGGTATAAATAGAATTAGTTTTGGAGCCCAATCATTTCAAGACAAGGAACTTGAAATTTTAGGAAGAATTCATAGGGCGAAGGATATTTATAAGGTAATAAATTTGTCAAAAAAAGTAGGGTTTAAGAATGTATCTTTAGATTTAATGGAGGGAATTCCACTTCAAACAATGGATTCTTTTATGGATTCTCTTAATAAAGCTGTTGAACTTGATGTAAATCATATCTCTGTTTATGGTCTTATAATAGAAGAAGATACTATTTTTTATAAGTGGTATAAAGAGGGAACTTTATCCCTTCCTAGTGAAGAAACAGAAAGAAAGATGTATAGAGAATGTAAAAGATTTTTAAAGGATAATGAGTATTTTCAATATGAGATATCTAATTTTTCGAAAAAAGGTTTTGAATCTAAACATAATTTAAAATACTGGGAAGGCAAGGATTATTTAGGTCTTGGACTTGGTAGTCATTCAAAAGTAAACAATAAAAGATTTGAGAATGTTTCATCATATAGTGATTATTTAGATTTAATTAAGAATAATAAATCTACAATAATTAATATTGAAAACTTAAAAGAGCAAGATCTTATTAATGAATACATTATTTTTGGCATTAGAAAAACAAAAGGGATTAATCTTTTAGGCTTTAAAAAGACTTTTAATCTTGATTTTTTGAAAGAATATAGTCAAGAAATCGATAAAAATGTAAAAAATGGATATATAAAGGTTAATGATGATTATTTATTTTTGACAGATTTAGGGATGGACTTTTCTAACAAAGTCGAGCTTGATTTTTATAGGTGATATATGTTAACTACAAATTTTATAAATAAGAGAAATAACTTTGAGATAAAAGCAATTTGGGATTTCTTACAAAAATATAAGGTGGATTATGACAGCCCCGATATGACTGTAGTAGTTAGAGATAAGGGTACAATTATAGGTACAGGTTCCGTTGATGGAAAAGTAATGAAGTACATGTTTATCGATGATGAATACAAAGGTCAAGGAATTCTACCAAAAATTTATAATATGCTTTTAAGTTATTTATTAGAACAAAATGTTTTGGAGCATTTTATATTTACAAAGCCTGAAAATGAAGCAATATTTAAAGGCCTAGGTCTAAAAAAAGTATTAAATACAAGTAGAGTACTATTACTTGAAGGAGGATTTGAAAGCTATTCTTCATGGATAAAAAGTATTAAGGATCAGTTAGATTTATCCAAGGGACTTAGAGGAGCCATAGTTGCTAATTGTAATCCTATGACTAAAGGTCATAAATACCTAATGGACTATGCAAAAGACAAGGTAGATGAACTAATTATTTTTATTGTGGAAGAAGATGAATCCTTATTTCCTACTAGGGTAAGATATAATATAGTCAAAAATGAGTATAAGGATGACCCAAAGGTTAAAGTATTTTTAGGGGGACCTTATATTATTTCTCAAGCTACTTTTCCTACTTATTTTATAAAAAAATTAGATGAAACTACAGAAATATATACGGAATTAGATGCCAATATATTTGCTCAAAAGATTGCAGTAGATTTAGATATTGATATTAGATTTGTTGGAGATGAACCAATTGATAGGCTGACTAACGAATATAACAACATGTTACTTAAGTCTACTGAGAATATGAAAATGAGACTTGAAAAAATCGACAGGATTAAGGATAATAGTGAATATATTAGCGCATCGAAAGTAAGAAGGCTATTAAAAGAAAATAAAATTGAAGATGCTTATAAAATGTTAACTGAAAGTTCCATAGAATTTCTTAATAGCCAAGAAGGACAAAATTTAATTAAAAAAATTCAAGAGAAAGAGAGCTAAAGTATGAAAAAACTATTATTGTTTATTATTATTTTAGGGTTAATCTTTGGTGGTGTCTACCTAGTTTTATTTAGGGGTATGGAATCTGACGAAGATACCGTTTTATACAATGAACAAAGACTTATTTATGAGGGTGATCTTATGCCAGTAGAAGCATCTGCAGTCGAGAATGGACAAGTTTATCTATCCTTAGACTTTATAAAAAATTACATTGATGAGACAATTCATTATGACGAAGGTGACAGAACTGTAGTAATTACTAATGAACAAAATGTAAGGAGATATCCACTAGATTCCTTAGAAGGAACTACTAATGACGTAGTTATAAACCTAAGGTCTCCATTAAAGGAAATCAATGGCCAAGTAATGTTGCCTATAGAAGCCTTTGTATATGATTATCCAGTAGATGTAAAATATTTCCAAGATAACAAATTGGTCATTGTAGACAGGACTGACAGACAATATATGACTGCCACAGTAACTGTAAATACAACTTACTCTAGGGAAGAGGCAAATTCTGATTCTCCTATAGTATCTCTTTTAAATAAGGGTGACAAAGTATATGTATACGGTGAAACTGAAAAATGGTATAAGATTAGACAAGTTGAAGGAAGACCAGGATATTTGAAGAAAAATCATTTAGAATTATCCTATGAAATAGATTCCTTTGTAAAACCTGTTGAGCCAGAAGAGAATGAAGAAATTAGCATTCTTTCAGATGAGAGGATTAATTTAGTATGGGATTATACAGCAGTTAAATCAAATGAAAATAGTGTAAATAGCTTAGTAGGTGTAAATGTAATTTCACCTACTTGGTTTTCTTTAGAGGAAGATTTTTCCATAGGTGATAGATCAAATATAAATTATGTTGAAAGAGCAAAAAATTTTGGCATGAAAGTTTGGCCTATGTTTGATAATAGCTTTAAAGAAGCTCTTACTGAAAGTGCCTTATCAAAGTCTTCAACTAGACAGAAAATCATTGCTGATGTACTAACCCTATGCAAAAACCTTGGAGTCGATGGAATTAATGTTGATTTTGAAGGAATTAACGTAAATACAAGGGATAATTTTACTCAGTTTATGAGGGAGCTATATCCACTTTTTAAAGAAAATAATATGACTGTTAGTGTAGATGTGGTACCGAGGATCTTTTCTGATGTTGAAAGTGAACCTTATGATAGAAAATCTTTAGCTAATACATCTGACTATGTAATGTTAATGGCCTATGACCAACATTGGGCTTCCAGTCCTAAGGCAGGATCTGTAGCAGAATACTCATGGGTAGAAAGCAATATGAACGTTTTGTTTAGGGATATTCCTAAAGAGAAAATGGTCCTATGTCTACCACTTTACACTAGGATTTGGTTTGAAAATGCAAATGGGATTTCTTCTCAAACTGTTGGAATGGATCTTTCTAATGAATATGTAATCAAAAATGATATTGACTTAGTATGGGATGATAATGCA
>CAMEGD010000021.1 GCA_945916025.1 uncultured Clostridia bacterium
TAGTAAACCAGGTATTGTTGTAATCATGGACATAATTAACATTAATAAACCTATAAATTGGTCAGTTAATGAAAAGTCTTCCTTGACAATTAACATCTGCCTAATAAGGTCTGAAGTTTCAATATATCCCTCTAAATCTCCTAAAGTTCCCCCATACATGCTAGAAAATACAATTATCACTAGACCCCAAATAATAATTTGAGTTTTTTGCAACTTGAAATTAAAGGTATTTATTCCCTTAACTAGTGGACTTAGACTACTTCTGCTTTTTCTTTCTTTAATATGTCCATCATTAAGGTCTCTATTTTTCTCCAATATGGTACCAAGGACAATCATCAAAATTGTCTCAATTCCCAAAACAAATACTGGCCACCAGTAGTCATTTACAAAACTTTCAGTTCTATATATTAAGCCCAATGGAGAAACCAAAGAAAGAACTTCACTGGAAAGATCACCTATAGCCCTCATTATATATAGTCCAAACAAAAGTAAAAATGACAAGGTATTGGAAATCCTGGAACTTGAAGATATTTGAGAAAATACTAAACTTATACCTGAAAAGAAAAATCCAAACAAAGTACATGATATTGTAAAGTTTAAAATACTTATTAAATCACTTTCCTTTAAAAACAATTTAAAACCAACTATCATTAATATTCCAAGGAAAATATTTATAATAAAAGAAACTAAAAGACTAGAGGATATTTCTGAATATCTACCTACTGACTTAGACCTTACAAGCTCTGACATTCCCTCCTCTTCTTCACTCCTAGTCAGTCTACTTATAAAGAGTATATTCCAAGCAGCAAACATCATATTAATAAATACAGTCATATAATTTGCATACATAGACCCAGTAGAATACTGACCATCTACATAGACTGGCCCTAGCATTGATACCATAGCAGGATTTCTCATCATTTCCACTAAAACTAGACCATCCTTAGCATCAGTCAAAATTTTTTCAAATAGTGGTAAAAGGGCTACTAAAGATAGGGACATTAAAAGAACGTACAAGATAATTTTTATCTTCTCTTTTTTAAATATATATTTACTTAGGAAAAGAGTCCTAAAAAAAGCCTTAGACATTATGTTTCTCCCTTTCATAATGACTCATAAATAATTCTTCCAAACTAGCCTGTCTTGATTCAAAAAATTGAATTTCGTGTGTATTTAAAAATGTCAAAAGGTCTCCTATCTTTTCATTTTCAATCTTAAAATTCACATATCCATTTACAAAAGCATAGTCTCTTACAAAAGCTAAATTTTCTAGCCCCTCTACTGGGTCCTTTGTGGAAAGTGTAATGTTAGACATACTCAGATGTCTCATTTCCTTTAATTCTCCCTTTTCAATTATCTTGCCATCTTTGATAATATTTATGGAATCGCACAGCCTTTCAACTTCAGAAAGTATATGAGAAGATAATAGAATTGTCTTTCCTTTATCCTTTAGTTTTCTTACTTCTTCTTGAAACAAAGATTCCATAAGTGGATCTAGTCCAGATGTAGGCTCATCAAAAATATATAAATCAACCTCCGAACTTAAAGCTGAAATCAAGGCTACCTTTTGTCTATTTCCCTTAGAATAAGTTTTGCATTTTTTACTAGGATCAAGATCAAACTTTTTTATTAGTTGATTCTTATAGGACCTGTCTCTTTCCTTACTCAGACTTAAAAAGAAGTCTATTACTTCCCCTCCAGTTAGATTAGGCCACAAATTCACATCCCCTGGTAAGTATGAAAGTTTTTTATGAATTTCAACAGAATCCTTCCAGGCATCTAAACCAAAGACTTTACAAATACCTTCACATTTTATTAAGCCTAAAATTATCCTAATAGTAGTAGTTTTTCCAGCTCCATTTGGACCTATAAAGCCCAATATTTCTCCTGGATTTAGATCCAAGTCTATACCCTTTAGGGCTTGAAAGTTTCCATATGACTTTGTTACATCCTTTAATTCTAAAATCTTATTTGTCATTTCTACTATCTCCTTGATAAAATAATTTCTTTAAATCTTCTAATAAATAATCAAATTCTTCCCAGTCTTTATCAAAGTTTATATCCGCAATATTTTCCATGTGAATTTTCTTTATTATTTCTTGGATAAATCCATCTATAATCCACTTTATATACCTTAGTGACATTTCTTTAGGCATATCTCTTCGAAGTTTTGTATCCTTTTTTTCTTTATGGAGAAGGCTTTCATATTCATTACTTAATTTCTTAATATAGTCTAATTTTTCTTTAGCTTCCTTAGACAAATTTCCTCCACTTTCAGTATAGAGTATGGCTCCACTAAATCTTACTAAAGAGTTATTTTCATTAAATCTCTCTAATTTCTTCTTTGCTGATAGAGAATATCTTTCTATGTAGTCTAGCTTTTCAAGGTCAATTAAAAAATCATCAATAGCCCTTTTAAAATAATCACAAGTATAAATAACTAAAAAATTAAAAAGATCTTCTTTTGTATTAAAGTAATGAAAGACCATAGACTTGGAAATATTACCAGCCTTAGCTATTTGAGCAATTGAAGTTTTTTCATAGCCATATCTAGAAAACTCAATCATTGCCCCATCTAGAATTTGTTTTTGCTTGTCTTTACTTAATTTATAAAAATTTTCATACATAAGACCCTCCTTGTAAACCATTTCGGTTTATAGTTCTATAATAATTTAATAAACCGATTTGGTCAATACCTAAAGAAAAAAATAACCTAGATTTCTAGATTATTTTAAAACTTCTGACTCTTTTAGTTTTCTATTCATTCTTTCCTTTTCTTCTTTTTCAAACTTCTCAAGTTCCATTACTTCTTCCTTAGATAAGGTTTTTAAAGATCCTATATGAATAGTTACTCCAAGCATTATAGCTATTAATAAAACTTTTAAAATTAACTTGTCAACTAAGGTTGTCGAAAAGAGAATTGTAACCCACACCATAATTATGGCAAAAAACTTGTATTTTTTATCTACTCCCCTGTATTTTATATAAGATCTAATATAAATCCCTAAAACCTTATGATTCAAAAGCCAATCATATAAGCTGTCAGAAGACCTTACAAAAAACCAGGCTGCCAATAGTAGCAATGGCGTAGTAGGTAAAACAGGAATAAAAATTCCAATTGTACCTATTAGACTACATATTATTCCTAATATTATAAATAGGATTTTTTTCATGGCTCACTCCAATAGTTTTATAAGCCAGAACTTAATCTGGCTTATATTAAATTAATGTTATAGTAAGAATGGATCATCTTCCGGTTCTATAAATGACTTAGGGTCATAATCTGTTTTGATTTCTTCCCACTCTTTCTTAGACATGTCTTCACTTGGAATATCTAGTTCAGGATGGGCGTTGTTAGCCCTATAGTTTCCTTCTCTAGAGTCTCTAGCTGGAAGATTTAAGTCTACATCCTCAATATTAATTCCCAAGGCCTTAGCTACTCCCTTACCATATTCTGGATCTGCTTGGTAGCAGTTATTTATGTGCCTATGCTTTATTTGTAGGGTTGAATCTCCCATATTTCTAGCAGTATTTTCGCATAAAACTTGTTGTTGGTCCTTAGTCATAGCCCTAAATAACATTCCTGGTTGAGTATAGTAGTCATGGTCATCTTCTCTAAAGTCATATCTATAAATATCCCCACCATTTTGCATTGGCTTATAGTGATTTTCATCTTCAGTCCAGTTGCCATAACTGTTTGGTTCATAGTGGTTTTCTGAGCCTAAGTTAACATCAACTCTCATTTGACCATCCCTATGGAAAGGATGATAGGTGCCATCTTTCATACCCTTAGGGCTATTTACTGGAATTTGATGGTGGTTAACTCCTAGTCTATACCTTTGGGCATCTCCATATCCAAACAATCTACCTTGTAGCATCTTGTCAGGAGAGAAGTTAATTCCAGGTACTACATTAGCTGGATTAAAGGCTGCCTGTTCTACATCTTGGTAGAAGTTATCAGGATTTCTATTTAGTTCAAACTCTCCAACTGGAATTAGTGGATAGTCCTTCTTTAGCCACATTTTTGTAAGATCAAATGGGTTGTTTTTGTAATTATTTGCTTCTTCTTCAGTCATTAATTGAACATACATTTTCCACTTAGGGAACTTGCCTTTTTCAATGGCCTCATATAGGTCCCTACCGCTAGATTCTCTATCATCACCTACAACCTTAGCTGCCTCTTGGTCAGTAAAGTTTTGGATGCCCTGTTGAGATCTAAAGTGAAACTTAACCCATGTTCTCTTGTTTTCTTCATTAATAAATGAGAAGGCATGTGATGAAAATCCATGCATAAATCTAAATGAACTAGGAATACCCCTATCAGCCATTATTATTGTTACTTGTAATAAAGATTCTGGTAAGGAAGACCAAAAGTCCCAGTTAGTATTAGGACTTCTTAGATTAGTCCTTGGATCTCTTTTTACAGCATGATTAAGGTCTATAAATTTTAAAGGATCCCTGAAGAAAAATACTGGAGTATTATTTCCAACCAAATCCCAATTACCCTCTTCTGTATAAAACTTAAGAGCAAATCCCCTAATATCTCTTTCTGCATCTGCCGCTCCTCTTTCTCCTGCAACAGTAGAAAATCTAGCAAACATTTCTGTTTTCTTTCCTACTTCAGAAAAAATAGCAGCCTTTGTGTATTTTGTAATATCATGGGTTACTGTAAAGGTCCCAAATGCTCCCCACCCCTTAGCGTGCATCCTTCTTTCAGGTATAAGTTCCCTATTAAAGTGAGCGTGCTTTTCAAGTAGCCAATTATCTTGTAAAACTACAGGCCCCCTAACTCCGGAAGTCATGGTGTCTTGGTTGTTTTCAACTGGTGCACCTTGAGCCATGGAGATTTTTGGATTTCTACCTTTAACATCATTTTTACTAGGTAAGTTTTTCCCCAAAGCATTTTTGTCCATTGGATTTTTCATAAATTTTTCCTCCTCTTGATATATTTACATATTAGTTAACAATTAAATAAGTAAATAAACATAACAATTTTACATATATACTTTTACCCTAAATAAAGTATTTTATCCTTTCATCTTATAGATTTTATATTTGGGTAGAAATAAATTACTAATATAGAAAGGAATCTAAAATGAAATTATTTGAAGAATATAAAATAAAGAACCTAATACTAAAAAATAGACTTGTTATGCCACCAATGTGCACCTACCAAGTTTTTAAAAAAGATGGTATGGCTTATTCCTTCCACCAAGGCCACTATATAGCTAGGGCTATTGGCCAAGTAGGTCTTATTATAGTAGAGTCCACTGGAGTTTTAGAAAACGGAAGAATTTCTGACTATGATATAGGTTTGTATAATGATAAGCAAATAGAGCCTTTAAGAAAAATAGTAGAGGGTATTCATGATCAAGGGTCTAAATGTGCAATCCAACTTAACCACGCAGGTAGAAAGTCAGAAACTCTAGGCCTTAGACATATTGGTCCAAGTAAATTGCCATACAATGATCTTGAGATTGACTATGAAGAAGCTACAAAGGAAGAAATCTCAGAAGTTATTAGGGCTTTTAAGGAGTCTGCTAGAAGGGCCAATGATGCTGGCTTTGATGCCTTAGAAATTCATTCTGCCCATGGGTATTTAATCCACCAGTTTATATCTCCCCTTTCTAACAAAAGACAAGATGAATATGGTAAGGACAGATTTTTATTCTTAAAAGAAATTTTGGAAGGAGTAAAAGAAGTATGGCCAAGGGAAAAACCCTTATGGATTAGAATTTCTGCCACAGACTTCCACGATGAAGGCCTTAAAGTACAAGACTGGATAAACTTCCTAAATGAAAACAAGGACCTAGTTGACCTTGTAAACGTTTCAGCTGGAGGCCTAATAAATGTACCAATAAAGGCCTACCCTGGCTACATGCTATCCCTGTCAAAGGAAATTAGAAGTAAAACATCTTATAATACAATTGGAGTTGGTCTTATAAATACATCTGAACTAGTATCCTACGCCTTAGAAACTGAGATGGCTGATTTAGTTGCTGTGGGTAGAGGCCTACTAAGAAATCCAAACTTCCTTTTAGATATTGCAAAAGAAAGAAATAAGGAAGAATTTATTCCCCAAGTATACAAAAGAGCATATTAAAAGAATCATACCCAAGTCTTTCTGGGTATGATTCTTTTTTTAATTAACCTTATTTCTTGGTTCTTTATTGTCTAAAAAGTCTTTCAAGTTATCTACAACTGCCTGTCCCATTTCCATTCTAGCTTCCCAAGTGGCATTACCTAAATGTGGAATTAAAACTACATTATCTAGGCTTAAGAGCTCATCTGAAACCTTAGGTTCAAACTCATAAACATCAAGGGCAGCTCCCTTAATCCTCTTGTTTTTTAGGGCATCTATCAGATTTTCTTCACTTACTAATGGTCCTCTGGCAGCATTTATTAAAAAGGCAGATTCCTTCATCAGATTAAAGTCTTCCTTAGAGATCATATGTTTTAAGTCCTTAGAAAAGGCTGTATGGATACTTACAATATCAGAGTTTCTCATTAAGTCTTCCTTATCTACAAACTTAACACCTAGTTTTTCTATATCCTCTTTCCTAGTCCTCGAATAGTAGATTACATCCATTTCAAAAGCCAAGGCTCTTTTTGCTAAGTTTTTTCCAATATTTCCCATACCAATAATACCTAGGGTCTTTCCCTTTAACTGATCTCCTAAGAAATAAGTTGGTCTCCAACCTAAAAAGTTTCCATCCCTTAGGTCTTTTTCTCCTGCTATAAGCCTTCTGGATATGGCCAATATAAGTCCAAAGGCAAGTTCAGCAGTAGAAACAGCCGAAGATGTAGCTGGGGCATTTGTTACTATAATATTCTTTTCCTTGGCATAATTTATGTCAATGTTATCAAAACCTGCTCCATAATTCATAATTAACTTTAAATCTTTTCCTTGGTCTATTATATCCTTATTGATTTTGTCAGACAAAGGACATATTAAGAAGTCTTTTCCAACAACTCTTTCTTTTATTTCTTCCTCAGATAAGGGAATATTACTATTATGATAGTCAATTTCCAAAGACTCTGGTAGGTTATTATAAATCTCATCTGGTAGATTACTAGTAATTAATAACTTCAATTCTATCACTCCTTATTAATTCTTATATCTATAACTTACCCATTTTACAAAGAAAAATACGCTAGAAATTCTAGCGTATAAAAAATTCACTTATATGAGAAAAGTCCTTTTCAATAGACTCATATTGTTTACTTTCTTCATCAATTTTATCCTTTATTTCCTGACTTAAGTTTTTTTCAGCAAAGGTATATAAAACTGTGTTTTCTTTTGTAGCATGTCTTCTAAGAAGGTATATATAATTCATACCATTAGCTAGAATATCTAGCTTGTTCTTGCTAGTAGGGCTCTCTTCATAAGCTATAACTGCCTCTTCTAATTGGCCAGTTGTAAACCTTGCAAGGTCGTGTTCAACTAACATTCCACTTCTAATTAATTTTTCTGCTATAGGTCCAAGACTTTCTACCATATACTTAAATAAAATATCTTCTTCCTTTTGGTGGTGGTGACTATCAGCATATTCTCTAATAAAGGCTATTGCCCTTTTAAAATATTCTGTTTCTACCTCTTCACCTTCTAAGATTCCAATTAATTTTTCTTCAAGTAAATTTGTAAAATTTAGGATGTTCTCATGTTCCATATATAAAATATCTATACCGTACATTTTTTCACCTCGTAAAGGTTACCATCGACCTTTACTTTAAAGTAGTTTTCTTCACTTAAGCCTTCTAGAAATGCATATCTAAGTTCCTTGTAAGTTTTTCCATTATCAGCCCAGTATCTACCGTGGACATCTTCATTAATCTTCCAAGACCCCATTTCTTCTCTAAAACCTAGTGGAAGAATTGCCCTATCACATGGCATTCCATCCATATAAAAACTAGTAAAGGTATTAAAGATTTCATCTGCCCCCTTTAGGCCCTTAAAACTTCTTCCCTTTTCTTTGAAAAATTCCCTTAGACTATTAAGTTCTACTCCACTTTCCAGTAAGGAAGTTACTATAAAACTTAAGGTTTTTTCTGTCATAATAAAGTTTTCTTGTAACCATCCGTGGATATTTCCATGGTCTATTATGTCTTCAAGCTCGCCTTCAGGTAGGTTGCCAAACTTACTTATACTTTCTTTCTTAAGGTCCTCATTTCCAAATGTATTAAGTAAATCTTCGTTTATATTATTTTGATTCTTAATTTTATTAAAAACATTATAGTGTATTGGTGCTAAAAATGCGCTCATGTTTATTCCTCCTTAATTTCTTAAGGAAATTATACTTTATATATAAACTCAAGTACGTACCCTTAGTTACAAAGTCTTATTTTTTTTAGCAAGGAGGTATCCGATTACAAAAGCAATAATTGTTGGAAGGACCCATCCAAGTCCAATTGAAAATCCTGGAATAAAGGTCTTTGCAAAGTCTAAAAGACTTACAACTACTGAGCTTTCCTTTATAAAAGCTGGAGAGGCATTTAGAAAATCAAAAATACCAAAAAGAGATGCTGCTCCAACTGTCCACCTGTAAACTGTTTGATTTTTCTTAATAAATCCAACAAATAAAGATAAAAACATTAAGGTGATAGCTATTGGATAAGCAAACATCAACACAGGTATTGATAGAGATATTATTTGTGAAAGACCTAAATTAGCAATTCCAAAGGAAATAAAAGTAAATAATATTGCATAAGCCTTATATGATAAAGACTTAGGAAACATTTCCTTAAACATTTGGCCACAAGCTACAATTAATCCAACTGCTGTTTTAAAACAAGCTACTACAACAATCAGTGCAAGTAACAACTTTCCAGCATTTCCTAAATAATAGCTACTCATTTGGGAAAGTAGCACTCCCCCATTCTCTCCACTTAAAATGCTTTTTCCAGTAGAACCCATAAATGAAAGGGATGCATATATAATTCCCATTCCAATGGAGCAAACTATACCTGACTTAAAGGTTTCAATTGCCACTTGTTTAGGTTCGGTTACCCCTAATTTTCTAATACTAGTAATAATAATTATTGCAAAAGCAAGGGAAGCTAAAGCATCCATGGTGTTGTATCCATCTAAAAGTCCTACTACAACTGGTCCAGATGCATATTTTTCAACAGGTGGAAAATCTCCAAGTTTTCCCATTGGAGAAATAATTGAAAATATAATTAAAACTGACAATAAAACCAAAAATATAGGAGTCATAAATTTCCCTATGGTGTCCATAATTTTTCCAGGTATTAAAGTAAATATTATTGTTCCTAAAAAGAACAAAGTAGAAAAAATTAATAACCAAGTTCCTAAAGATTCTTCAGAAACAAAGGTCCTAATTCCAACTTCAAAAGCTACTGTAGCAGTTCTTGGTATGGCAAAAAATGGTCCAATTGTAAGATATAATAAACAAGTATAAAAAATTCCAAAACTATGTCCAACTGGTTTAGCCATTTCATACAAACTATCTGAATTAGAAATTGCAGATGCTACAACTCCTAAAACTGCAAGACCAACCCCTGAAATCAAAAAACCAAAGGTGGCAGGTATAACATTTGATCCTGACTGGTGGCCTAACTCAACTGGAAATATTAGATTTCCAGCTCCAAAAAAAAGACCAAAAAGCAAAGATCCAATTAAAATACTTTCCTTAAAGCTTAATTCTTTTTTCATAATCCCCTCCAAATTAATTTTTACTATTATACCATAATTAAAAAATAAAGGTGTAATTTTTATGATAATAAAAAAAGCAACTAACAAAAAAATTAGTTGCTTTAATCTTAAAATTTATAAGTTTATTTTATTTTCCCTTGCAAAATCTAAGAGTTTTAATCTTAAAGGATTTTTATTTTTTAATTTTTTAGTAACTTGAACTGAAAAAGAATCTACCCTATTATTTGCATCCCTTAGGTCATAATAAGTAGTCATTTCCTGGTCATAATCTTCTAAAGCTTCTTTATAATTATCTAAAATCTTATAGGAGTTTTCAAAAACTCTAAAGCTCTTATCCATTCTTGGTTTTAATTGTGGATTTTGTTTAGGAAAACCAAATCCAAGACCAACTACAGGAAATACCCCATTAGGTAGGTCTAGGATTTCAATGATTCTCTTTGGGTTATTTAGAATGGACCCTAAGTATACTCCTCCCATACCCATAGATTCAACTATCATAAGGGCATTTTGAGCCATAATACAAGCATCTGTATATCCTTGGAAAAATAAGTCCACATCTGAACTATCTTCTAAGGCTTCTCCACTATCCTTGACTAAATTCTTATTCCTAAAAATATCTAGGACAAAAATCAATAGTTCTGGAGTCCTTGCCACATAGTCTTGATTACAAACCCTAGCTATTTCTTCCTTCCTTTCCTTATCTGTAACTCTAATAATACTAGCCTGTTGTAGGCCACTAGAGGTTGGGGTCCTCATTAGAGCATCTAAGAGAAGATCTAAATTTCCCTTTGGTACTGCCCTATTTTCGAACTCTCTTATAGTTCTATGTTTCATTATTAGGTCAATAACATTATTCATTTTCCTCCTCCTTATCTTCCCAAACATTTATTATGCTATTTATGACTAAATCTTTGTAGGACCCATTTTTTAGAATGTGGTCTCTGAAAGTCCCTTCACGAACCATTCCTGCCTTTTCCATTACTTTTCTTGAACCTTCATTTTCTACAAAATGTTCTCCATAGACCTTATGAAGATTCCTTTTAGTAAAGAGAAAGTCAATTAAATATATTACAGCCTCAGTCATAATACCTTGGTTCCAATAATCTTCCCCTAGCCAGTAACCTATTTCCGCTCTTTTGTGAACTTGGGATATTATAGCTCCTACACAACCATATAAGGTTCTATCCTCTTTGTCTGTTATAGCAAAATTAACAGACCTATCTAAATCAAATGATGTATAAAGGTATTTTATCCACTCATACCCATCCTCATAAGTATATGGATATGGTAAATTCAAGGTCATATCATATATCTTTTTGTTATTGCAAAGGTTAGCTACTTCTTGGCTGTCATCTAACCTAAAAGGTCTAAGAATCAGCCTTTCAGTATGAATTTCATCTAAAAACTTATAGTCCATTTTTTCCTCTAAAACTTAATCTATTTTATAATTCTAACTCCATTATATGCCTGTCAGCATTAGGTCCATAAAGCTCTTCTACTGTTTCCACAATATTAAATCCAGTTTTTTCATATAAGGTTACTGCACCAATATTGTCAGGGCTAACTGTTAATTTTACCCTATTAAAACCTTGGTCTTTAATGTTTTTTAATACTAGTTTCATAAACCTAGTTCCTATGGACTTTCCTCTAGCATCTTCTCCAATGGCAAAATCTGAAAGATAAACTAAATCGTCATCATCCCAAGCTCTAGAAAAAGCTGCAAGTCCTTGAATTTTATTAGAAGAATTTCCCTCTTTTACTATAAATACATTCCCATAGTAGATTTGAAAAACAATAGAAAATACATCAAAGGTGTCATTGCCTAAAGAATCTTCTCCAAACTTTAATAATCTTCTAAGCCATTTAATATCATAATCTTGAAACTTATATACTTTCAACTCATCAAAATCTTCTAAAGAATCTAAAAAATATGCATCAAAATTATCAACATACTCTAAAATATTCTTCATTAAATCAGTCCTTTCATTATTAGAATAACTTACTTTTATTTAATTCCCAATATTCTACTAATAAAACCAATAGAACTGCTATAACCTACCACTAATCCTAGTAAATTCTCTTAATTTAAGGGCAATTTCACTATATTGTTCTTCATTTTCCATTCTCCAAGTCCAGTTGTTTCCTAGGGTTCCAGGATTGTTCATCCTAGCTTCATTTCCTAAAAACAAAAAGTCTTGCATTTGGAAGATAGATAGTTTAGCTACACTTGTCAGAGCCCCCCTTACTAATCCCCAGGTAAAGGTCTCTTCTTCAGTAATATTAAAATATTTTTTAGCTAAATCTAGCTCTTCCTTTCTGGCGTTTTTTATCCAACCGAGAATGGTGTCGTTATCATGTGTGCCAGTATAAACTACAGAATTAGGTACATAGTTATGGGGAAGATAATCACTAGAAGCATTAGGATCAAAGGCAAATTGAAGAACTTTCATACTTGGAAAGCCAGTTTTTTCTCTAAAGTCATAGACTTCTTTGGTCATATATCCTAAGTCTTCTGCTATTATAGAAGGATTATTTAGGTCTTCTATAACATTTTTAAATAAATCCCAACCAGGACCTTGAATCCACTTACCCCTTTTCGCTGTAGTATCTCCACCTGGGACCTGCCAATATGACTCAAATCCCCTAAAATGATCTAACCTAATTGTATCAAAGACTCTAAGGTTCCACCTTATTCTAGATATCCACCAAGAGTATCTATCTTTTTTCATAATATCCCAGTTGTAGACTGGATTCCCCCAAAGCTGTCCATCATCAGAAAATCCATCAGGAGGGCAACCCCCTACGTATTTTAGAGATAAGTCATCCTTTAATAAAAACAATTGAGGATTTGACCATAAGTCAGAACTATCCTCAGCAACATAAATAGGAAGGTCACCAATAATTTTTATACCTTTCTTATTGACATAGTCCTTTAGGTCTTTCCACTGACTAAAAAACTTGTACTGAACAAAGTTATAATAGTCAATTTCTTTCTTATGACTGATTAAAAGTCTCTCTAAGGCATTTTGATCTCTAAGTTTATATTCATCTGGCCAAGAACTCCATTTTTTACCCTTATATAGGTCCTTTAGGGCCATAAAAACTGAATAATCCCTTAGCCAAAAATCATTACCATCAACAAAGTCTAAAAAGTTTTTATCCTCAATATCAAAATTTTTAAAGGCCTCTCTTAAAATAAGATTTCTTTCAATATATAGTATTCCATAATCAACCCTTGTCTTGGAAACTATACTTGTATTTTCTATAATAAAATTTCTTTCTATTAGGCCATCCTCTACTAAATAATCTAAATCTATTAGGTAGGGGTTTCCAGCGAAACTGGAAAATGACTGGTAGGGACTATCCCCAAAACCTGTAGGTCCTATAGGAAGAACTTGCCAGTATTTTTGACCAGCTTCACTTAAAAAATCTGCAAAGTTTCTTGCAGATTTTCCTAAGGTTCCAATACCATAGGGACCTGGTAGAGAACTAATGTGTAGTAGTATCCCAGAAGCCCTACCTTCATTTAATTTTTTAAATTCATATTTTGGATCTAATTTAACCATATATTAATTTATCCTCATTGTAGTATCACCATCAAAAAAGTGAAGAGCATCAGTATCAAAGGTGAAGTTGTGAGTTTCATCTTCATGATATTCAAAATGACCTGGAACACTCATTGTACATGGAGTCTTGTCTTCTAATTCTGTATACAAAATCATTTCTTTACCTAGATTTTCAATAACTTCTATAGTAGCCTTAAATGAATTCTTATCTTGCTTTTCAGAAAGAAATCTTTCAGACCTAATTCCCATATAGACTTCTTTGCCATCATAAGCTTCTAATAATATAGCATCCTCTTCTTTAGGCTCAACTACAATCAAGCCAGAATCACTTACAAATTTCTTGTTAGTCATTTTACCCTTGAAAGTATTTATAGTAGGAGAACCTATAAATCTAGCTACAAATAAGTTAGCTGGTTTAGTGTAAAATTCATCAGGTTTACCTACTTGTTGGATCTTACCATTGTCTAAAAGGACTATCTTAGTTGCCATAGTCATAGCTTCAGTTTGATCATGGGTTACATATATAGAAGTAGTTCCTAACTTCTTATGAAGTCTTACAAGTTCTACTCTCATGTGCTCACGAAGTTTTGCATCTAAGTTGGAAAGAGGTTCGTCCATTAAGAATACCCCAGGCTTTCTAACCATAGCCCTACCTAAAGCTACCCTTTGTCTTTGACCTCCAGATATATCAGAAGGCCTATTGTATAGGTAATCTTCTATTTGTAATACGTTTGCAGCTTCAAGAACTCTCTCGTGAATTACTTCCTTTCTCTCCTTTTTCATTTTCAAAGAAAAGGCCATATTGTCATAAACTGTCATGTGAGGATATAGGGCGTAAGATTGAAATACCATGGCTATATCCCTATCACTAGGAGCAACCTTGTTCATAAGTTTTCCATTAAACAAAAGTTCACCTTCAGTAATGGAGTTTAGGCCAGCTATCATCCTTAAAAGAGTGGATTTACCACAACCAGAAGGACCTAAGATTACACAAAACTCCTTATCCTCTATTTCTAGGTCAATATTTCGAATAGTAAAATTTTCCCTACCTTCGTATTTTTTACCTACATTTTTTAATTCAACCTTCATTAATTCCTCCTAACCTTTAACGGAACCGGCACTTAGACCAGATACAAGTTCTTTTTGTAAGCTAATAAATAAAAATATTATTGGAATAGATGTTAGTAATCCACCAGCAGCAAAAGCGGGTTGATTCATAGTCCTAACATCTTCTATTAAAGTAAACAAGCCAGTAGCCAAAGTATAATTCTTTGGATTGGTTAACAAAATACTTGGTAACATAAAATCCATAAATGGTCCAATAAATGACCATAGGGCTATAATAGCAAGCATTGGCCTTGCTATAGGCATAATAATCAACCTATAAACTTCCATGTTTGAACATCCATCTATCTTTGCCGCATCATCAAGTTCCTTAGAAATAGAATCAATATATCCCTTTAAAATAAAGGTGTTAGATGCAATTCCTCCAGCTGCATAAATCAGTATTAGCATTGCTTGTCTAGAAAATACAGGTACAACTCCAAAAATAATTGAATGAATTGCATAAAAGGCTGTAATACCAGCAAAAGTTGGAATAGTTTGGATAAGCATTATTCCCATTAAACTAATCTTTTTTCCCTTAAACCTAAATCTAGAATATGCGTATCCAGTAAAGGATACAATTATCAAAGTTATTATGGCTGTAATAACAGCTATAACAATAGTATTAACTACCCAGTCTGTAAAATATGTTTTTTCAAAAAGATACTGGAAGTTTTTTAGAGAAAATATAAATTCTCCATTAAGAGAAATATTTCTACCTTGATTTCCATTAAAACTTGATATTATCATAATTGACAAAGGCCAAATAATTATAAAGGCCCATACTATCATTATAAAATATGAAATTCCAAGCATTATTTTACCCATAGTATTTAAAGGCTGCCTGTCAGACAAGTATAAGTCATTTTTCTTTTTTTTCTTAAACATACTAATCCTCCTTAAATGCCTTAGTGTTTCTAAAACCTAAATAAGATATAAACATCAATACTAAGGAAATAACAATAGTTATTGCAGCTCCAATACCTTGATATTGGTTTTGTACAGTCAACTTATATATATAAGATATTAATAAATCTGAAGAACCTGCCAAGTTTCCATATAAGGATGGGAAGAAAGGTCCACCACGGTTAAACAAATAAATAATAGAAAAATTGTTAAAGTTAAAGGTATATTGATTGATTAATAGTGGAGCAGTTTGGAACAATACTAGAGGAATAGTAATCCTTATTGTTTTTTGAAATCCTTTAGCTCCATCAATTTCAGCAGCTTCATAAAGGTCCTTAGGAATTCCCTGTAAAACTCCAGTAGAAAGTAAGAATACATAAGCTGATCCTAACCATCCTTGGAGTAGGATTAAGAATATCCTCGTCCCAGTAGTAGAGTTCTTAATATCTAAATTAGTATTAAATACTCCATTTAAAATCTCAGTAAGAGGTCCTCCCCGAGATACCATTAGTGAGAAGAACATTATAGTAATAAAGGCAGGTACAGCCCATGGTAGAATATATATAGTCCTAAATATCTTCTTGCCCTTCACTCTATCTTGGTTGACAATTAAGCTCAATATAAAGCCAATTGCTATTGCAAAGGTAGTAGCACCAATAGTCCAAAAAATTGTCCACCTTAGTATTAACCAAAAGGCACCACCTGCAATACCTTGTCCCTTAGCAACTAATAGATAATTAGATAGTCCAATCCAAGAAAACTTAGTTTGATGGTCAGGGTCCATGTTAGTAAAGGAAATTAAAAAGGTAGTAATAACAGGAATCAAGACTATAAACATAATCAAAACATATGCTGGTACAGAAACTAAATATGGAAAGCCTTCACTTTCAAGATTTTCTTTAGTCTCAAACCAAGTCTTTATCCTAGCACCCTTTATATTTCCCTTTTCAGTTTTTGATACATCCTTAAAAGAAAAAACAAAGATAAATATGGCTATAATAGCAAACATGATAGCAATAATACCCTCTATCATAAAGATTATTGACCTGTCCATCCTTGCTCCATCAGCAGCTAGGGATACAAGTCCATAAAAACCTTCTCCTTGATAATTCCCATAGCCTAGTCCATAAGGGATTGCTATTAGGTAAATGAATAGGGAACCTAAAAAGAAAATTAGTCCCTTTTGATACTGTTTATTAAGAACCTGTCCTAATCCTGGCAAGAAAAAAGACATTAAGGTATTTATTGGATAACTTTTATTTACTTCAACTGGAGTCTTTCTTCTGGCATCAGAAATATCTGATTTCAAAACGTTTTCCATTGTATCAATTTCAATATTTAGTTTATGTTTTAGATTCTTTATCTCTTCCTCTAAACTCTTTTTTGGGTTGTTATACGAATAGGCTAATAAATCTTCCTTTTCCTTAAATTTTATAACTTTTATTTCATTTTTATAGGCCTTAGATGAAATAGTTCCTTCTTTTTTCTTTTCTTTAACCTTTTCAATATCTTCTTTTGTTTTTTCCTTCCTAGTCTTAGAATATTCCTCTACTTCTTTTTCCTTAGCAGATACTAAGGCTGGGTCTAAAACTTTTAAGTCTTCTTCCCTTTGCATAAGAGAGTCTTTTAAAAACACATAGTGGTTTATTATTTCAGGAAGGTGTCTAGACTTGTGCCTTGCTATCTTATAATTCAAATCTGCATCATAATCTAAATTTATATAATCTTTGTAAAAGTCTAATTTTTTCGTAGTCTTAAATAAGTCTACCTGAAAATCAATTAATTTTTTGTCACCTTCTAATTCCTTATCATAGGCCTTAGCTTCTTCTTCAAGTTTATCTAAAAAAACCTTTTCCAAATCCTTATAAGCCTTTAACTTAATAATATAAGGATGGCTATCTTTTTTGGAAGCTATTTCTTTAGCTTGTTCTTTAGAAGCCTGAGCCAGGTCTAGAAGGTAGATGTTCTTTCTTGGATGTTCATTTCCAACATCGTCAATTAAAATATTTGGATACTTCATCATCTTGCCTCCGAACTTA
>CAMEGD010000022.1 GCA_945916025.1 uncultured Clostridia bacterium
ACAATAAACCACCTGTCAAATAAGCTTATGATAAATGAAGATATTAAAATAGTTGGAAACCAAATTAATGAAAGTGACTACTGTATAGTTGTAGAAAAGGGCAACCAAGTCCTAATAAATGACATAAATAAGTCTATTTCAACCTTAAAGGAAAATGGAATGTACGATTATCTATTACAGAAATGGTTTGGTAAACCAGTATATAACGTTAAGGATAGACAGACAACCCTACTAAAAATATTTACATTTGTAACACTAGCAATGACAGTTTTTATCTTATTTAAAGAAAATCAAAGACGTCAACTTAAAGAAACTGTAGAAAGAATTTCAAAGGAACAAAAGGAATTAGCAAAGGAATTGAGAAGATATGACAAATTAGAATTTATGGACAAAATTGTATCCTCCCTTGCCCATGAAATTAGAAATCCCCTAACTTCAGTAAAGCTTTATGTGGGTCAATTAGATAAAAAACTAGAAGACAAGAATTTCTTAAAATCCATGTCTGATGACATTCCAGAGGAAATAGAGAGGATAGACAAGCTTATTACGGACTTTTTAGGCTACTCTACACCTAGAATTGCAAAACTTGAAAAGTTAAATGTAAAGGAGGAAATACAAAACTCCTTTAGTCTCTTACACCTACAACTTAAGAAAGTAAATATAAAAAGCACCATAGGAGAAGATATTTATATAGAGTTTGACAAAAACCAACTAAAGCAAGTTTTGTTTAATATTATCCTAAATGCCATAGATGCCCTAAACAAGGTAGAAAATCCTACTATTAGAATTTGGGCAACTGAATTTGAAGAAGTTGTAAGACTAACTATATCTGACAATGGAATAGGGGTAGAACAAGACCAATTAGATATTATTTTTGATCCTTTCTACACTACAAAAAATAGTGGAAATGGCCTCGGCCTATTTGTAGTTAAGGAACTAATAAAAGAAAACAATGGGGCAATAAGTATCCAGAGTCAAGGAATTAATAAGGGAACTAGAGTAACCATAGATTTTGTGAAGGGAATATAAATGAAAAATAAATTACTAATAATAGATGATGAAGAAAAAATCCTTAAGACTTTGACCTTTTTGTTAGAAGACACTTATGAGGTATTTACAGCACTAAACAGCATTGAAGCCTATAAATTTTTTACAAGAGAAGACATATCTCTAGTCTTGCTGGACTTAAGTCTGGGAGAAGAAAGTGGCTTTGATCTTATGAATAAGATGCTGAAATACAATAATGAAGCAGTCATAATTATTATGACTGCATATTCTTCCATTGAAAATTCCATAGAGGCAATAAAGTCTGGAGCCTATTATTTTGTTCCTAAGCCAATAGACCTTGACCAGCTAATTATACTTTTAAATGAAGCAAATAAAAGTCTTATGATGAAGGAAAAAATAAAGCACCTTGAAGGCTATGTAAAAAAAGACTTTATAGGCAGGTCTGATTCGATTTTAAGGATTACTAGTATTATAGACAAGGTTAAAGACACAAATGCAACTATATTAATTACAGGAGAAACTGGAACTGGAAAAGAACTAATTTCCCAAAAGATACACAGGACTAGTAATAGGGTAAATCAACCCTTTGTTTCCATAAACTGCTCAGCAATACCTAAGGAGCTCTTAGAAAGTGAATTATTTGGATACAAGAAAGGGGCCTTTACTGGAGCAACATCTGATGAAATTGGGATCATTAGAAAGGCAGACAAGGGGACCTTGCTCCTAGATGAAATGGGAGAAATGGATCTTAACTTACAGGCAAAACTTTTAAGATTTCTACAAGAGAGAAAGGTTAGGCCAATAGGTTCATCTGAAACCTATGACGTAGATGTAAGGATAATTTGTGTTACTAATAGGAACTTAAAAGAAAGGGTAAGCCAGGACCTTTTTAGGGAGGACCTATATTATAGAATAAATGTAATTAACATTGAAACTCCACCTTTAAGGGACAGGCTAGAAGACTTAGACTATTTTATAGATTACTTTATTAATATGTATAATATTTCCTTTAATAGAAGTGTGAAGGGCTTAAGCCAACCTGCTTATGACTATTTGAAAAATTATGACTTTCCTGGAAATGTTAGGGAACTAGAAAATATTATCCAAAGGGGAGTATTATTAACTAACAAAGAATATATAGGTTTAGAAGATTTAGCAAATAATCAAGCTTTTTCTAACATGAACAACAGGGACAATAACTATCTAATTATTTATCCAGGAGAAACTTTAAAAGAAGTTGAAAAGAAATTAATAGAATTTGAGCTAAAAAACAATGAAGGAAATAAAAACTTAACAGCCAAAAAACTAGGTATTTCTGAAAGGGGAATTAGATACAAAATCGACGAATACAAGCTATAAACTATGCAAACTTTGCAACTATGCAAAAATTGCATAGTTTTTTTATCTTTAATTTTCTCTTACTTAATAAAAAAGTTGATGAAAGGAGGATAATCAAGTAAATAAAAATAAATATAATAAACTAATATCTTGGCACAAGAATTGCAATATATAGACATATAGAAAACATTTTCGTTTAAAAGGAGGTGTAGATAGCATAAACGAAATATTGGAAATTATTATTTTGTTATCAAGGAGGATATCATGAGTTTTGAAGTAATTGAAAATTTATTTACAATTAATATCGATATGGTAATGACAACTGCTTTTGCGGCGATTTTACTACTTTTTGGATACTATGTAGTTAGTAAAGTAAATTTTTTAGAAAAATATTGTATACCTGCAGCAGTAGTCGGTGGTTTTATATTTATGATAGTGACTTTTTTAGGTCATATAACTAATAGTTTTGCATTTAGTTTTGATACAACTCTACAAACTTTCTTAATGCTTATGTTTTTTACAACAGTAGGCTTGGGAGCAAGTTTATCAATACTAAAAAAAGGTGGAAAACTTTTAATAATTTATTGGCTAATAGCTGGGGC
Source organism: uncultured Clostridia bacterium (assembly GCA_945916025.1). Lineage (GTDB taxonomy): Bacteria > Bacillota > Clostridia > Tissierellales > Peptoniphilaceae > Neofamilia. The sequence goes on from CAMEGD010000022.1 coordinate 2,949, forward strand.
TCTATCAATATTCCAAAATATTATTGGAGTATCAGTATCTAAAATAGTAGGTCTTGAATATGCTTATGGTCTATTAAGTTCTGCAATCTCTATGATAGGTGGACATGGAGCAGGCCTATCTTATGGAAATGATTTTCTAGAAATGGGATACCAAGCTGGTCCTCTAGTAGGGGCAGCAGCACCAACATTTGGTTTAATAACTGCAGTATTAATTGGTGGACCGATAGCTAGAAAATTAATCGTAAGTAATAACTTAAGTCCAGATGGCAGTGATACTTTAGATATAGATGAATCTATAACTGACATAAATGCAAAAAGTAAAGAAAAACTTACAAGTTTAGACGTTCTAAAAAATGTAACTGCAATCTTGGTAAGTATGGCACTAGGAACACTAGTATCAGGATGGATTAGTGGCCTTATAAATATGTCTTTCCCAACTTATGTAGGAGCAATGTTTATAGCTGTTATTCTAAGAAACCTAAACGAAAAGTTCCACTTCTACAAATTTAATTTTAGCTTAGTAGATGGAATCGGAGATGTTGCCTTAGGCCTATACCTATCTATGGCAATTATGACTTTAAAGATGTGGGAACTTGTAGGCCTAGCAGGTGGAATGTTTGCAGTACTAATTAGTCAAGCTATATTCATTGCATTATTTGGGTACTTTGTAGTATTTAGACTACTTGGAAAAGACTACGATGCAGCAGTTATGGTAGCTGGTTTAATAGGTCATGGTTTAGGTGCTACACCTACAGCAGTTGTAAACTTAGGTGCTGTAACTCAAAAATATGGTGAATCTAGAAAGGCTTGGATGATAGTTCCAATAGTTGGTGCTTTCTTAGTTGACCTTATTTATCAACCACAAACAATTTGGTTTATTAAAACCTTTGTACAAGATATAAGTACAGCTTTACTTTAAGAGATAATTTGAAATATTTTGAAAGGATGCTATTAAAATGGACGAAATAAAAAAATTGGTAGAATGTGTTCCTAACTTTTCAGAAGGTAGGGACTTGGACTTAGTAGAAAAAATCATAGATGAGGCAAGAAACACAGATGTTACTATCTTAGATTATTCTTCTGACCCAGACCACAACAGGACAGTTTTAACAATGATTGGATCTCCAGAAGAAATTAAAAAGGCAGCAATAAATACAGCAAAAAAAGCAGCTGAACTTATAGATATGTCTAAACATGAAGGTGCCCATCCTAGAATGGGAGCTACTGATGTAATTCCTTTTACTCCAGTACTAAATGTTGAAATGGCTGAATGTATAGAAATTTCTAAGGAAGTTGCAGAAGAAATTAGTTCTTGGGGAGTTCCAATTTTCCTATATGAAGAATCTGCAACAGCAGAAGATAGAAGAAATCTTGCATCTATAAGAAAAGGCCAATACGAAGGCTTCTTTGAAAAGATTAAAGAAGAAAACTGGAAGCCAGATTTTGGACCACAAGAAATGAACGAAAAAAGCGGAGTAACTGCAGTAGGAGCAAGAGTTCCACTAGTAGCATTTAATATTATTCTAAATACACCAGATGTTGAAATAGCTAATGCAATAGCAAAAAAAGTTAGAAACATCGGCGGAGGCCTTAGATATGTTAAGGGCATTGGCCTAAAAATGGAAGAAAGAAATGTTACTCAAGTTTCTATGAATCTAGTAAACTACGAAAAAACTAGAGTTTATCAAGCCTTTGAAATGGTAAAAATGGAAGCTAGAAGATACGGAGTAAATGTAATTGGCTCAGAAGTAATAGGAACTGTTCCTATGAAATCTCTAATTGAGGCAGCAGAATACTATTTGCAAATAGAAAACTTCGAAATGAGACAAGTTCTTGAACAAAGACTTTTAGAAAACTAAAAATTTTAAGAGGGTGCTTAGGCACCTTCTTTTTAGTTGACTCACAATAAATAGGGTAATAAATAAAAAGAAATAAAAAACGAGGTTAACTAAATGGACAAAAAGAAAAAATATACAATAATAAAAGTAAATGATGAGGACTTTAATAAAATAAAAGAGGGAAATTTTCTATATTTGTACCTTGGAGAGTATGTAAATGAAGAAACTACAGCTATTATTTCTTCTCAAGGAAAGATAATAGGAAAACTTGACTTGGACAAGGCATTAACAAAAGAAAAAGACTTAGCCCTTAAGTTTTCTAAAGAGTATGATAGTGGGAATTTAGAAAAATTAAATGATTCTAAAAATTGGAACCAAGTATACATTCTTCCAATATCTAAAGTAACTACCATAAAGGCTTTTGATTTAGAAAATATTGAAGTCCTTAAAGAAAAACCTTATGTAGCAATAAAAGACCAAAGTCTAATAGATGATTTGGAATCAAAAATAAAAGAAAACTATATTAACTTTCTTGAATTTGAACAAGAGTTTAAAATTATATGTGAAGAAGAAGACTTTTATAGACTCTATGACCACTACTTCCCAGAAAAAAAACCAAAAATACAAGTAAACCACTACTTCGACAAGGATTTTACCCTTATAGAAAAGGGGACAGTCTTAAGAATAAGGGAAAAGGAAGGTTCCTATGTCCTTACAGTAAAAACTAAGAAAAACAAGGATCAAGAGCTTTCCACAGAAGTTACAGAAAAACTTACTAGAGACCAGGCTCAAGAAATCCTAGCTAATAAAGAGCTAAAGGTAGAGGACTATATCGAAAACTCTATTAAGGGAACCTACTACCTAATGGGGAGCCTAAAGACCCAAAGGGACCAAAGAGTCATTGATAATATAGAAGTGTTTTTTGACAAAAACACCTATTTTGACCAAGTAGACTATGAAATAGAAATAGAAGGAAAGAACCAAGACCTTGTGGACTTTTTTGACTCCTTAGATGTAGAAAAAGACCAGTCAAAAATGAATGTTACTAAGATTCAAAGATTCTTAAGAGAATACAAAAAACCAAATAAGTAAATAAGAAGAGCTATAGAGGAAAAAACTATAGCTTCTTTTGTTTAATCTAAAGTATTTAATTGTGAGTAAGTAGTTGACTATCTTTATTAAAAAATGTCTTAGAAGCTAATTGCAAAAAGATTATTACTGTCAAGGAAACTGATCCTAATATACCAAGCATTATGGCTATTTGATAGCCTATGGCAGTGAGTGGCGATATTCCAGATAAAATTTGACCAGTCATCATACCTGGCAGAAATACAATCCCTATACCAACCATGGAATTTATTGTTGGCAATATTGCTGAATAAAAGGACTTATCTACAATATTCTTTACTACAACCTTGGGTCTTGTCTCCTTAAGTCTACTGAGTCAATATCTTCTAAGGATTTATCACTATAAAAAATGAAGGTATAGAAATTTTAGGAGCAGAAGCCGGACTTCACTTTATTGTAAGGTTAGACAAGGACTATTGGGAAATAGAAAACTTTAAAGAAAAAATGAAAGACAAGAAAATAAAAATAGATCTAATATCAGATTTTTCTAACAACAAGTGGGATAACTTTGATCTTATGGTAGGAATTGGACCGACTCCCATGGATAAGTTAGAAGAAGGGGTATTGTATTTGTTTAATAATTTGTCAAAAAAATAGGAGGGCTAAAAACTTAGCTCTCCTTTATTGTCTAAACAACAAGGTTCCCAGGTACCCACCTGATGCTATAGCATAGAGTAAGGATGGGATTCTTACTTTAGTCCTCTAACCAACTTAGGTCTAAACCCTTAGGAACAATCCTAGTAGGATTTATGTCCACGTGAGACTTGTAATAGTGGTCCTTTATATGGTCAAAGAAAACTGTATCCTTAAATTCTGGAATATTGTAGAGTCTCTTTGTATAAGCTGAAAGGTTTTTGTAGTCCTTTATTTGTTTATGGTTACACTTAAAATGTCCAAAATAAACTGGATCAAACCTGATTAGAGTAACAAAGAGTCTTATATCAGCTTCAGTTAGCATATTTCCAACTAGAAACTCCTTGTCTTCTAGGTGATTTTCTAACTTATCTAAGGCTTCAACTAATTCATTGTAGGCTTCATCATAGGCATCTTGACTTGTGGCGAATCCTGCCTTATAAACTCCATTATTTACCTTGTCATAAATATAGTCATTAATCTCATCAATTTCTTTTCTTAAGTCCTCAGGGTAGTAATCTCCTTCCTTGGCTCCAACATTGTCAAAAGCAGAATTAAAAATTCTAATGATTTCTGAAGACTCATTATTTACAATTTCCATATTTTTCTTGTCTACTAATAGGGGAACAGAAACATAACCAGAAAAGTCTTGGTCAAAGCCCCTATATACTTCTAACATATCCTTAGCATTAAAAAGCGGATCTTTTACTACACCGGGACCATCCTTAAAGTTCCATTCTTCCTCATCAATATAAGGATTCACAACAGAAAGAGAAATAAAGTCATCTAAGCCTTTAAGCTTTCTCATAATTAAGGTACGGTTTGCCCATGGACAGGCATAAGACACATAAAGATGATACCTATCCTTATCAGGACTAAATCCTCCCTTTCCAGTTGGACCAGGCTCTCCATCCCTAGTAATAAAATTCCTATATCCAGAAACATCCCTTACAAAGCGTCCGTCATTGTCTTTTTTTTCTTTACTCATAAAAACCTCCTAAGAAAATTTATTATTACTATACCCTAAAAGCAAGAAAAAGTATGGTATTATAATATTAAACTTATTAGAAAAGGATTAAATATGAAGTGCCCAATATTAAATAAGTGTGGGGGATGTAAGTATAGTCATGACAACTATCCCTATTCACTAGAAGAGAAACAAAAAGAGATGGAAGATCTATTCGGAAAAAACATAGAACAAATCCTTGGAATGGACTATCCATATTATTACAGAAATAAGGTTCACGATAGATTTTCCTTTGAAAATAGGGAAGTCTTAATGGGTAAATTTGAAGAAAATACCCACAAGGTCCTTGAAGTAGATGACTGTAAAATTGAAGAAATCAATGCTCAAAAAATAAATAAGACAATAAAATCACTTGTAAAAAAATTCAAGTGGCCTATTTATGATGAGGACAGAAAAACTGGTCTTGTTAGATCTACCCTAGTAAGGGTTGGAAGAAAGACAGGGGAGTACTTACTGACAATAGTAGTAGCCTCAACAAAAATCCCAGCAAAAAATAACTTTGTAATAGAAGTTAGAAAATTACATCCAGAAATAAAAAGTATAGTATTTAATATAAATGACAAAAACACAAGTCTTATTTTGGGAACAAAAGAACAAGTTGCCTTTGGCCCAGGATTTATATACGACAAGCTATTAGGTTTATCTTTTAGAATTAGCTCTCAAAGTTTTTATCAAGTTAACTCAAAAATGACAGAAAACCTCTATAAGACTGTCTTAGAATTTGCTGATTTAAAGGGTCATGAAGTAGTTTTAGATGCCTATTGTGGAATTGGAACCATAAGTCTTTATACCTCACAATTTGCAAAAAAAGTATTTGGAGTTGAATACAACAAAGAGGCCATAAAGGATGCAATAATAAATGCTAAAATAAACAAGATTTCAAATGTTTACTTTACAGCTATGGATGCAGGTCAATATATTAGTAGACTAGCCTTAGATAACATAAAAATTGATGTAGCAATAGTAGACCCAGCTAGGGATGGGTTAGATGATTCAGCAAAAAATGGATTATTAAACCTTAATCCAGAAAAAATTGTCTATATATCTTGCAACCCAGTTGCCCTGAAAGAAGATTTGAGAGTACTAGAAAAGAAGTATAGGCTAGAAAGACTTAAGCCAGTAGACATGTTTCCATTTACAAATCACGTTGAGACGGTTGTATTGATGTCAAGGGTAGATAAGTAAGGATGTAATAAGATAAGTAAATAAAGGCTTTCCGTGATTTGAGGTCTGGTTCTAAGCCGGAAGGATAATCGCGGATTTTTACTATGAGGGAAGTTATCCAAGATTGGTGAATTTAAAAAGTCATAAGACAATACTGTTATTGATTTGGTGAGTTGATAAGATGGTTGGCAAAATAATGGTGAGTTGACACGATGATTATTAGCTCTTTAAAAATAAAAGTTTATTTTACCAAGAAAAGGCGTCAAGTACTTGACGCCATAAACGGAATATGTTAACATGGTATGAGACTATTTATTTTATGAAATGAGGCTGTACCATGATTGATTTAAGTAATTTTAAGCTATGGCTTACAGATAATAAAGATTATTCCGTTAAAACAATAAGTAATTATGCATCAAGATTTAAAAGAGCCGACAATATCTTACCATGGTTCAATGATACAGTATATCAATTTCATTTGGAACAAACAGAAGCCTACCAAGCGCTTTCTTGCGATGTACGCTCTCAAATAAAAAGAGCAGTAACATTGTATTTTGAGTTTGTAAATTCGGATGATTCATCATATAACAAAAGAGAAACTGGAATGAATATGCTATCGTTGTTTGCCAATATTGGTGTTGCGGAAGCCTATTTGAAAAAGATAGGAGTTAATGTAGTTATAGCTAACGAACTTATTGAAAGACGAGCTATTTTATATTCTAAGATTTACCCTGAGACACATATGATTTGCGGTGATATTACAAATGAGAAAATATTCAAAAAGATTGTTGATGAATCTATAGACAGAGGTGTGAATATTATTATGGCCACCCCTCCCTGTCAAGGAATGAGTACTGTAGGCCAAAAGGTCGTTGATGATGAGCGAAATAGACTGGTTTGCCAGGTAATAGATTCAATAAAGGAAATAAAACCAAAGTACGCATTAATAGAAAATGTCCCTATGTTTTTTAATACCAAAATTATAGTTGGCGAAAACGAAATTCTAATTCCTGAACTTTTAGATAAGGAATTAGGGAAAGACTATGTAATTAATAAATTTCTTATCGATACTAAAGATTATTCCGTTCCGCAGTCAAGAGAACGGGCAATTGTTTTGATGACACGAAAGGGGCAAGCCAAGGAGTGGGTAATCCCTGAAAAAGACAAAAAAGTGCATACCATGGAAGATGCGATAGGTCATCTACCAAAATTGGATCCTTTTATTACAGATGTAGATGAGAAAGAACTTTTGGAGATATTTCCACATTTTTATGAACGTAAAGAAAGTGCATTGCAAATTTCCAAATGGCACAACCCGCCCCATCATGTAAAGCGTCAGGTTGTGGCGATGCAACATACACCTACTGGGAAAACAGCTTTTGATAATCCAGTGTATTATCCAGTAAAAGTGAATGGGGATGCAGTTAAAGGTTTCCGTAATACGTACAAACGTCAAAATTGGGATACACCTGCCTATACAGTAACTATGGATAATAGAAAAATATCTTCTCAAGATAACGTTCATCCTGGAAGAAAAGAATATACGGATGAAAATGGGGATGATATTTATTCTGATGCAAGGGCATTAACTTTATATGAACTTATGAAGATTATGAGCATTCCAGAAGATTGGCCTGTGCCAGAAAACACATCAGAGGCCTTTTTAAGAAGGATTATTGGAGAAGGAATACCTCCGTTATTTGTCAAAAAAGTTTTTGAAAATTTATTATTAGGAGACCAACTATGGGAAAAATAAAAGGTCTTTCTCTTTTTGCAAACGTAGGTGTTGCTGAGGCATATCTAGAAGAGTTAGGAGTAGAAATTCGTATTGCAAATGAGATAGATAAAGATAGAGCACAGTTTTATCAAGATATCTATAAAAACACAAATATGATTTGCGGAGATATAACTGATGATTCAGTAAGAGACAAGGTTGTAAAAGAATCTATAGAGCAAGAAGTAAACTTTATTATTGCTACACCCCCATGTCAAGGAATGAGTGAAGCAGGGTTAAGACTAGAATTTGATCCAAGAAATCAACTTATTTCATATGCTATTGATGTAATTAAACGCCTTAAACCCAAATTTGTATTATTAGAAAATGTCCCGAAGCAACTTAAAACTAAAATTCAGTATGGTGACAAGATTGTATTAATACCCGAATACATTAAGTCAGAACTGGGTCATGATTATAAATTCAATAAGGAAGATCTCGTAATGGCAAAGGATTATGGTGTTCCGCAACTAAGAGAACGCAATATATTCTTGTTAGTTCGAAAAGACTTGCCTTATGTTTGGGAATTTCCAGAGAAGCAGAAAGAAATAACACTAGAAGAAGCAATAGGAGATTTGCCTTCCCTTGATCCTTATTTAAGAGAAGGAATAAATGAAACACTAACAAAATTTCCGCAATATGAAGAAAAAAGAAAAGCAGGTCTTGCAGTTTCTAAGTGGCATTACCCGCCGACTCATTCTTGGAAACAAGTTGAATGGATGATGCACACACCAACTGGAAAATCTGCTATTTACAACGAAGAATTTTATCCACAGAAAGCTAAAGGCGTTCCTGTAAAGGCACATCATAATCACTATAGACGTCTTAAGTGGGATATGCCATGCCGAACAATAACACAGAATAATGGTGTTATATCCTCTTTAGCTTGTGTTCACCCTGGCAGAGTATACAAAAGTGAGTCTGGGGATATTTTATACTCAGATGCTAGAGTTTTGACTATATACGAATTACTCATCGTAATGTCACTCCCGCTGGATTGGCCTATACCGGAGTGGGCAAAAGAAACTTTTATACGTAGGGTTATTGGTGAGGGAATCCCTTCTCGACTTGTACGAGAAATCATGAAAGCCTTACTTGAACAAATATAAGGAGGAGACAACAATATGGGGAAAATAGTAATGCCTAAAAATAGTGCTCTATTAAACGAAATAGAGTCTGTACTTGAAATCTATTATGAGGCAGACGGATGGTTAGGCAATGATGTTTATAAAGAAAGACTAAAAGAGATGATAGGAGATGATCAGTACTCTTCTTCCTATACAAAAAAGGCACAGATCACATCTTATTTCGGTTTTACAGAGTGGGAAGATATCAATAAGCCCCAATCAATGAGACGAATAACAGACTCGGGGAAGGAAATGTATCAAGCAATTAAATCTAATGATACAGCAAAAATCCAATCCGTGTTGATGAATTCTCTTGAAACTGTTAAATTTGGAAGGAACAATTTTGGTTCTCCCGAGAGCGATTCTGATATAGAGCCACCTGCACTATTTATTAGAGCTAGTATGGATTTAGAATATTTGACATATAAAGAGTTTGCCTATTTGTTGTGGAAGCTTGAGGATATTGGTGGAAATTATACGGACTCACTATCAGAGTTAAAGCAATTTAGAATTAGTGACAATCTTACGCTTGGAGAAGAAGCAAATAAGTATATAGATTGTAAGCCAATTATGATTTTGGTACGTTGGGGATTTTTAGCTGAAGATGGTGATACAACAGGTGGAAAACATATCATTGTTGCACCAGACGTGCTAAGAAAATATAAAACACGTCTAAGAAACCTAAAAATATACAATGTTGATATGGATTATGATGATCCTATTATAGATACCGATGATAGGATGTCCGTGGATTTTGACAGGGTAGAACGAGTTAAAGGTGGCATGAACACCTTATTATACGGAGTCCCTGGTTCTGGAAAGAGCTGGACTATTGAAAAAGAGTATTGTGATGATGAAAGCAGAATGGAGCGTCTTGTATTCCACCCAGATTACACTTACTCGGATTTTATTGGTCAAATTCTTCCTAATGTATCGGATGGTATTGTAAGCTATAAATTTACAGAAGGACCATTTACGAGTCTATTGAAAAAAGCTTACACGCAACCTGAAAGAATGTTTTTTCTTGTGATTGAAGAAATTAACCGCGGAAATGCACCGGCTATATTTGGTGAAGTTTTTCAACTTTTAGATCGTAAAGATGATGGAACGAGTGAGTATGGAATAACTAACGTGGATATTGCAAGTATAGTCTACAATAATCCAAATAAAAAAGTTCGTATTCCTTCTAATATGTCAATTATTGGAACGATGAATACGTCAGACCAGAATGTGTTCACTCTTGACACTGCCTTTCAACGTCGCTGGAATATGCGTATGATTGAAAACACATTTGTAGGACATGATTATGCAAGAACAACCATCTTAGACACAAGTGTAACTTGGCAAAGATTCTGTGAAGTTATCAATAATGAAATTGTTACAAAAAATATTCGTATGACATCGTCAGAAGACAAAAGACTTGGAACATATTTTGTTAGAGCTGCTGACTTAGAATATCATGAAGAAGCAGGCAATAATGACCTATCTGAAAAAGAGCAAATTCAAGCAAGGTTGCTTAATTATAGATTTGCTGAAAAAGTTCTTAAATATTTATGGGATGATGCTTTTAAATTTTCACGGGAGGATATTTTCAAAAATACAATTTATAAGAGTCTAGAAGAAGTAGTTAATCACTTTAATTCTAGGAGTTCTGCAAAAGCAACAGGCAATGATCGTCTAGATGTTTTTAAAGAAGAGATTATTGACGCTTTTCTAACCCAGGATTCAATTGATAGTACTGTTGAGTAAGGTGGTGATAATCTATGGAAATAAGCACTGAATTACTGAAGAGCAAGTGCCATGTTAATACGAATGAAGAAGGAGATCGCTTTGTAGGCATCAAGGCTGATTCTGAAAATGCGATGGTCTATTTTCCTATGGGTTATCAATTGCCAGACACAGAACATGAACGAAGAAGAGATATTTTGCATCTAATATCCGTACTTTCAGAATTTACGGTCAGAAATGATAGAGTACTCCATATGAAAAAGTTTGAAGCTCCTCAATCCGTTGATTTTCCTGTCAATGCATATATGGAAGTAATAAACTACTATTTGGAGCAACGCTCATATTACACAGAGAAGGAGCCTATCTATAAAACTAGCGATCGTGGTAACACCGACTGGGCTAAAACAATTCGTCAGCAGAAACCTTTGTTGCAGGCTAACAATTCGCCTATTTATTTAAAACAGACAGTAAGGGATTCTACACCGAATGATCGTAATCTGATAACACAAATCCACAAGTACTGTGTATATGAGAGTTTTCAAAAATTAGGATGGTTGTTTACACCAAATCTTCCACCTAAACCAGATTTTCCGATTGATATAAAACGGTTTCTTATTGAACTAAATGATAAATTAGGTAAAACAAATAATGATAAAGATAAACGTCTTTTCACTTCAATGATTGCCATGCTTAAGTATATAGATGAAGAGACAAACAAACGTCAATTCTATTTTGGGACAGATAGTTTCGAGTATGTATGGGAAAAACTTATTGACAGAGTATTTGGTGTTAGTAACAAAAACTCATATTTTCCAAAGGCAACCTGGCACCTAAAAAAAGGTAAGACAAGAACATTTGAAGCTCTTAGGCCAGATACAATCATGGTTTGCAATAACAAAATCTATGTCTTAGACGCAAAGTATTATAGATATGGATTAACTGGCGAACCCATGCATCTGCCAGAGGGTAGATCTATACATAAGCAGATAACTTATGGTGAATATATAAGTACAAATAATAAATTCAAAGATGAAAATGGCAATAATCCAACGGTATACAATGCATTTTTGATGCCATACAATTCACGAGAAAATATTTTTGATTTGTCTGGTATATTTGAAAATTGTGGTGAAAGTACTGGTGAGTGGAAAGGGCATGATAATACTTTTGAACATGTCCAAGGCATCTTGGTCGATATCAATTACTTGATGCACCATTACACAGGAAACCACTCGAAAAAAATTATAGCCTTAGCAGATTCGATAGAGAGAGCTTTAGCTGAAAATGGTGGGAATTTACCTACAGAGGCTGAAATAAGTGTATCAGTGGGATCAGATTATTAATCATAAGTATACAGAAAAAAATAAAAAATCACCGTTACTATGTGGACTGCATAGTGACGGTGATTTTTTATTTTTGAGCCATTTTCTTTACTTTTTTCCGGTGATTGCGCTGGGCAGTTGCATTTCTACAGTTAGGGCTACAATATTTTTTTCGTCCATTTGAGGTCTTAACCAAGAAATGATTATTGCAAGCAGGATTAGCGCATTCTCTATATATTTCAGAACCGGGTCTCATATAAAATATTGAAAAATATAAGGCCGAAAGCAAGTTAGTGGCTTTCCATGAAGGCTCCATTTTACTTGTCACAAAACGAGGCACAATACCAGAAAGATTTGAATTAATTTCTTCATTTAACACAATCTTTGCGACTACTATAAGCGCCTGTTTAAGATTGTCATCAAAATTCTCAATAGCTGGTTCATCATAAAATTCGATGCCATTTTCATAAGTTACTTTACTAACCACACCTACCTTTCTCATAAGATGAAATAGGAAATCTATGGTAATACGAGCTGCAGGTGTTTCATTTGGTGCATTGCGATACAGATAAACAATATCTTTATATCGAAGGTCGTTTATTCCTGGATAACGGTTTGTCAAAGAACTACCAGAAATAATATCTTGATACTCATCAATATTTAAATCATATGTTGGTTTATATACTGAATCAGTAATTATATACGTTTCACTTTCAAAGCCTTCTTTAGTGCCGTCAATCTCGGGGACTGAGGAGGCTTTTTCTAATGTTTTAATGAAACCATGATAACAAGTCGAATATGGTTTGCTCATAGAATTTAACTTGATAGAAACTCGCTCAGACAGAAGAAGATAAAGAGTTAGGTATAGTATTTTCTCATAGCTTCTATTAGGTTCTTCAATCTCACTCATGAGAAGAACTGTTGCCTTTATATGATTCACAACTTCAGTCAAAGAATATAGATCGACTTCCTCGTATTCCGTTTTACTAACAGGAAAGAAAAAACCGTTTTCCTCAAAAAAACTTCGTATGCTGTCAACTTCGTTTGGTAAAGAGATTAGTGCACTTAGTAAGTTTTCTTTTCTAACTGATCCCATCGGTGTGGTTCTACAAAGACCGTTTGAACCACTAAAGGCATAATGTAATTCATTTTGCTCATCAGATTGAATTTTCAAAGTGTGTCTCATCTCACCAGGAGAAAGATTAACAACATCAACACCTGTAAAACATCTATAGCCCTTTAGAGAAAAATAATCGTTTCCTAAATTAAAAAAGTTTTCATTTTCTAATGCAATATTTTCGATTTCAGACATAAGAATTTCCTCCTCCTCATACTACAAACACATAAAATCACATCAACAAGTAATCGAATAAATAATTGTTTATTCATTATATCAAGTTTTAGTAATCAATACAATAACCTTTGAAAGCTGATTATTATTAATAGTAATCGATAAATTCAGAAATTTACTTACTATTTGAGACTGATTACAATTATAGATGAGGGGAATCCCTCTTAAAATTTATCAGTCTCAAAGTCCTATTGCGCATACGGACGGCGGGATGCATAAGAGTTCAGAACACAGTGACAAAGACTGTGTTTGGAATGAAGATGCACCCACCGTAATTTCGTGTGCTCTTTTTTTGGACAAGCGAAATTTGTGGTCATCTTATCCGCAGGCTCTTTTGCATTCCGCCACCCATTATCGGGACGGAAAGGAATGCAAAATGAAAATACGAGTTTTATATGAAGATCACATCAAAAACGGTCACAAGAACTACACCACAATTGAAATTCCAGATGGAGATTACAGCGTCATGCTGGATATCGACTATGAGCAACGTCTTGCAGAAGCAAAACCTGAAAAGAAGGAAGAAGTGAAACGCTGTGAGACTCTACAGGAAATGTTCGACCTCATGAACAACAAGGAATACAACCATTGGCGTCGCTACCATAGGCATCTTGGTAATCCCAAGACACCTTATCGAAAAGATGATGAGGTTGAAATAGATGTCATGGATACTTTCGCTGATAACTCTCAGGAGATAGAACGCAATCACCAAGATGAGTACGAATCTGTCTGCAAATGGATACGCACCGCTCTTGGTAAAAAACAGGACTGGGCAGATATGTTCATTG
>CAMEGD010000023.1 GCA_945916025.1 uncultured Clostridia bacterium
TGTGGAAAAGCTGCTTCCGGTTACCAATTACGATGATTATTATGTGAACTTGATGGACAAGTCGGCTGTCACAACAGTAACTGGAGATAAGAAAATCACACGTAGATCTCTACCTAAAATTGATTTAATGCTTGAATGGGGAGTTGTTAAAGAAGGAGATATCATAGTAGCTAAAGGTAGAGAAGATGAAGGAAGGCTTCTTTCAAATGGTAATGTTTTGGTCAAGGGGGAAGAAAAGTCTATGCAAGCATGGTTGAAAAAAATTTATGGATGGTCTAGCGTTCAGACTTATGTTTTTGCGGTACATAAAGAAACTGGCAAAACGCTGTCTCAGATTCGTGAAGAGTATATGGCACAAAAGGAGACAGAGAACACTGAGATATAAAAATAAGCAGTTAAGCTAATAGGAGTTGGAGGAATGGGGTGGTCTGTCAACACTTTTTTGGACAAATTAAAACCAAATATCCTCTACAAAATGACAATGAAACCAATACGATTGTCTATACTTCTAAAAAATTTTAGCCATGTTCTAAAAGCTTTTGAGACTAATATCATTTTATTGGCCCAATGATTCGACCTATAAGTGAAAATATTCAAAAGACTCATCTACAAATTTTATTTGAGGCACTTGGCACATTTCTGGGGTTATTCCTGCTGATTTAAACCTATCGTCTATCTTAACAGCTAACTCTATAAAGGCTTCTTCTCTAACGTATACCAATGCTTCTTCGTTAAGGTTTAAGAATCTACTTAGGGCTCCACCGTGGTCTCCATGTCCATGGGAAATCACACCAAAGTCAACTTTAGAAGGGTCAATACCAAGTTGTTCTGCATTTTCTACAAAAGTCATTATCTCCAAAGTCAGATAGTATCTTGTCTCCATTTGATTCTATGTAAAAAGAAAGTCCGTGTTTAGAAGAAAATTCTTCTGATATAGCCTTGTTTTCTAATAGTACAGCAAGTTTCATTTTATCACCTTCCTAGGAGATTAATAGCCTATTAGCCAGAAATTAATGGTATAATTTATAAATACATTTAGAATTTAAATTTGGAGGGAACCAATGACTGATAAGATCGTTCTTAGACCAGCTAAAGAAAGTGAAGTTACATTAATTTTTAATTACATAAAGAAAATGGCCAGATATGAAAAACTTGAAGACAAGGTAGTTGGAAGTGAAGAGACCTTAAGACATTGGATTTTTGAAGAAAAATTAGTCAAGGTTTTGTTTCCAGAAGTTGATGGAAAAATTATAGGCTTTGTTCTTTACTTTTTTAATTTTTCTACCTTTGAAGGAAGGGCAGGACTTTATATTGAGGATATTTTTATAGATGATAAGTACAGGGCTAGAGGGTACGGAAAGGTTATCTTTAAGGAACTTGCTAAAATTGCCTTAGAAAAAGGATGCTCTAGAATGGAATGGGTATGCCTAGATTGGAATGAAACTGCAATTAGTTTTTATAAAAAAATGGGAGCTTTTCCAATGGATGAATGGACTACCTATAGGATGGAAGTTACTGAAATAAGACGACTGTCTAATGAAGGAGAGGAAGTGTTATGAAAAAGAAAATAGTGATGAAAAGAAGGCAGATTAAAGGAAGGAAGAAAAGATTTAAAAAACTTAAACTTTTAATAATAATTCTCTTAGGATTTTATCTTTACAAAAACTTACCTTACTTTAACGATAGTTTGTTTCTATCTAAAAATATAGAAGTAGTTAATACTCAGTAAAATCTTCAAGAAGAAATGGATTTAATAAAAAGCTACACTTATGAAGATCCAGATTATGTCTTTATATATGAAAATATTAATAAACTTACTCCGTCTTTAATAAAACTTACTGCAAATAGAAAAGAAGCTAAGGGATTTATTCTTGGGTATTTTGAAAAACAATCCAAAACTTGCGCCATCCAGTTATGATTTTAATATTAATAATCCTGTAAAGTATTTTGCACAATGGGATAGGAAATGGGGATATGAAAGTTACGGTGGGGAATGTATTGGAACTTATGGCTGTGGTCCTACATCTATCGCTATGGTTTTACAAGAAAAGAGGAGGCTAGATAAATAGTCCTCCTCTAAATTTTGTCTTTAGTTTTTAGGTGCTGGTGCCTTTACAACTATAAGTTCTAGCTGATCATCACCAAGATTTCTTACGTTCATTTTTGTATCAAATGGAATCTTTAATAGGCTTCCTGCTTCATATTCCCTAACTTCCTCATCGTTTAGGCCTATAGATAAAACTCCCTTTAGAACAGTCATATATACATTTGAGTTTGACTGGTGGATTGGAAGTCCTTCTTCCTTATTAAAAATCATGTGCAAGTAGTGGATGTTTTCGTCCATTACAATTTTTTCAATTAATTTATCCTCAGATTTAGATAACTTGAATACTTTTTCAACCATTTCTACCACTCCTTTTTTTATCATATACTATTATTTTACTTATTTTTACATTTATTTCAGTAACTAGGGTTACGAAGATAGTTTATTTCACTTGATTATATACCTAAATATAAGATAAGATAAATTTGTATTAGAATTTATAAGGAGTTTTTTATTTAAAATATGGATATGCCCTGTATGTGGCAAAACAGACTATGACATTTGAAGCCTACAAGACAATGTGTAATGAGATAATCACTAAAACTAAAAGAAAAATGACTAGTGTATTTATTGTGTTATTTTTGGTTTTTGGTATTTTTAATATTTATCAAGGGGACACTGGCATTGGAATATATTATATATTTGCTGGATTAGGCTTTGGATTATTAGTAAAGTTTTTGTACTATAGACAAATCAAAAAAGTGGTTAGAAGATAATGAAGAAATGATTTCAGATTACCTAGCCTATAAGGAAAGTGAAGAATATAAGAACAATCCAATTATAATAATTCAAGAAAAAAACACTTAGAAGAAAATAATTACTATGAAATAGCAATACCACTAATTAGGAAGTTTAGCTCAACTTATAACAAGTACTATGAAAACTTGTTGGTGGCTAATGAGAAGTTTTTAGGAAAATTTAATAGAATAAGAAAAGCCCTCTAGTCAGCCTAGAGGGTTTACTTATTGTTATTGAATCCTTTTTTGATAATTTTATTCTATTGGATTTATTTTGTCGTAAGAGTATCCTTCTCCTAGAACTTCGTACTGGTCACTTACTGTTATGAAGGCAGTTGGGTCTAAGTCCTTAATAAAGTTTTTAAGTTTAATGTAAGAGGCTATATCCATAGTTGTGGAAATAACTTCTTTTTCTTGTTTTGTATAGGCTCCCTTAGCAAAATAAATTGTGGCAGAACGGTCCAGGTCCTTAATTATATAGTCTAATATTTCGTCGTTTTTGTGAGAAACTATAGTCATAGTCTTGATCCTATTAAATCCATCTAATAAGTAATCTACCAGAGAAGAATAAATAACTACAGCAAAGATAGAATATAATCCAACCCTTATTCCAAAAACTAAAGATGCAGCAATAGTAATTATTGCATCAATAATCATTAGGGCCTTTCCAAAGTCAAGGGGAGTATACCTTCTTAAAACTTCAGCAGCTATATCAGTTCCACCTGTGGATGCTTCTTGATTAAGAACTAGGACTAGTCCCATGGCTGATAGTGCACAAGATGCTAGTACATCCATTAGGATATCTCCTGTAACTGGTTCTACAACTGGAAATAAATTTTCCCAAATAATAAGTCCAAAGGAGTAGCCTAAGGCTCCTAGGATAGATTTTGAACCATAGGAAGGTCCTAATACCTTAAAGGCTATAGCAAACAAAAGGACATTTAAAGCCAAGGAAATATTACCAATGGGAATATCCCCTGGGAGTAGCTTTGTTAAAACTACAGAAGTACCATAAACTCCACCTGGAGCTAGATTATATGGATGTAAGAAAAAATATGATGCGCCTGCCATAATAAAAGTCCCTATAATAATAAAAAGGGGCTCTTTAATTCTTTTTAATATAAACATAAAACACCTTCATAATAATATTTTTATTAAAACTAAAAAAACATATAATTTGTTAATAATGGCTTAAAATACACATTACAG
Source organism: uncultured Clostridia bacterium (assembly GCA_945916025.1). Lineage (GTDB taxonomy): Bacteria > Bacillota > Clostridia > Tissierellales > Peptoniphilaceae > Neofamilia. The sequence goes on from CAMEGD010000023.1 coordinate 4,051, forward strand.
CCATATCCATTATAGTCTATTTTTTCCTTACTTTAAAGGGGGACAAGTAAAAATATATAAGAATGTATACAATTAATTTTAGGCAAAAAAAGTCTGATTTTTTAAAAATTATTGATTAACATATACCTATGGGGGTATTAATAGCCTAGTGAAAATTATACTCACAAGGGTATGAGGAGGTATTATGGAAAATAGAAAGACTATTGTAGTAGTTGGTGGTGTAGCTGGAGGAATGAGTTTTGCCACTAGGTACAGAAGACTAAATCAAAAAGACAGGATAATAATTGTTGATAAGAACCCTTATGTTTCCTTTGCGAATTGCGGACTACCTTATTATATTTCAGGAGAAATTTCTGATAGGGAAGACCTTATTGTAGTAGAAGAGGAAACTCTTAAAAATAGGTTTGATTTAGATATTAGAACAAATGAAGAAGTTATTAAAATAAATCCAGAAGAAAAATCAGTTATTACAAAAAGTGATCAAGGAGAAAATATAATTTCCTATGACAAGTTGATTTTATCCCCTGGAGCGAAGCCAACAGTTTTAAATATTGAAGGCTTAGATACCCATCCAGGTGTATTTACCTTAAGAAATATTCCAGATATAGATCAAATTACTGGTTATATTAACCTAATTAAGCCAAAAAGTGCCACAGTAATAGGAGGAGGCTTTATTGGGTTAGAGGTTGTAGAAAATCTAATTCATCTTGGAATGGAAGTAAATTTAATCCAAAGGTCCAACCAAATTTTGCCACCTTTTGATCCAGAAATGGCAATATTTGCAGAAAAGGAACTTGTAAAAAATGGAGTAAACCTTTACAAAAATTCTCAAATAAATAAGATTGAAGGAAATATTTTACACTTAAATAATGGAAAAGTCTTAGAATCAGACATGCTTATTATGGCTGTGGGAGTAAGTCCAGAGACTGGATTTTTAGAAGGCTCTGGTATTGAACTTGGAATGAAAAAGGGCATAAAAGTAGATGACAAGTACAAGACTTCAGTTGATGATATTTATGCTGTTGGCGATGCTATTGTTGTAAAGCACAACATTACTAAGGAAGATGCCATAATATCCCTTGCTTCTCCTGCAAATAGACAGGGAAGACAACTTGCCGATATGTTAAGTGGAATGGACCACAAGCTTACAGGCTCTTTAGGAACTTCCATAGTTAGGATATTTTCTAAGGCCTTTGCATCTACTGGTTTAAATGAAAAACAACTTAAAGGCAAAAATTACCAAAGTCTCCACCTATTAGCTAATAGTCATGCAGGCTACTATCCAGGAGCTGAGGATATATTACTAAAGGTAATTTATGACAAGGATACTAAAAAAATATTAGGTGCCCAAGGAATAGGTAAAGATGGAGTAGATAAACGAATCGATATTTTAGCAACTGCCATAAAGGCTGGTATGAATGTTAATGACCTACAAGAACTAGAGCTAGCCTATGCACCACCATTTGGTTCTGCTAAGGATATTATTAATATGGTAGGTTATTATTCAGAAAATGTAATCTTAGGTCTTACAAATCCAGTCCAAATTAATGAACTAAAGGGACTTATGGAAGAAGGTTACAAGGTTATAGATGTAAGAGATGAAGATGAATATAGTGTAGGCCATATTAAGGGAGCAACAAATCTTCCTTTAGATTCCCTTAGAGAAAATATTGATACTTTAGACAAGGATGAAAAATATATTGTACATTGTCGTTCATCAGTAAGGTCTTATAATGCTGAAAGAATCTTAAAAGAAGCTGGTTTTAATGTTTCTAACTTAGATGGATCATACTTTTATTTTTCAAACAACTATCCTGATGAGGTAGAAAAATGAAGTGCGAACAAAAACTTGTAAATAGGATAAAAAGACTCGTTGGCCAGCTAAATGGAGTCCTTACTATGATGGAAGAAGAAAGAAAATGTGACGAAATAGTAACCCAACTACTAGCCTCAAAGGGAAATATTGAAAAGACCATTTCCCTAATAACTACTCAAAATCTAATTAACAAGTTAAGTGAAACGGAAAATATAAATATAGAAAATATCCAAAAAGAAATAGATTTAATTATAAAAAGCAAATAAGGAGAAAAATTTATGGGATTATTTGACCTAATTAGGGGAAAAGGAATTAATGAGTATATTGAAGAATACAAAAATGACGAAAATGGATTTTTGTTAGATGTTAGAGAATCTTACGAGTTTAGTGGTGGTAGAATTCCAGGAGCAAAAAACCTTCCTGGAGCTAGGATTACTGAAATTGATAAGTTAGTTAAGGATAAAAACAAAAATATTTATGTATACTGCCTAAGTGGAGGCAGAAGCTCTATGGCTACAGCCCAACTAAAAAGGCTAGGCTATGAAAATGCAATAAATATTGGTGGTATTTCTTCTTATAAGGGAGATATTGAAAGATAAGATATAAAAGAGTCTCATGGCCAAAAACCATTGAGACTCTTTTATATTATATATATTTATAGACCGTAATAAAGTCTATCATCAGGATATTCTGGCTCAGAGGTAATAATTACCCCAAGAGATCTAAATATCTCCTCATCAATATTAACTAGAATTGAGGTGGAATGGGCTTGAAGGTTTCTAAGGTTTACTAATTGTTTAAAGGCAGCTTCAGCAGATGGGTTTGTAACTGCTGAAATACTTAAGGCAATTAAGACTTCCTTAGTATCTAAGACTTCATCGTGGTGGCTTAGAATTTCGTGGTTAAGTTTGTGGATAGTTTGTAGGATTACTGGTGGAAGTAGGTGCATCTCATCTGGAATGTTAGCTAAAATCTTAACTGAATTTAAGATACAAGCTGCAGCTCCAGTCATGTTCCTAGTTTGTTTTCCAGTAATTATCCTTCCATCTTCTAGCTCCAAGGCTACAACATGGCTTCCTTTTTCTTCAGATTTTTCTAAGGCAACCTTTACAGATCTTCTTTCATCTATGGAAATTCCCAACTCATCCATTAGGTACTTGCCCCTTTGGGCAGCTTCCAAGGTACCAATTCCTTTTTTATAGTCACATTGAAGGCTATAATACCTTCTAATAATTTCTTGTCTAGCGGCTTCTTTTACAACTTCGTCATCAATAATTGCAAATCCAGCCCTGTTTACTCCCATGTCAGTAGGGGAGCAATATGGAATATCAGACCCATTAATTTTTGTTAATATTCTTCTTAATAATGGGAAGGCTTCGATATCCCTGTTGTAATTTACTGTGGTTTCCCCATATTTTTCTAAATGATATGGATCTATCATATTTACATCTTCTAAATCAGCTGTTGCAGATTCATAGGCCACATTAACTGGGTGTTTTAAGGGAAGATTCCAAACAGGGAAGGTTTCAAACTTTGCATAACCTGCGTTGTTTCCCTTTTGAGTTTCATGATAAAGTTGACTTAAACAAGTGGCAAGCTTTCCAGAACTAGCTCCAGGGGCAGTTACAACTACTAGAGGTTTTGTAGTTTCTATAAAGTAGTTTTTGCCATAGCCTGCTTCAGATACTATAGTATCTACATCCATTGGATATCCTTCAGTATGACCATGGGTGTGGACAGTAAGTCCTCTTCTTTCAAGTTTGTTTTTAAATTGAGTTGCAGCTGGTTGGCCAGTATATCTTGTTATCAAAACGCTGTTGATTTGTAGGTCCCAATGTCTTAAATCGTCTATTAGACGAAATACATCCCTATCGTATGTAATTCCGTAGTCTCCTCTGACCTTGTTTTGTTCTATATCTCCAGCATATACACAAATTATGATTTCAGCTTGTTCTTTTAGTTTATATAAGAGTTTTACCTTTCCATCGGGGTCAAAACCTGGGAGAACTCTCATGGCATGATAATCTCCAACTAATTTTCCGCCAAACTCCAAATAGAGCTTGTCGTATTGGTTTACTCTTTCCATTATATATCGACTTTGTTCTTCTAAGTACTTCTCACTATCAAAACCTATTTTCAAGAAATCTCCTCCTCATATATTTTTTATCTCATATCTTATTATTATAGAGGATAAGACTACATAAGTAAATTAGGTTCAGGGGAATTTGTAAAAAGTATTTAGTTTCTTGTAAAAAAGGGACTTTTGTGGAAAAAATTTGACCCTAGATTTGAAAGTTGTATAATTAATAACCTAGGAGGGATGATAATGGAAGCTTTATTTATTGTTTTAAATCACGAGGGCCACTATAAGGAGTTACTTAAAACTTTTGAAGAAAATAAGATTTATGGTGGAACAATTTTAGAAAGCCAAGGTTTAGCTCGTTATATGGCAGAAAACTTTTCTACTTTTAAGTTTGATTACTTAAGTAGCATTATGAATGACGGTAGACCTTATAACAAGACAATTTTTATGGTATTAGACGAAGAAAAATTAGAAATCGCAAAAAATTGTGTAAGAGAAGTTGTGGGAAACCTTGAGGAAGAAAATGTAGGGATTATGTTCAGTATAAAAGTAAGCAGTTTTGAAGGTTTAACAAAGTAGGGAAGTGTATTATTAATGGGAGAAATGTTTAGTATTGCAGTACTTTTACTAACAGGGATTTTGTTTGCAAAAATTATTGGCAAATTAAAATTTCCTGATGTTACTGCATATTTAATTGGTGGTATTATTATAGGACCATCTGTTTTAGGTATTTTGACAAATGAAAGTGTTAAGTCTATGGAAATCATTAGCGAAGTTGCTTTGGCATTTATTGCTTTTTCTATAGGTAGTGAAATGAATCTGAAAAATATCAAGAGGATAGGAAATAAGATTTTGCTGGTTACCTTGTTTGAAGCTTTAGGTGCTTTTATTGTGGTAACTTTTGGCCTAAGATTTTTATTAAATCAGACTTGGGAATTTTCTTTGATTTTAGGAAGTATTTCTTGTGCAACTGCTCCAGCTGCTACCTTAATGGTAATAAAGCAGTACAAGGCAAAGGGTGAAATTGTAGATATTCTTATTCCAGTAGTTGCTTTAGATGATGCTGTGGGAATTATTATTTTTGGTATTTCTTCATCTGTTGCAGTAGCCTTAAGTGCTGGAACAAGTTTTAGTTTTTCAACTATGCTTGTAAAACCAATAATGGAAATACTATTAGCTTTACTAATTGGGATAGTATTTGGCTTCTTATTTGTAGTTTTTTCTAAAAAAATGAAAAATGACGACGAATTGTTTTCCTTTAATCTAGCAATTATATTTGGAGCTTCCTTTGCAGCTATGTATTTTAATGCTTCGAGTCTACTTGCCCTTATGATGTGCGGATTATTTATATCAAATGTTGGTAAGGTTTCTAGAAGGTACTTAGGCCTTATAAACAATATTACACCTCCAATATTTATCTGTTTTTTTGTTTTGTCTGGAGCAGATTTAAACCTTGCTAGTCTTACATCTGTAGGACTTGTTGGAGCCTTTTATGTTATAGGTAGGGTAATTGGTAAAGTTGGAGGAACCTATATTTCTACTAATATGGGAGGATTTGGAGAAGAAGTTAAGAAGTATCTTGGCCTAACTTTAGTTCCTCAAGCAGGGGTAGCTATAGGTTTAAGCTTAATAGCATCTAGAATGTTACCGGCAGAGGCTGGTTCACAAGTTAGAACAGTAGTATTAGGTGCAACGATAGTTTACGAATTAGTGGGGCCATTAATTGCTAAATACGCCTTAACTAAGGCTAATGCAATTGAGACCAAGACACCTGTAAAAGAAGTTTAAGGGACATAAAAAATGCCTCACTTTGGGATTAAAATATCCTAAAAGTGAGGTTTTTTGTTTTTAATTCTTATTTATTTTCTACTCCCTTAATTACACCCTTTTCATCTAAAATCTTTCTTTCCCCTTTTGTCATTTTGGAAACCATTGGTCCAAGATAGGCAAATAAAATAGTTACAAGGGGCATTGCAATATTAAATACAGCAAAAGGTCCATACTCTAAGGCTGATAGGCCAAGGTTGTTTTTTATAAAGGCTCCACATGTATTCCAAGGGATCAATGGAGAAGTTACAGTACCTCCAGCTTCTAAAGCAGCTGATAAAGTGGCTGGATGAATATTTTTTTCTTTATATGTTTCTGCAAACATCCTACCTGGAACTACTATGGATATATATTGTTCTGGCATAGTTGCATTACTAAATATACAAGATACAATTGTAGCTGTAACCAGTCCTGCTGCAGTTTTTACAAATTTCAATATTACTTCTAGCAAAACTGATAGGTAGCCTACATTTTCAGCAATTCCTCCAAACACCATAGCTATAATAGTAAGGGAAATTGAATACATCATATTTTCTAGACCACCATTAGTTAAAAGGTCATCTATAGCAAGGACTCCAGTTGTGGATTCATAACCAGAAAAGGCAGCATCTAATAAATCACCAACATTATTTCCTTGAACAAAAACTCCTAACAAGGCTGCAGTAAAAATCCCCAATACTATGCCAGGGATTGCTGGAACCTTTAAGGCTATGGATATTATTACTACTAATGGAGGTAAAAACAGTATTGGATTTATATTAAATAAATTATTTAATCCCTCTTGGATTACCTCTAAATCTGATAAGTTTGCACCACTTCCCCCATAGGAAAGTCCCGATATTACAAAAAATATTAGGGTAATACCATAGGCAACTAAAGTTGGCAAAAACATATACTTTATATGGGTAAAGACATCAGTTCCTGCCATGGCAGGGGCTAGGTTTGTAGTGTCAGATAATGGGGACATTTTGTCTCCAAAATATGCTCCGGAGATTATTGCTCCAGCTGCAAGGGGACCTGGTATATTAAGTCCTCCTGCTATACCCATAAGGGCAATACCCATTGTTCCCATAGTTCCCCAAGATGTACCAGTTGCTATTGAGGTAATACTAGTAAGTAAGACAGCTGCTGGCAAAAATATATTTGGTGAAAGGATTCTAAGTCCGTATGAAATCATAGTTGGAACTACGCCAGATACAATCCATACACCAATTAAAATACCAATAATAGCTAGTATAATAATAGATTGGAGGGCTTGGGTAATTCCTCCTACCATATAATCTTCTATGTTATCCCATTTATGGCCAATTTTTAGAGCCATTAGGGCTGAAACTACTACTCCTATAAACATTGGAATATGGGGGTCAGAACCGAAGACAACTATTGAAATCCCCATTACTAAAATTAGGATTATAAAAACTATTAGGGCTTCAGAAAGTTTTGCTTTTCTATTTTCTCTTTCCATTTAACGACCTCCTTAAATATTTATAGTATTATAACATAAAGAAAAAAATTTTGCTAAAATTAAAAAACAACTAGATAATTTTAAGTTGAATGAAAACCTTTACTTTTATAAAAATATTCTAATTATGGTATAATAATTTTAAAGTGATAGTCAAGGAGAAATAAATGAGCATAAAAATAAAGAGAAATAGTGGCATAATAGCTTCAGACAGGTCCTTGTCCGTTTTAGCTAATGGAAAAGAAAAGGCTAAGATTGCCAATTTAGAAACCCTTCAGCTAAACCTAAAAAAATATCCTGCTGAGGTTCAAGTTAGGTCATTTGATATGCAGTCCAACATAATTAAGGTCCATACTGGAGAAGAGTTAGAAATTAAAAAGAGCTTTCAAATGCCTATACTTTTTTGTGTTTGCATCTTAATAATTTTAGTTGGGAATATTTTAATAGATAATATGATTATTCCACCGGCAATAGCCTTTATTATCTATATGCTAGCCTACAAAAAGGTAAATACTTTTAAGATAGTAGTTACAAAGACAAATGAAGTAATTAAAGAGAAAGAAATTAGGAGTTAATATTTAGTGTATAGATATAGGGTAAGTGAAGTAAGGTTGGGAATTAGGGAAGATAAAAACAACCTTATAAATAAACTTGCAAAAAAAATAAGGACAAACAAAAAGAATATTAAGGACTTAAAGATTATTAGAGAATCAGTAGATGCAAGAAAAAAGCCAGATATAAAATTAGTTTATACTCTAGACTTTTCTAGTGATTTAAAATTAGACCTACCTATAGCTCCTAATATGGACTATATTTTTCCAAATAAAAATTTAGGACCAGATAAAAAAGTCGTTGTAGTTGGTTTTGGGCCAGCTGGAATGTTTGCAGGACTACTTCTTGCCCAAATGGGTTACAAGCCTCTAGTTATTGAAAGGGGCCAGGATGTAGACACCAGGACAAAAGACGTAGAAGATTTTTGGAAGGGTGGAGACTTAAAAGAAGATTCAAATGTGCAGTTTGGTGAAGGGGGAGCAGGAGCATTTTCAGATGGGAAGCTGACAACTGGAATCTCAGACCCTAGGATAAATAAGGTATTACAAGAGCTCTACAAATTTGGAGGACCTGAAGAAATTCTTTACAAGCACAAACCTCACATTGGAACAGACCTTCTAAAGGGAATAGTAAAAAATATTAGAAAAGAAATTATTTCCCTAGGTGGCCAGGTTTTATTTTCTACAAAACTAATTGATTTTGTTTTAGACGATGATTTAATCAAGGAGATTATAGTAGAAAGAAACGGAAATAGAGAAAGTCTTTCTTGTCATAAAGTGGTCATTGCAATTGGTCATTCAGCTAGGGATACCTTTAAGGTACTTTTTGATAGAAATGTAGAAATAGTTCAAAAACATTTTTCCATGGGACTAAGGATTGAACATCCCCAAGAACTTATAAATATTTCCCAGTATGGAAATGAAGACCATATAGATATCTTAGGGGCAGCTGATTATAAGTTAAATTATAGAACTAAGGAAAACAGAGGGGTTTATACCTTTTGTATGTGTCCAGGGGGAGAGGTTATTTTGTCCTCTTCATCTAAGGGACAGGTCCTATCTAACGGCATGAGTTACCATAAAAGAGAGTCTAAGTATGCCAACAGTGGGATATTAGTTGATGTTAGAAAAGAAGACTTTGAATCAGACCATCCATTAGCTGGAGTTTGGTTCCAAGAAAAATATGAGAAGAAAGCTTTTGAACTATCAAAGGGCTACAAACTTTTAGAAACTACCACTGGAGAGTTTAAAAACTCTGATTTAAGTATGGCCTTGCCAGGTTTTGTTGTAGATTCCATAATAGAGGCCCTACCTAATATGGGTAGAAAACTTAAGGGCTTCGACTCTTTAGATACCAGGCTAAAGGGACCAGAAACCAGGTCATCATCTCCAATAAGAATTCTTAGGGACGAAGGATATAAATCAAATATAAAAAACCTGTATCCATGTGGAGAAGGGGCTGGGTATGCTGGGGGAATTATGTCTGCAGCAGTAGACGGCCTTAAAACAGCGGAAAAAATAATCGAAGATAAGTAAAAAATTCCGACTAAGCTATAGTAATTAATAGTTTAGTCGGAATTATTATTGTATAAACAAGAAGATTTTTAGCTATCCACCTGATGAGAATCAAGTGAAGAGGTAGAGCGTTATTTTATCTAAAATCAATATCTATATCAACCATGGAATTTTCAATGTCAATTTGATGAATGGCATTTCCTTGGTTTTCCTTTCCTCCATCAATATTAACATCACCCATATCGGTATTAGCCTTTATTATGGAATCTACAACAAAACCTGGCAAGATCCCATATTATTTTTTATCTTATTTGAACCTTCCATGGAGTCCATTGCTAAGTAACGGTTCAACTATTGAAGGTTGATTTTTCTACGAACAGATTTCCAATACTGGACCTAAAATCTATCATTTCTCCAGAAATATTACTTATTTTAGTAGAGCCTACCCCATCTTTTACTACTAATTTAGAAATACTTATATCTTTAGGAAGTATTATTCTAGTCTTAATATGTTTATCTTCAATTATATCAATTCCATCTTGAACTATAGGTTGTGAAGTCTCAATTTTTAAATTTAGAGATTCATTAAAAATATCAAAGGAGGTTTATGGGATTTTTTTGAGTAGATTTCAAAGGTTTCTATACCTGGTTTTTCACCTGATTCTTGGACCTTTATTTCTATATCTCCAAAGTCAATATCTAGATTTATGTTCTTGAAGCTTTCTGATATTTCATAGGTCTTTTTTTTCAATTCTTTCAATACTTGCCCCATCTGGTTTTAAAATTACTTTTCCCTTATAATATTGAATTCTTAAAATAGGAGGATCAGTATTTTCAAGGTCAAGTTTAGTTGTACCTGTGGCAAAAATAATTCCTATTATTGATAGTCCGATTACACGGGCAATGCTTGCACCAATTATTATCCAAGAATTTATTATATATAACACTTTATATATTAAATATAAATTTAACTTTATAAAAATTATACTTGGGTATAAAAGTTAAAAGAAGGGGGTAGCAAAATTGGAAAATTTGAGAGATATACTTAATATACAAAGAGAGTTTTTTTATTCTAATAGGACTAAGGATGAAAATTTTAGGATAAAGATTTTAAAAGAACTTAGAGACCTTATAAAACTAAACGAAAATCGAATTCTAGAATCCTTAAAAATGGACTTAGGAAAGTCTAACTTTGAGTCTTATGTTACTGAAGTGGGTTTTATTTTAGATGAAATTAACTATACAATAGAAAACTTACACCATTGGATGGAGCCTAAAAAAGAAAAGTCTTCTTTACTTCATTTTCCATCTACAAATTATACCTATTATGAGCCCTTGGGAGTAACATTAGTAATATCTCCTTGGAATTATCCCTTCCAGTTAGCTTTTGGGCCATTAGTTGAGGCTGTTGGAGCTGGCAATACTGTAATTTTAAAGACTTCAAAAAAATCTAAATATACAAGTAGGTTAATAAAAGACTTTTTTGATAGGAATTTTCCTAAGGAAATAATCTATGTAGTGGACGGAGACAAGGTCTCTAATGAAGATTTATTAAAGGAAAAGTACGACCATATATTTTTTACAGGGTCAACAATAGTTGGAAAAAAGATAATGGAAGCAGGGGCAAAACATCTTTCAAAGGTTACCCTAGAACTTGGAGGAAAAAGTCCTTGTATAGTTGATGAATCTGCAGATATAAATCTTTCTGCTAAAAGAATAGCCTGGGGAAAACTTATAAACTCTGGACAAACTTGTGTAGCTCCAGACTTTATAGTTGTTCATGAAGATAAAAAAGAAGAGTTTTTAAAAAGTTTAAAAAACTCAATTATAGACTTTTATTCAGAAGACCAGATTAACAATAGAGATTATCCTAGAATAATCAATAAAGAACACTTTGATAGGCTAATTAATTTATTAGAGGATCAGGATATTTTTTATGGGGGAGCCTATAACAGCCAGGACCTAAAGATTCAGCCTACTATTGTAGATAATGTGGACTTTTCTAACAAATTAATGGAAGAAGAAATCTTTGGACCAATATTTCCAATCTTAACTTACGGAGATTTGGATATATTAATTATGAATCTAAAAAGGATGCCTAAGCCTTTAGCCTTATATTATTTTACCTTAAGAAACAAAAATGCAGACAAGGTTATAAGAGAAGTCTCCTTTGGGGGAGGATGTATAAACGATACAATAGTCCATTTAGCTAATCCTCATCTTGAATTTGGTGGGGTAGGAGAAAGTGGCACAGGAGGTTATCATGGGAAGTACGGTTTTATGAACTTCTCCAACAGAAAAAGTATTTTAAAAAAATCCAAGGTAGTAGATATTGATTTGAGATATCCACCTTTTAATAAAAAGTTAAAACTTATAAAAAAAGTAATGAAGTAGGTAAGAGGTTATCATTATGGGTATATCCTTAATAAGTAAAAAGAAATAATTAGGAGGATATAGAAATGGATTTAATAAAAGTAGGAGATAGTATTCAAGAATTCAAAGTAGAGGACCACAAGGGAAATGAGGTTACTTTAGATTCTATAAAAGGAAAAAAAGTTTTATTTTCTTTCCACCCATTAGCATGGACTGGAGTTTGTATTGACCAAATGAGATCTCTAGAAAGAGAATTCGATAGAATCAAGGGAAAGGGAATAGATGAAGTTTATGGAGTTTCAGTAGATGCTCAACCAGGTAAGGAAGTTTGGGCTAAGTCTCTTGGAATAGAAAACATTAAACTACTTTCTGACTTTGAACCAAAGGGTGACCTTGCTAAAAAATTAGGTCTTTACAAAGAAGATATGGGTATTAGTGGAAGAGCTAATGTAGTAGTAGAGGATGGAAAAGTAACTTTTGTTAAGGAATATGAAATTCCTACATTACCAGATATAGACGAATTAATTGAAAACTTATAAAAACTAAAAAAATTCCTAATCAGTTTGACTGACTAGGGATTTTTTTGTGTTAACATTATGCCTTTAAGTTTTTTAGATTTTTCTTAGAATTAATTATTATATTTATGGCCATAAAGTAAAGGGCCATGAGTATCATTATTCCAAAGGAGTAGACTAAATCCCTACCTATTTTTCTATCTTCTATCAAATTATTAGAGTTAATGTACCAATAAGTTGGAAAGAAGGAGGAAAATCTAAGGATATTTTCTCCTAAATACTGTGTTGATACAAAAACCCCTGATATAAAGGATAGGGAAAGGCTGATTAGTTGGATTATGGAATTTATCAAGTTTTCAGA
>CAMEGD010000024.1 GCA_945916025.1 uncultured Clostridia bacterium
GGAGGTCAGATGGGAGGATTTTCTATGAATTCTATGATGTCCTACGGTAGGTTTTTTTCCTTAATGCAGACTTGGAAAATATGACCTAAAAACCGGCATAGCTTCAAATGATGAAATTGGGATTTTAGCCTCAAATATAGATTCCTTTGCAAGTGAGTTGGAAGTTTGTAGAAGACGAAAGGAAGAGGATGATGAATAACAAAGGGACTTTATTGCCAGTATATCCCATGAACTTAGAACTCCTGTCTCTGTAATTATATTAGCCTTAGAAGGCCTTAGAGACCTAAAACCTGTTCAGAAGACAAGTCTAAGGCCTATATTGACAAGTTAATAGTTAAAGTCAACCACCTAAAAGTCTTAGTAAATGACCTTATTGACCTTACAAAACTAGAAGTAAAAGACTTTTCAATGAATATGGAGTGGATAAATTTAATAAATCCAATAGAGGATAGTATTAGGTCTTTGACCCTAAAACTTATAGAGAAAAACCTAGACCTAAGGGTAAATTTGCCAGACTTAGTAAAGTTTTAAGGAGACTATGAAAGACTAAGACAGCTTTTTACAATTTTATTAGACAACGCAATTAAGTACTCTCCCGAAAATGAAAAAATAGAAATATTCTATGAAGAAGAGAAAGTCACTATAAAGGACTATGGCCCAGGTATAAAAAATGAAGAATTGGATAAAATATTTGATAGGTATTATAGGGTAAACAGGGACTAAGAAGGGTCTGGACTAGGCCTAGCTATAGGAAAAAACATAGCTCAAAGACATGGACTTTCCCTTTATGTTGAAAGTGAGTTTGGAAAGTATACTAGTTTTACCTTAGACCTTTCTAAAAATAAGTCTATAGATTCTAGTGAAAATTATTATTAATTAGTCCATCTTTGGGTATTAATATTAATACAAAATTTTAGGGAGAAATAGATTGATAGATTTAAAAGTTTTAAACAAAAAAATGATATTAGGATATGGTATTTTTTTCCTTGTCTTATATACCATGATTGATGGCTTAAACCTATCTTATGGTGAAATGGCTAAAGATTATGGAGTCTGGCTAGTTGTGATTAATATTTTAATAAATATTTTAATGGCCACTATGGGCGGATTTATGATTTCTTTAAGCGATTATAGTCTTAATTCTAAAGGAATCAAGACTAAAGGGGAGAATATGAGTTTCCTATCTGTAGTATTTGGGATTTTGACCTATGGTTGCACTCCATGTTTAATATCTTTTTTTTGCAGTTTTAGGAATTAATTTTTCTGTAATGGCCTTGCCGTTTTCAGGGCTACCATACAAGTTAATATCACTTGTTCTTATGGGACTTGGAATCTTTATTATGTATAGGGAGCTAAAAAGGAAGTCTTGTTTTATAAGAATCTAAAAAAGTTAAGGTTTTTATGCCTTAACTTTTTTTATGAAAGTAGTTAGCCAAAAACCTTTAAAAAGGTCTCAGGCTTCAAATAAGCTCATTTGTCTAAAATCGCCAACTGGGCTTAGAGTTTAATGATGGTGGTGATGGTGATGGTGGCTGTGATCTAATTCTTCTTGGTCTTCCTGGCAATGAATTTCTTCACAGTTTTCATCTATTCCTTCTATTTCTATAGTAGTGTGAACTAGACCTAGGTCCTTTAGTTTTTCTTTTACAGTCTTTTTTAACCCTTCTGAGTCCTTGGAGCTAGTTATTAAGTGCATAGTTCCGTAGGATCTTTGGCCATCCATACTCCAAACATGAACGTGGTGGACTCCTTCGACTTGAGGAACTGCTAGGACCATTTTTTCTATATCGTGAACCTTCAGACTTTCTGGCATTTTTAATAAGAAAATATCCAAGATTTCTTTTAGGCCCTTGTAGGCATTTATTAAAATAAATATAGCTATTCCAATGGACATTATTGAATCTATATAGGATATGTCTGTAAATTTCATAAGGACTGACCCTACTAAAACTACAGCCCAACCTAATACATCTTCTAACATGTGAAGGTTTACAGCCTTTTGGTTCATTGAATCTCCGCCCCTTGTAAAGTAAGCTGCTAAGAAGTTTACTATTACACCAAAGACTGCAAAGATAATCATCCCATCATAGTTTATTGGTTCTGGGTTTAGAATTCTCTTTATGGCATTATAAATTACTATAAGAGACCCTAAAAATAGGATTGTTGTAGTAATATAGGCTCCTAATATAGAATATCTCTTGTAGCCAAAAGTGTACTTATTGTCTGCCTTTTTCTTACTAATTTTTTCTAAAATTAAGGATAGGCCAATACTTAGGGCATCTCCAAAGTCATGTAGGGCATCGGACATAATGGCAACGCTATTAGTAAAGTAGCCTCCAATAAGCTCAAATATGGAAAATGATAAGTTGAGTATAAAGGCTATTAAAATATTTTTGTCAGTATTCATAAAATCCTCCAAATAATTTCCAAGTACAATATATTATATACTAAATTTTTTCAAATTGTTTATTTATTAAAGCCTTGTTAAATAAAAATAACAATGACATTTAATCATTGACAAAAGAAATTAATATTGATACCATATCTTTGAAAGAAAGCTTTAGATTAGAAAGTATGTCTAGGGATCCGAAGACATAGTCTTAAAGGACCGAGCGGCATAGATGCCAAAGTGGCATTACACCTAAGGGATAAAAGCCCAGAAGGGTAGGTTTCTCATACCTACTCTTCTGGGCTTGTTTTTATGCATTTTTTTGGAGGAAATTATGAAAAAAATTTACAATGGCAAAACAAAAGATGTTTATGAGCTTGATAATGGTAACTTATCATTACTATTTAAGGATGATGTTACTGGCAAGGACGGGGTCTTTGACCCAGGTGAAAACCAAATAGGTCTTACAATTGAAGGAGCAGGAAATGAATGCTTAAAGATTACTAAGTTCTTTTATGAAATGCTAAATGAAAGGGAAATAAAAACCCACTTCCTTAGTGCTGATTTAGAAAAGAACACTATGGAAGTAATTCCTGGCCAAGTTTTTGGAAAGGGAATTGAAGTAATTTGTAGATTTAAGGCTGTTGGGTCCTTTATTAGAAGATATGGCATGTATGCTAATGAAGGTGATGAATTAGATTCTTATGTGGAAATCACATTAAAGGATGACATGAGACAAGACCCACTTATTACTGACGATGGTCTAGAAGCCCTTGGTATTTTAACTAAGGATGAATACAAGACAATTGTAAATATGACAAAGGAAATCGCAAAGATTGTTAGAGATACTTTAAAGGAAAAAGGTCTTGAACTTTATGATATTAAGTTTGAGTTTGGTAGAGATCCAGATGGAGAGATTATGTTAATAGATGAAATATCTGGAGGCTCAATGAGGGTCTTTAAGGGACAAGAAAAACTTGATCCACTTGATATTCACAAGTATTTAGTATAGGGGGACAATATGATTAGTGTAATAATGGGTTCTGCTAGCGATTCACATATTGGTGAAAAGGTAGTTGGAATTTTGAAGGATTTTGGAGTTTCCTATGAAGTGAAGGTAATTTCTGCCCACAGGGCCCTAAATGTTCTTAGGGACTATGTAGAAAATTCTGATTCTAAGATTTTTATTGCCATGGCAGGAAAGGCTGCCCACCTAGGTGGTGTAGTTGCTGGAATGACAGTAAAGCCTGTAATAGGTATACCAATAAAGTCTTCTACAATGGATGGACTAGATTCTTTACTTTCTACAGTCCAAATGCCAAAGGGAATTCCTGTAGCCACCGTTGCCATTGACGGAGGAGAAAATGCTGCCTTATTAGCTGTTTCAATTCTAGCCTTAGAAGATAAGGACCTAAATGAAAAACTTGTTTCATATAGGAAAAAACTAGAAGAAGATGTAATAAAGGCTGATAGGGAACTAAATATTTAGGAGAAAAAATTGAGCGGACATATTGGTATTTATAGCAATAATGAAATATCTATAGCACCACTTCTATATTTTGGCCTATATGCCCTCCAACACAGAGGGGAAGTAGGTTCAGGTATGGCAGTTTTAAATGAAGGAAATGTTTTTGAACAAAGGGGACCTGGTCTAGTAAGTGATATATACAATGAAGAATCCTTAAATGACATAAAGGGAAATGTAGGTTGCGCCCATGTAAAGTATGCCTTTTCTGATGAAACAGAAGAAAAGGTACTTTTGCCAGAGGTTTTTGAAACAAATGGCAAATTGGGACTTTTGTCCATTGATGGAAATTTCCTAGAAAAAACCTTTTGTAGAAGGGACCTTGTAAATGTTCTAGTAGAGGAAGAATCCCTTCCAGATAAGATAAATTATCTTTATGGAGCCTATTCTATTATCTATATTGAAGAAGACAAGATGATTGGAATTAGGGACCCATGGGGAATTAAGAGCCTAATATTAGGAAAGTTAGAAGATTCATACATTCTTTCATCTGAAAGTGCAGCTATTGAAACAATAGGTGGACAATATATTAGGGACCTAGAACCTGGTGAAATCTTGTTTATTAAAAAAGGCAAGGTAGAGAGCTTTTTTGTAAAGGAGAGGGTTGAAAAAAACTGTATTTTTGAATTTGTCTATATATCTAGACAAGACTCCTTTATAAATGAAAAGAGTGTTTACGAAGTTAGGTACAATCTAGGCAGAAGACTGGCAGAACAGTATCCAGTAAATGCAGATGTAGTAATCGGGGCTCCTGATTCAGGTACAATAGCAGCCCTAGGTTATTCCCATGAATCTAGAATTCAGTACAAGGAAGGAATCCTTAAAAACAGGTACATTGGCAGAACCTTTATCTTGCCTACCCAAGACCTTAGGGAAAAAAGTGTAAAGATAAAACTAAACCCTTTAAAAAAAAACCTACAAGGTAAAAGAGTTATCCTTGTGGACGATTCCATAGTTAGAGGTACAACTATAAAAAATACAGTAAAGATGCTAAAAGACGCTGGAGCTATTGAAGTCCATGTTAGAATAGCATGTCCGCCAGTAATTAGGTCTTGTGATCTATGTGTAGATACTCCAAGTGAAGACCACTTAATTGGAGCAAACAAGACTGTAGAAGAAACTAGAGACTATATAGGGGCTGATTCCTTAGCCTATTTATCCTTAGAAAGTCTTCTAAGTTCATGTGGTGGTAATAGATTTTGCAAGCATTGTTTTGATGGAAAATATCCAATAGAGGTAAGAGATGACAATAACTTATAAAGATGCAGGTGTTGATAAAGAAGCAGGATATGAGGAAGTAAAACTAATAAAGGATGTTGTTAAGTCTACCCACATTGATGGAGTTCTTAATGACATTGGTGGTTTTAGTGGCATGTTTGACCTTGGAAGCCAAGGACTAAAAAACCCTGTTTTAGTTTCTGGTACTGACGGAGTAGGCTCAAAGGTACAAATTGCCCAACTTTTGGGAATCCATAACACAGTTGGGGAAGACTGTGTAGCCATGTGTGTAAATGATATTTTGTGCCAAGGAGCAAGGCCAATTATATTTTTGGACTATATAGCAACTGGCAAGCTAGTTCCTGAGAAAATGGCAGACATTGTAAAGGGTGTAGCTAGTGGTTGCAAAAAGGCAGGAGCGGCCCTTTTAGGGGGAGAAACTGCTGAAATGCCTGGTATTTACAAGGAAAATGACTACGACCTAGCAGGTTTTGCTGTAGGGATTGTAGAAAAAGATAGGATTATTTCTGGGGAGAAAATAAGTGAAGGGGACGTTCTTTTAGGACTTCCATCTTCTGGCCTACATTCAAATGGATTTTCCTTAGTAAGAAAAATTGTTTTTGATGTAAAAAAAGTAGACTTAAATGAAAAAATAGATGGTCTAGAAAAACCATTAGGTGAGGAACTACTAAAACCGACTAGGATATATGTAAAGGACATTCTTCCTTTATTTGACAAATATGAAATAAAGGGAATTTCTCATATAACTGGTGGCGGAATTTATGAAAACCTACCTAGAGTACTACCAAATGGCCTTGGAGCAGACTTAGATATTACTATGGTAGAGATTCCAAAAATATTTTCTCTTTTACAAGAATGGGGAAATATTGACAAAAAAGAAATGTATGGAACTTTCAATATGGGTATTGGACTAATTCTTCTAGTATCTGAAGCTGACTCAGATAAGATATTAAAAGACTTTAAAGACAAAAATGAACCAATATACAAGCTTGGTAAAGTTACTAAGGGAGACTTATGTGTAAACATCTAAAGAAAATCGCTGTATTAATTTCGGGAAGTGGGACAAATCTGCAAAGCCTTATAGATGCTGTTGAAAGGGGAGAAATAAAGGGAGAAATTTCTCTAATAATTTCAAACAACAAGGATGCTTATGGCTTAACTAGGGGAGAAAACCATAATATAAAGTCCGTCTACATTTCCCATAAAAGTGTGGCCAAGGATGAGTATGAACTTAGCCTTTTACAACTATTAAAGGAAGAAAGAATTGACTTAATAGTTTTAGCAGGATATTTAAAAATTTTAGGGGAAAACATAATAAATAAATATGAAAATAAAATAATAAATATTCATCCTTCCCTTATACCAACCTTTTGTGGAAAGGGCTACTATGGACTTAAGGTCCATGAAGAAGTAATAAAATATGGGGCCAAGGTCTCAGGGGCTACCACTCACTTTGTAAATAAGGATCCAGATGGAGGACCAATTATTCTTCAAAGGACAGTGGAAGTAAAAGAAAATGACAGGCCACAAGATCTACAAGAAAGGGTCCTAGAAGTTGAGCACCGAATACTAGTTGAAAGTGTAAAAGCCTTTTGTGAAGACAAGATTCAGGTATTTGGAAGACAAGTAAAGGGGTTAGAATGAAAAAAAGAGCATTAGTTTCTGTTTATGATAAGACAGGTATTTTAGAATTTTGTAAAAATCTTGAGGAACTTGGATATGAAATAGTATCTACAGGAGGAACCTTCACCCACCTTAAGGATGGAGGCCTAAATCCAATAGAAATTTCAGAAGTAACTAATTTTCCGGAAATATTAAATGGTAGAGTAAAGACTCTAAACCCACTAATTCACGGTGGTATCCTATTTAGGAGGGAACTTGAAGACCACCAAAAAACCATAGAAGAAAACAAAATCCACCCAATAGAAATGGTAGTAAATACCCTTTATCCCTTTGAAGAAAAATTAAGGACAGGGGCTGACCATGAAGAAATGGTAGAAAACATTGATATAGGTGGTCCATCAATGATTAGGGCAGCTGCAAAAAACTACAAGGACGTATTTATAGTAACTAGCCCAAGGGACTACCAAAGAGTTCTTGAAGGAATTAAAGAAGACAAGGACCTAGAAGAATTAAGAAAAGACTTAGCAAGAAAGGCCTTTTCCTATACAGCCCACTACGACTCTCTAATATCAAATTATTTTAATAGGGAAATGGGAGTGGACTTTCCAGAATATTTAACTAAGGGATTTTCACTATCAGGTGAACTTAGATATGGAGAAAACCCTCACCAAAGGGCAGCTTTTTATAAGGATTCCTTTAATGGAGATGACTTTTCATTTAAAAAGCTTCAAGGAAAAGACCTATCCTACAACAACTTAAATGACATTTATAAGACTGTATCTAGTCTTAAAGACTTTAAGGAACCAACTTGTGTATGTGTAAAACACACAAACCCATGTGGAATAGGTTCTAGTTCAGATATTTATGATGCCTATATGAAGGCCTATGAATGTGACAAAGAATCTATCTTTGGTGGGATAATAGCAGTAAATAGGGAAGTAAATGAAGAAATAGCAAAGCATATGGCAAGCTTCTTTTTAGAAGTTGTAATAGGCCCAAGCTTTTCAAAAGAAGCCCTAGAAATCTTAAGTACAAAGAAAAATCTTAGACTTATAGAGATTGAAGACCTTAATGAATTTTCCCTTAACAAGCTTACTTATAAGGAAGTTTTAGGGGGAATGATTTATCAAGAAAAGGACTCCTTAAATGAAATTGAAGAAGAGACCTTTGACTTTGAAGTGGTAACTAAGAGAAAACCAAGTAAAGAAGAGTTAGAAGAACTAAAATTTGCTTGGAAGTGTGCAAAGACCATAGCCTCTAACGGAGTAGTAATAAGCAAGGACAACCAAAGTCTTGGAATAGGCCAAGGAGAAGTTAGAAGGTCTTGGGCAGTGGAAGAAGCTATCCACAGGGCCCAAGGAAAACTAGAAGGGGCAGTATTAGCATCAGATGCCTTTTTCTTTGAAGATACAGTAGAAGAAATTAACAAGACTCCTATTAAGACCCTAGTAAGTCCAGGGGGAAGTATAAAGGACAAGGATGTAATAGATCTTTGTGACAAGTACGACATAGCCCTTGTATTTACAGGAATTAGACATTTTAGACACTAAAAAAAGTCTCATTAGAGTTTATACTTTAATGGGACTTTTTATATTAAAAAATAAAATTTTAAGGAGAAAATTGGCTTTAAAGACTTTCTTCTTCCTTAGTTTCTTTAAGTTCACCTTCAGAAACTTCAGCTTCTTCGTTATTAGCTTCCACCTCAGTTTCTTCTGTATTTTTTCCCTTGTTTTTTTCCTCAAGGATTTCTTTACCATCGTTTATAAATTCAGATACAATATCAGGTTTTGTTCTGTTTAAGGTTTCTTGGTAATTTTTTATAACAGCTACATTTTGTTTTGAAAGTTTTTCTATTTCTTCATCTACATTAGGGTTGTTTCTAAGTACTAGCGTTGACCTAATATCATTTAGAAGTCTAAGTTTTTCTATGTCATATTTAAATAAGACATTTTTTATATCAGTAGTAATTTGTTTCATTACTGGGTTAGAAATTCCTTCTGATAAGACTGATACAGATAGGCCACCTTCTTCAACTATATCGTTAAACTTAAAGGTAGAATCTCCAATGTTATCTGCCCTATAAAATGGAATCTTTGATCTTCTGGCCCTTTGGGCTAAGGCTTTATTTACTTTAGAATCGTTAGTGGCAAGGACACAATAATCATAGCCGAAGAACACAAAGTCTTCAGTTATTACTCTTCCCTTAAGAAGTAATCTTTCAGGGTTTTCTTCCTTTAGTTTTAACAATTCTTCTGTAAAATCATCTGATATACAATAAATTTTAAACTCAGAATCTAGTAAGGTCTTTATCTTACTAGTTGCTAAATACCCTCCACCTAAAACAAGTACTGTCTTGTCACTAGTATCTATGCTTATTGGAAAAAATTTCATATTTTATCAACCTTACCTTTTCTTTCAATAATTAGTAATTATATTATATACTAAATCCTGCAATATTCAAGAAAATGTAAAGTTCACAGAATTTTTTTCTTTTTGAAACCCTTTTGTAATGTTATTACAAATAGCTGTGATATAATTATTTTATTAGTAATAAGGAGGAATATTATGCTAAAAAACAAAAAATTATTAGTACTTGTTCTTTGTGTGATAATGTTAGGTCAATCAACCCTTGGTATGGCTGTTTCATTTACTGATGTTAACAAGACAAACATTAGTGGTTGGGCTTATGATTACATTATGGAACTAGCTAACAAGGGCATCATAAATGGGTACCCAGACGGAACTTACAAACCAGAAAACTTTGTTTCAGTAACTGAAACCTTAAAGTTATTAGTAGGTATCGCTAACCCAAGTAAAGCACAATTAACAGCTGCTTTAAACAAAAACAAGGCTCTTGTAGAAAAAGTTAAGACTCCAGACTGGGCACAAGAAATAGTTGCTTATGCATTAGAAGCTGGAATCCTAAAATCAGGAGAACTAGAAGAATTTTACGCAAGCAATATGTTAATGGATAACACAAAAGTATTTATACCTAGATACAATGTGGCTATCTTAACAGCTAGAACTTTAGGCCTAAAAGATAAGAATACACAACTTATATATACAGACTTAAAGGACATTCCTACAGCTGGTTATGGACAACTAGCAGCTTTAATCGAAACTGGTGTCCTAAACAAAGAAGGTAGAGACGGAGCTTTCTTACCAAAGGCAAATATTAAAAGGTCAGAAATGGCTAAAATGATGAAGTTTGCTTATGACTATGCTAAGAAAAATGAAAATCTTCCAGTTCAAACAGAAACAGGTGTAGTATTTGATTATTACAGCACTACTAGAGATATGTTAGTATATACAGCTAACAAGAAAAACGTTTCAGCAGTTATTACTGATAACACATCAATCACTGACAAAAATGGCGATGTTGTAAAATTAGCTGACCTTTCTAAATTCAAAGGTGCTGACGTAGTAGTATCTTATAGACTAATTGACGATGAAAGAGTTGCAACAACTATCAAATTTGCAAGTGATGGAATGGCTCAATCAGGAGAATACACATTAGTTTCTTCAAGATATTCTAACAATAAGTACTATGTAACTTTAAAAGAACTTGGAAAAGAACTAGAAATTAAATCTAATATAGTAAAGAATGGTAAGTCTACAATCCTATTAGAAGATATAGCTAAAGATACTAAGTTAGAATTAAAGATTGAAAATGATGTAGTAACAGAAGCTTCCTTAAAGACTGCACAAGAAGGTCAATATATGGTTGAAGCTATAACTAATACTCAAATTTCTTTATCTCCTATAAAAGGAGGACTTGTAAAGGCTTATTCTATATACTCAGACACACCTGTTTACAAAGGTTCCACTAAAGTAGATTTGGGAAGTATTAGAGTTGGTGACACAGTAGATGTATCTTTCAGATATACAGATGTAATTGATAGAATAGTATTATTTCCATCAACAAATGTATTAACTAATACCTATACTTTTTTAGAAAATATAGGTGATAAAATATATGTGAAAAAATACAATGATTCAACTGGTTCAGGTGAAGGTTTTGCCGTAACATCAAATACAAAGTTTGTAGACTCCAGAGGAAATACTATTTTAAGAAATAGCTTAATTAAAGGAGAGCAAGTTATACTAACTTTTGATAGTAGGGATAACCTTACTCAAGTTCAACTAAGTAACTATAATAACTATAGAGAAGGAACAGCTTATTCTTTTAATGAAGATTATACTGGAGCTTTTAAATTTAGCAACTCAAAAGAGAATATAAGGGTATACACAAATACAACCGCAAAAGTATATATTAACGGTGTTGAAAGTAGATTAACTCACTTACCTAATTCTGGAACTGCTTATTTAGTATTTGATAGCAATAACAACTTAACAAGAATTAATTTCTTCACAAGATAATTGTGAATCCCAAACTAAGGATTATGACTTTCATAGTCCTAGTTTTTTTATGGAAGGATATATAAGATTTACTAAAATAATCCTGTTAATTTTACTACTTTACATATAAAAAATTTGAGGACTTTATTAATATGGTATAATATTCCCACAAGGAGAGATTATGAAAAAATTTGTTCACTTACATGTACATTCTGAATACAGTCTACTAGATGGATCTACAAAAATTAGAGAGCTAGTGGAAAGGGTTAAGGACTTAGGAATGGATTCCATAGCCCTAACTGACCATGGGAATATGTTTGGGATTATACAATTTTATAAGGCTTGTAAGACAGAGGGGATAAAGCCTATTTTAGGTTCTGAAGTTTATGTTACTCCAGGGGACATGACTGAAAAAAACCCAAGAAACAGGCAGTATTATCATCTAGTTTTACTTGCAGAAAATATGACTGGATATGAGAACCTTATGAAGATTGTATCCCTAGGAAATGTGGAAGGATATTACTACAAACCTAGAGTTGACTACCAAGTTCTAAAGGACCATTCTGAAGGTTTAATAGCCTTATCAGCTTGTATTTCAGGTGAAGTCCAAGAACACATCCTAAATGGCAACTATGACATTGCAAGAGAAAAGGCATATTTTTATGAAGAAATATATGGCAAGGATAACTTTTTTTTAGAACTCCAAGACCATGGAATGGAAGAACAAAAGGTTATTAACGAAGGTCTTCTAAAACTTTCAAAGGAAACGGGAATAGGCCTAGTAGCCACCAATGATGCCCACTACTTGTACAAGGAAGACTACATTGCCCATGACGTTTTGTTATGTATCCAAACTGGCAAGACTATAAATGACGAAAACAGGATGAAGTTTCCATCTAATGAATTTTATATAAAATCTCCAGAGGAAATGTACGAACTATTTCCTTATGCTGAAGATGCCTTAGAAAACACTCAAAAAATTGCAAACAGGTGTAATGTTGATCTAGAATTTCATAGGACAAAACTTCCGCACTTTCAAGCTCCTGATGGCTTAAACAATGAAGACTATCTTAGAAGTCTAATAGAAAGGGGCCTTGAAAAGAGATATGGTCTAATTACCCAAGAGATAAATGACAGGTTTGAATATGAGTTTAATACTATAAAGGAAATGGGCTTTATTGACTATTTCTTAATAGTATGGGATTTTGTTAGGTTTGCAAAGGACCAAGGGATTCCAGTTGGACCTGGTAGAGGATCTGCTGCAGGGTCTATTATTTCCTATGCCCTTGAAATTACAGGGGTAGACCCTTTAGAACACAACCTACTTTTTGAAAGGTTCTTAAATCCTGAAAGAATTTCAATGCCTGATATTGATATAGACTTTTGTTATGAAAGACGTGAAGAAGTAATTGAGTATGTAAACGGCAAGTATGGAGCTGACAAGGTGGCTCAAATTGTTACCTTTGGTACAATGGCTGCCCGTGGTGCTATTAGGGATGTTGGCAGGGCCTTAGATGTTTCTTATGGAAAATGCGACATGGTTGCTAAAATGGTTCCCAACACCTTGAATATGACCTTAAAAAGCGCCTTAGAAATTTCTAAGGAACTAAAAAAAGCCTATGAGGAAGACTATGAAGTTAAGAGAATTATTGATATTTCCTTAAAAGTAGAAGGTTTAGCAAGACATACTTCTACCCATGCAGCTGGAGTTTTGATTACTGGCTCTGAAGTTACTGACTATGTTCCTTTAACTAGGAATGACGAAATTATTTGTACCCAATTTAATATGATAGAGCTAGAGGAACTAGGTCTTTTAAAGATGGACTTTTTAGGCTTAAGGACCCTTACAGTAATTAAGGATACTATTGATGCCATAAAGTCAAACAGGGGCATTGACATAGATATAGATAATATTGATTATGAAGATGAAGAAGTTTTAGAACTATTTAAAAACTCTGAAACAATTGGTATCTTCCAATTTGAATCTCCTGGAATGAGAAGGTTCTTAAAGGACTTAAAGGCCGATGTTTTTGAAGACCTAGTTGCAGCAAACTCCCTATTTAGACCAGGACCTATGGACCAAATTCCTAAGTTTATAGCTTCTAAGCACGACCATTCAAAGATAACCTATATCCATCCACAACTTGTAGAAATTTTAGAGCCAACTTATGGATGTATTGTTTATCAAGAACAGGTAATGAGAATAGTTAGAAAAATTGGTGGTTACTCCTACGGTAGAGCAGACCTTGTTCGCCGTGCAATGAGTAAGAAAAAAATGGCTGAAATGGAAAGTGAAAGAAGGGTATTTATTTATGGAGAAGTAGACCAGGATGGAAATGTTCTAGTACCTGGGGCCATAAGAAATGGTGTAGATGAAGATAGCGCAAACAAGATCTATGACTTAATAATCACCTTTGCTAACTATGCCTTCAACAAGTCCCACTCAGTTTCTTATGCAATAGTTGCCTTCCAGACAGCTTATTTAAAGAAATACTATCCATCTGAATATATGGCAGCCTTGATTTCATCTATAGTTTCTAACACTTCCCAGGTAGTCTTATACCTTCAAGAGTGTAAGAGACTTGGAATTGAGGTTTTAAGACCTGATGTAAATTATTCTTACAAGAAATTTTCTGTTGAAAATAAAGAAATACGTTTTGGATTATTGGGTATAAAGGGTATTGGAGAATCTGTAATAGAATCCATAATTGAAGCTAGACAAAAGGGAGGAAGGTTTACTAACCTAAAGGACTTTATAACTAGAGTTGCTGATGTAAAGCAAAACACCCTAAACAAAAGAGCCATTGAAGGCCTAATTAAATCTGGATCCTTAGACAAGATTATTCCAGGTAGAGCCAAGGCCATGGCTATTTATGAAGACATTTTGTCTAGTTATTTACAGGAACAAAGGAGAAACTTAAAGGGTCAATTTGACCTATTTGGTGGTGCCTTGGAAGAAAGTGAAGTTTATCAAGTAGCCTATCCAAACCTACCAGAATTTTCAAAAAAAGAATTCTTTGAAATGGAAAAGGAAGCAACTGGAGTCTACTTAACTGGCCATCCCCTAGAAGAATACGAAGAGGCCATTAATAGGATAAATGCCTACTCAATAGGGGAGATAAAAGACCACAGCGAAGAAGAAAACACTGTCTTTTATGACGGCAAGGTTATAAAGTTAGCTGGCATGATAATCAATGTAAGAAAGATGCTAACTAGAAAAAAAGACCTTATGGCCTTTATTATTATAGAAGATTTAGTTGAAAATATAGAGGGAGTTGTATTTCCAAGGACCTTTGAAAAATACCTGGACCTTTTAGAAGAAGGCAGGGTAGTAAGTATAGTTGGGAAACTCCAGGTATCTGATGCAGAAGATACAAAATTATTAATTGAACGAATTTCCCCAATTGAAGATGAAATGAAAAAGTCGGGGGAAAAGTTATTTTTAAGAATGAAGACAAAAAGTGATATTGATACTTTTAATGGGGTTGTAGATATCCTAAATTCTTACAAGGGAAATACAGATGTTATTTTTTATTTTTCTAATGAGAAACTTACCCAATCCCACGAAAAAATAAAAATTGATATAGGAAAAATTGACCTACTAAAAAGGTCACTTTTAGGACACTTAGAAGAAAGTGACATTGTCCTAAAATAGGAGGTAAATATGAGAATCGCAATGCTAACTAGCGGGGGAGATGCCCCAGGAATGAATCCGGCCATTCGTGCCATAGCCAGAACTGCTATTTTTAATAACTTAGAAGTATATGGGGTTAGAAATGGTTATAAGGGACTTATTGAAGGGGACCTTTTTGAAATAGAAGCATCTGATGTTGGAGATATAATCCAAAGGGGTGGGACTATTTTAGGAACTGCTAGAAGTGAAAAGTTTAAAACAGAAGAAGGCTTTAAAAAGGCCCTAAATGTATTAGATGTATATAATATTGAAGGACTTATAGTTTTAGGTGGAGACGGTAGTTTCCAAGGAGCTGAAAAGCTTTCAGAACATGGAATAAAGACTATCGGAATCCCATGTACAATAGACAACGACCTTCCTTACACTGACTATACTATTGGATTTTGGTCTGCTATAGAAACTGTAGTAGATGCCATAGGCAATCTAAGGGACACATCATCATCCCATGGTAGGGCAAATGTAATTGAGGTTATGGGAAGAAATTCAGGAGACTTAGCCCTTTATTCATCCCTGGCAGGTGGTGGAGAATCCATCCTTGTTCCAGAACAACCAGTTGATATTGATGCTGTTTGCAAGAAGGCTATGAAGGGAAGAATCAGGGGAAAGAAGCACAACCTAATTATAGTTGCAGAAGGGGTTGGAGATGTATTTGATATTGCCAACCAAATTATAGAAAAAACAGGGATAGACACAAAAGTTACAGTCCTAGGCCATGTACAAAGGGGAGGTTCTCCTAGTGCACCAGATAGGATAATGGGCTCACTTATGGGTAGAAAAGCAGTAGAGCTTTTAATGTCTGGAAACTCAAAACAAGTATTAGGCTTTAAAGACAACAAGTTAATTCAAATGGACATAAATGAAGCCTTAGATGTAAAAAAAGATTTTAATTTTGATATTTATGACACTATAAATATCCTATCAGTATAGGAGGAAAAAATGTTAAAAAAGACTAAAATAGTATGTACTATTGGTCCAGCCTCAGAATCAGAGGAAATGTTAGAAAAATTAATCAATGCAGGTATGAACGTTGCTAGACTTAATTTTTCCCATGGTAGCCATGAAGAACACCAAAGAAGAATAGACGCAATAAAGAAGGTTGCAAAAAAACTTAACCAACCAGTAGCAATTATGTTAGATACAAAGGGCCCAGAAATTAGAATTGGGAACTTTAAAGATGGAATAGTAAACCTAAACACTGGAGATGAGTTTACCTTAACAACAAGGGAAGTATTAGGGGATGAAACTATTGTAACAGTATCCCATAAGGGACTTCCAGATGATGTAAAAGTTGGCTCACAAATCCTTATAGATGACGGCCTGGTAGAACTTAAAGTAAAAGAAATAAAAGACAATACTGACATAGTATGTGAAGTATTGAATAGTGGAGAACTTAAAAACCACAAGGGAGCTAACGTTCCTAACATTAAGACATCACTACCAGCAGTTACAGAAAAAGACAAGGAAGATATACTCTTCGGAATTAAAAATGAAGTAGACTTTTTAGCGGCTTCCTTTGTTAGAAAAATAGAAGACGTAAACGAAATCAGAAGGATCCTTGAAGATAACCATGGTGAATTTATTGAAATTATTCCTAAAATAGAAAACCAAGAGGGAATTGACAATATAGACGACATTATT
>CAMEGD010000025.1 GCA_945916025.1 uncultured Clostridia bacterium
CATCATTAAAATCCACCCTTATAAAATAAATTTTTCCTTCTAAATACAAGGGCTTGTTATAATAAACTCCCATTTCTTTTTCAAAGGGCTTTATTACTTTTTCTTCAGGATAAGATATAAAGACTATTTCAGAACCCTTCAGGTCTCCTGTAATTTTCATCATATTCAAATCATAAAAGTCAGATATTTCTGTATTTTGAAAGTACCAAGTTGGATTTGTAGAAAACTTTTCTAAAGCAAAACCATAAAGGCCATTTATTTTTTTGGTCTCCATTACTTAAAGTCCTCCATCTTCCAAATATCAGTAGCTATGCCTTCATAAAATTCCTTTTCATGGGAGATTAAAAAGATTCCTCCCTTGTATTCCTTTAGAGCTTTCTTTAACTCTTCCTTAGCATAAGGATCCAGGTGGTGTGTAGGCTCATCTAGCATTAGGATATTTGTTTCCTTATTCAAAATTTTACAAAGCCTTACCTTAGCTTGTTCTCCTCCTGATAGGACCTTTACCTTGGTTTCTATGTTGTCAGTTGTAAGGCCGCATTTTGCTAACATTCCCCTGATTTGGGCCTGGTTATAACTTGGAAAATCTTCCCATATTTCTTCTATACAGGTATTGTCCCTATCTGAAAGGTCCTCTTGTTCAAAGTAGCCAATTTCAATATTTTGGCCCTTGTCTATAGTCCCACTTAAAGGTTGAATATAGCCTAAGATTGTCTTTATAAGGGTGGTTTTACCCATTCCATTTTCTCCAATAACCGCTATCCTTTGACCCCTTTCCATCCTTAAATTCAGGGGTCTAGTAAGGGGACTATCGTAACCTATTACAAGGTCCTTAGTTTCAAAAATAAGTCTCCCTGGGGCACTTTTATTTAAGAAGGAAAATTCAGGTTTTATCTTTTCCTTAGGTAGGGTAATTAGGTCCATCTTGTCTAGTTTTTTCTGTCTAGACATAGCCATATTCCTAGTAGCAACTCTGGCCTTATTTCTAGCAACAAAGTCCTCTAGGTCAGAAATTTCTTGTTGTTGTTTCTTGTAGGCTGCTTCAAGTTGGGCCTTTTTCTGTTCATGAAGTCTTAAAAATTCGTTGTAGTCCCCTACATACCTGTCCAGCTCATTGTGTTCAAGGTAGTAAACTAGGTTTATTACTGAATTTAAAAATTCAATATCATGGGAAATTAAAATAAAGGCATTTTCATATTCCTTTAGATACCTTTTTAGCCACTCAATATGTTCTTCATCCAGGTAGTTTGTAGGCTCATCTAGTAGTAAAATGTCTGGCTTTTCCAGTAGAAGTTTTGAAAGTAGTACCTTGGACCTTTGGCCACCAGAAAGTTCAGAAACATCAGAATCTAGGCCCAATTTGTCAATTCCCATAGCCTTGGAAATTTCTTCTACTTTAGAGTCTATAAGATAAAAGTCATGGTGTTCTAAGTAGTCTTGTAGGGTTCCCACTTCTTCTAAAAGTTTAGTTAATTCATCTTCAGAAACTTCTCCCATTTTCATATAGTTGTCGTTGATTTCGTTTTCTATAT
Source organism: uncultured Clostridia bacterium (assembly GCA_945916025.1). Lineage (GTDB taxonomy): Bacteria > Bacillota > Clostridia > Tissierellales > Peptoniphilaceae > Neofamilia. Next base: position 1,533 of record CAMEGD010000025.1, read on the forward strand.
CAAATAGGTGAGAAAATGCATCCTTTAAGGTATCCCTAATAGTGGTACCTTTTTTTAGCCTGACGTGTTGGTCTAAATAACCAACCCTAACTCTTTTTGCCCATTCAATATTTCCAACATCTGGTTGAAGTTTTCCTGTTATTATATTTAAAAACGAGGACTTTCCCTCTCCATTAGGGCCGATTAGGCCAACATGCTCTCCATTTAAGAGCCTAAAATTTACATCCTTTAAAATATCCCTACCACCATAGTTATGGCTTAGGTTTGTAACTTGTAATATACTCATAATCCCTCCGAATAGGTATATATTATCAAAATTAATCTAAAAACCCAAATAAATTATTCTTGTCCTGTAAGTTCATCGAAGGCCTTTAAAGCTGTACCTCCGTAGGCAACAGCTGGCCCTCCTCCCATAATTATGGAAACAGAAATAGCCTCTGAAACTTCCTCTCTAGTAGCCCCTAACTTAACAAGGTTTTCCAAGTGGGACAAGATACAAGGACTACATTTTTCACTAATTGCAATACCTAAGGCTATGAGTTCCTTTGTTTTAGAAGAAAGAGCTCCTTCATCAAAAACAGTCCTACTAAGGGAATAATAAGATTTCATCTCCTTCTTTAAGGCTCTACCCAGATTTATCCCTTCTTCTTTTCCCTTTCCAATTTCATCCTTATAGGTCATATTCTACTCCTTTTATTCAAAAAAAATGACAAATATAATTTGCCATTAAAAATCTCTTTATAATAATCTTTCAAGACCATTTCTAACTTGTAAAGCCTGTTTTTTTGCTTGAGCAATCTTTCTCTTTCCTTCTACAAGTCTACCTAAAACCAGCCAATCAGCAACAGGTCCACCGAAGAAATAGTCAGCTAACTTTAGTAGTGGTCCCATTTCTAGGTTTACATCCATAATAGACCTTACATCTAAGATTTCCTCATTCATAAGGTTTATAGCCCTTTGGGCCTTAAGTATGTCTCTTTCAGCCTTGTTTATTCTATTTTGTTTTATAAAAGTTGCGAAGGCCTTTCCTCCCAGCAAGTCAATTATACCTAAGCCTTGAGCTAGGTTTAGAGACCTTTTAGCATTGTCTAAGGCTCTAATTACATTGTCACAAGCTTGGATTGCTTCTTTAACTTCTTTTTTTTGTTCTCTATTTTTCATCTTATCACCTATTTCATCTTAAACTGTATTCTATCTACCTAAGGCTACTTTTTTAATTTTTTAGCTTCAAACAAGGACTTCTTTATATCTTCAATTTCTAAAATTGCCTTTTTAATAGACTTTTCCGCCTTATCTACTTTGTCTTGGACTAAGAAATCAGAAATAAAATTATCAAAAAATATATCTGCAGCGGACAAGAAATCACTTATGTCTAGGTCTATGTTCATAGTAGACCCTAAATCTTCAAGTTCATTTGTAAGTAGTTTAGCCTCTCTCTTTGCGTAATTTAACTCTTCCTCTAAGTCTCCAATATGATTTCTTTTTATAACTGAGGTAAATAATCCTCCACCAAGCATATCAAACAAGCCCCAGTTTTTAGCAGACTCTGCTGCCTTAAGGGCTGAATTTAGGTGTATTAGAGTTTTGTCACAGGCAACTAGGGCCTCATCTATTTCTTTTTGCCAATTTATCTTATCCATTTCTTACTCCTTAAAAAAATAAAGATACTTTAATGTATACATAATACCCAAAAGTAATGATAAAATGTAGGTAGGAAGAGAAAATTTAGAAATTATAGAGGTATTTATGAAATTATTATTTGACTTACACACACATACAATAGCAAGTGGACATGCATATTCCACCTTAAGAGAAAATATATTAGGAGCAAAAGAAAATGGCCTTCTTTGTTATGGCTTTGCAGACCACTCCTACAAAATGGAAGGGACCTTAGATAAGATTTACTTCCAAAACTTTAAAGTACTGCCAGAAAAGATAGAGGGAATTACTGTTCTAGCAGGAATTGAACTAAACATCCTAGACTTTGAAGGAAACCTAGATGTAGAGGACTTTATGTATGAAGATTTAGACTATATGATAGCCAGCATGCACTCAAATGTAATGACGCTAGGGACTAAAGCGGAAAATATGAGGGCCTTAGAACAAGTCTTTGAAAATGAAAAAATAAAAATAATTGGACATCCAGATGACGAGAGATTTCCTCTGGATTACGACAGATTAGCCAAAAGGGCAAAGGAAACTAAGACACTTTTAGAACTAAATAACACCTCTCTATCTCCAGATTCCTATAGAATAGGGGCCAGGGACAATCAAATAAAGTTACTAAAGTCTTGCGAAAAGTACGGGACGAAAATAATTATAAATTCAGACGCTCACTTTTATTTAGATGTTGGAAACTTAGAAAGGGCAAAGAGCCTTGTGGAAGAAGTAAAATTTCCTGAAGAATTAATAGTTAATACAAGCTTAGAAGGACTAAAGTATGTCCTAAACGACAGCAAAAGACTAAAAAAGTTTAAAGATAAACCTTGGGAAAGGCCTTAAGACAAAACTTAGGGATTTTTCTTGTGGTATAATAAAAATATGAAAATAGAAAAAGAATTTTTTGTAAGAGATACCCTAAGAGTTGCTAAGGATCTTGTGGGAAAGGTCTTAGTAAGAAAGATTGGGGACAATTTCATAAGGTCGAGAATAGTAGAAACAGAAGCCTATACAGGACAAGATGACAAGGCCTGTCATACTTATATGGGAAAGAGAACTCCAAGGACGGAAGTCATGTACAAAGAAGGAGGCTACATTTATGTCTACCTTATATACGGAATCTACAGTCTCCTAAACTTTGTAACTAACAGGGAAGGCCTTGGACAGGCTGTCTTAATTAGGGCAGTAGAACCCTTGGACTCCTTAGACTTAATTTCTAAAAACAGGTTTAACAAGGACTACGAGGACCTAACTTCATACCAAAGGAAAAACCTAACTAATGGTCCAGGAAGACTTACAAAGGCCCTAAATATAGACAAGTCCCTAAACACCATGGACTTATTTTCTGAAGAAATATTTTTAGAAGATGATGGGTATAAGGGTTTTAAAATAATAGAATCAAATAGAATTGGAGTGGACTATGCCGAAGAAGCAGCCCATTATCCATATAGGTTTTATATTGAAAACAACAAATTTGTTTCAAAAAACTAGGAGGAATTATGTTAGTAGGAGTATTTGCAGGAACAAAAGTAGACACAAAAATGGGAGTAGATCTTTTAGAATCCAAGGGCATAAAGACTCTGTCATTTCCCCTAGCCCAAAATCCAGATGAACAGACAAAACTCCAATACTACCTTAAAGAAGACTTGGAAAATCTATTTATAGAAAAGGCTAGAAGGGCAATGGAAGAGGGCATGGACAAGATATTCATATACTGCAACTCCCTTAGTTCAGCCATTGACTACGAAAAGATTTCAAAAATTTTAGGCCTAGAAGTTATTACTCCCCTAGAAACCTATAAGAACTTGGACCAAGACATAAAAAACTTGTTTATAATAGGGGCCAATGGAATATCAGCCTATAAAATAGATGAAATAGTTGGAAAATCCAGGGATGACATAAATACCATCTCTTGTGGTAACCTTTCCATTGTAAATTCAATAGAAGAAGAAAAGTCTCCACAAGCCATAATTGAAGAACTAAACTTAAAAGGCCTAATTAATTATTTGGAAAACATTAGAGACGAAAGATACAAGGTGGACACTATCCTCTTAGGTTGCACCCACTTTCCATACCTAAAAGAAAAACTAGAAGAATTAACTAGCCTAAAGATAATAGACCCGGCAGAAGATATGATAAAGAGACTTACGAAAGGAGAACAAGTTGGAAAATAGACAAATAATTAGAAAAGACATGATCTTTAAATCTTACCTAAGAATCCTAAAACCAATGGTAAAAAAAGTTGCCCTATGGTTTTTTATAATAATGATGATAACTAGTATAATCACAGCCCTAAATCTTTTTAACTTACAAGAAAGACTTTTGGACTTATTAAATAGCACCTTTGAGGACTTGGGACACTTAATTAATGAAGAAGGGGAAATTAACACAACCCTACTAATCCTAAACAACTCTAGAGTTTCATTTATAGGCTTTATCCTAGGGATTATACCATTTTTGTACTTACCATCCTTAGTATTAGCCTTTAATGGGGCTATTATTGGTCTCTTGTTTGGATCAATGGCAACCACTGGTATATCAGGAGTACTAGGTGGAATTATGGTATTTTTACTGGGAATTGTTCCCCATGGAATCTTTGAACTACCAGGAATATTTATCTCCATAAGTACCGGGATAATTTTGTGTAAATCATACAGAGACAAGTCGATTAAGTTTGGAGAAGCCTTTAAGTACGGCCTACTTACAGTAATACTTATCTGCCTTCCTTTAATGGTAATAGCTGGTATAATAGAAACCCAAGTAACACCAAAGTTGTTGGGAACAGTTATGGGGTTTTAGAATGAGGGACCTTCATCTTCACCTAGATGGGTCAGTAAGACAAGAGACAATCTATGAATTTTTACAAAAAGAAGACCCAAGTATAGGAGATTTTTCTAAAGTAAAAGATATGATGATGGCATCAGAAAATATAGAAAGGGTAACCATAAACACTGATAATATGACAGTATCAAACACAAACTTACAAAAAGAAAGAAACCTTGCAAAAGAGGTCTTGGGATTTTCTGGCAAGGACCTTGAAACTAGTTTTTTGGAATATAGGTCTATGTCTTCGAAAAGGTTTTCAAAAGTTAGGGAAGATTGTTCCAAATTTCTAAAGCCCTGTTGGAAGTCTTCTAGTTGGAATTTTCCATTATCTATGTCCTGAGAAAACTTAGTAAAGGTAAGGTCTGACCTAATTACAAAGGAAAAGTCTTTGTTTAGTTCACTTATTAATATGTTGTGAATTTCTTCGTCTTCATAGGCATTTTCGTAGACTTCTTGACCTTGGTTTATGTCTTTTATTTCTTCTTCTAAAAGGTCAGCTACCCTGAGTAGCATTTTGTCTGATAGGTATTTATAAAAAAACAAGATCCAAAAGATAGTCCTTGTATTCACTGGCTCCCATCTTGGACCTTAGTATATCTGCTGAATTCCACAAAGCTTGGTAAAGGGTTGTCGATTTATCCATTAGTTACTCCTAAAAAATTTTTTATTGTCATATAGTGTAATTATAGCATATAGAACTTGCAAGAAATTGGCCTTTTTATAAAATAGGACTTAGATTTTAATTTATAATCACAAAAACAAGGAAATTTAAAACCTTCCTTGTTAAAGTCTTTTATAGTAATTCTTCTGTCCACTTGTCTTCTTTGAATCCTAGTAGGACCTTGTCTTCTGTTACTAAAAGGGGTCTTTTTATTAGCATACCGTCATTAGAAAGTTTTTCTAATAGGGTATCTTCGTCTTCTCTGTGGAATCTTTCTTTCATGTTTAGTTCTTTGTAAGAGTTTCCTGAGGTATTAAAAAACTTTTTTAGTGGTAGCTTACTTAACTTGTAATAGTCTTTTAAGTCTTTTACACTTGGTGGGTTTTGCTTTATGTCCACATAGTCATAGGAAATATTATTTTCATCTAGCCAATTAGTTGCCTTTTTGCATGTTGAGCATTTTGGATAACAATATATTTTCATTACTTTACTCCTTGTGTTTTACTTTTTTATTCTACTTATAACTTTACCCATTTTTTTTAATTATAAAGTAATTTTGCGGGATTAGTTTATGATATATGACAGGTATATAGTCTCAATATAAAATTCAATTAAAATTTAAGGAGGATAGGTACAGAAATTCCAACACCTTTATTAAGGATGAAAAAATCATTACACCTAGGGGATACAAGATACTATGATTTGGATAATAGGCGGAACTTCAGAGGCTAGAAGGCTGATAGAAGCCCTTGGAGATTTTGAAAACTATATAGTTACCATAGCAACTGAAGATGGAAGAGAGTTTTTTTATACTTATTTGTAGGTAGACTTACCAAGGATCAAATGGTGGACTGTGCAAAAGAAAGATCTATTGACATGATAGTGGACTTGTCCCATCCCTATGCTAAGGTAGTTTCAGAAAATGCAAGGTCTATATGTGAAGAATTGAATATAAAATATGTAAGATATGCCCGCAAAAAGTCAGCTAACAAAAAAGGAGATATTACCTTATCATCTTACGAAGAGGCTTATGAATTTCTTTCTAAGATTAAGGGAACGGTCTTCTTTACAACAGGTTCAAAAAACATTAAAGACTTTGAGAAAGTAAGGGGAGAAAATAGGTTTATTTACAGGGCTCTTCCTGCTCTGGAAAGTCTAAAACTATGTAAGGATAGTAATGTTCACATGAGGGATATTGTGGGTATTCTTGGACCTTTTTCTAAGGAGCTCAACAAGGCCATGTTTTCTTTCTACCAGCCAGATTACTGCCTAATGAAAGATAGTGGCGAGGCTGGAGGGACAGAGGAAAAGATAAGTGCCTGTAAGGACCTGGGGATTAAGACCATAGTAATTAGAAGAGGCGATGAAGATGGACTAGAGTCATAGGACCAGGTGGAAGAAATAATTAGAAATCACTAAAGGAAGCTAATATGGAAATATATCTTACTAGACATGGAACTACAAAGTGGAATGAGGCAAGGATTATGCAAGGTTGGAAGGACTCAGACCTAACTGAAGAAGGGATAGACCATGCCAAGAAACTTGGAATGCGCCTATCTTCTGTAGACTTTGACATAATATATTCTAGTCACCAAAGTAGGGCCTTGGAAACTGCTAAGCTAATTAGGGGAATTAGGGATATTGAAATTTTAAGCCACCCTGGGCTTAGGGAGATGTCCTACGGGAGGTGGGAGGGGATGACCTTAGAAGATATTAACAAGGTCTACCCTGAAGAATTATTTATCTATATTAATAGGCCCAAGGACTATGTGCCTGTAGATGAAAATGGGGAAACTTATGTGGACTTAATTAAGAGAGTCCAAGGATTCTTAGAAGATCTTAGAAGGAAAAACCTAAATAGGGTACTACTAGTAACCCACGGAATTCCCCTTAAGGTACTTATTATGATAAGCAAGGACCTTAGTCATGAAGACTTTGCAAAACTACCTATATACAAGGGAACGGCCCTGAGTATTATTGAAGAAAGGGATGGAAACTTTAGGTTACTATTAGAAAATGACCTAAGTCACCTTAGACCTTAATTTTTACATTAAAAAAACGAAAGACTTAACCTTTACAGGAAGACTTTCGTTTTTTCTTAGTCTAATTTGTCATCTAAGTGGTCAACTGCACCCTTTTGTCTAATTTCCCAATGGACAATTACTGTAATTACAATCCTAATAAATACAAGAATACCAACATGGAAAAGGTCGTTTGCATTTTTAGCTACTAGGGTTTTGATAATCTCCGCAGCTAAGAAGAATTCCATTGAGATAAGTATACCGTTATCTAGTAAAAGGTCTTTACCTGACAAGATAAAATTAAGTTTTTCATCAAAGATAATCTTAAAAAATGACCTTACAACGGCGATTAATAGGATTACAAGTCCCAAGATTTCAATAAGTACTGCTATTGTGGGCACAACGTTAGTAAACAATAGTTCTAGCATTTTCATAGCACCTTTCTGATATTATAAAATCATTATAACATAAAGTATTAATTATTAAAGTCAATGTAACAGGATTTTAATTATAAGTAATTAGACCTGTGGTATAATTTTTTTTAGGTGATATGATGAAAAAAATATTTTATTTATTATTAATTTTTTCCCTAGTACTTATTCCAAATAAGTCCTACGCAAGTTATAAGGTCATGGCCCAAGGGTCAAATCAGGACCTTTATTTAAATGGGAAAAACCAAAATACTGTAGGCTTTAATATAGATGACTACAACTACTATCGACTTAGGGACCTAGCTAGTATTTTAAAAACTGAAAACTTTAACTTTTCCCTTTGGGGCGACCATAAGGAAATTGTAGTTACCATGTATACCCAATATGAAAATGATGGTAGCCAAAAGGTAATTAACAAAGTTGGAGACAAAAAAACGGCCCTTAAAAAGGACATGACCCTAGTACTGGTAAAGAATGAAAAGACCATTAGACAAGAAATAAGTGTCTATAACATTGATGGCTATAACTACTTTAAACTTAGGGATATTGGTGGGATTTTAGGCTTTGATGTAGATTACAATGAAAAGGAAAACCAAGCTCACATTTACACTAGGACCTATCAAGTTCCAGAAATGGACCCTACAGGTAAGGTGGTCCTTGGAAATGAAAGACTTTTAGAAGAATATTCTCACCTTATAAATGGAAAGAATGTTGGCTTAATTACTAACCAAACTGGTATTGACTCTAAGGGAGTTAGAACTGTAGACAAGCTTTACGACTACCCTGGAGCAAAGCTAATGGCAGTTTATTCTCCAGAACATGGCCTTGATGGTTTGATTAAGGCTGGGGAATATGTGGAATCATACATGGATACTAGGCTAAACCTACCAGTTTATAGCCTTTATGGAAAGACTAGAGAACCTAGCCAAGACATGTTAAAAAATATTGATGTTTTGATTTTTGATATTCAAGATATAGGGTCTAGAACCTATACCTATGTATCTACCTTAAACTATGCAATGAAGGCAGCAAAGAAGGCTGGAATTAATATTATAGTATTAGATAGGCCAAACCCCCTTGGAGGACAAATTGTTGAAGGCTTTATGCTAGAGGACAAGTATGCAACCTTTGTGGGAGTAGACAATACTCCTATGGCCCATGGGATGACAGTTGGAGAGCTTGCAAAGTTTTATAACAGAAAAATTTGGGCAGACCTAAGTGTTATTGAAATGAAAAACTACACTAGGTCCATGATTTGGCAGGATACAAAACTTACATTTAAGCAAACTAGCCCTAATATTCCTGATGTTGTATCGGCCTTTAACTATATGGCTACGGGAATTGGAGATGGAACCGGCCTTGGACAAGGTTACAAGTTTGCTTGGGTTGGGTCAGAATCTTTAAAATCTGAAGAATTTGCTAAGGTTTTAAACTCTTACAACCTTCCAGGAGTTAGGTTTATACCAGAAGATAACAAGGGAAGAGGAGGAGTAAGACTTGCCATTACTGATTACAAGAAGTACAATCCTCAAAAGACTGGAACCTATATTTTAGCAACTGCTAACCTACTGGGAGAAATAAAAATTCCTAGGGAAATTGATGGGGTAATTCCAATGTTTGAAAAGATTCATGGCTCTGACAAAATGGGTAATGCCTTGTTACAAAAACTTTCTCCAGAGGAAATTGTAGAACTTTATCAAGATGATTTACAGGAATTTATGAAGGTAAGAGAAAAGTATTTAATTTATAAATAAGATTTAGAGGCGAGAGTATTCGCCTCTTTTTAGTGAAATAAATAAATGTTTTCATTAATTTCATAGACATTTTACCAATATTAGTTATAATATATTGATTATAAGATGATACTTAGGAGGTAACTCTTGGAAAATAAAGAAACAATCTATATAAGTGGCCACAGGAATCCAGATTCTGACTCTATATGTGCAGCCATTGCCTATGCAGATTTAAAAAATAGAAGAGGAAAGGTAAATGCAATTCCAATTAGACTTGGAGACTTAACAAAGGAAACTCAATTTATCTTAGATTATTTTAATGTGGAAGCCCCAATTTTGGTAGAGACTATGAAGCCTCAGGTTTCTGATTTAAAAATAGACCCTCCTTACAAAATATCTAAAAATACAACTATGAACAAGGCTCTTTCTATAATCCAAAGTGAGAATATTTCAAACTTGCAAGTTGTAGATGAAAATGATGAGCTTTTAGGAGTGGTTACCCTTTCGAACCTTACAGAAGGCTATATGGATATTTGGGATGACAATATTCTAGGCAGGTCCAACACTACCCTAGAAAATATCGTGGAAGTAATGAGAGGGGAAGTTATCCACGAGGCTGAAAACCAACAAGGTTACAGTGGCAGGATGACAGTCTATGCCATGGAGCCGGAAAGTGTAAAGGACAATATCCAAAAAAACGACATTGTAATAGTGGGAAACAGGGAAGATGCCCAAAGGGACGCCATAAACAAGGGAGTTTCCATTTTGATACTAACTATTGGGTCAGAAATTTCTAAAGAAAACCTGGACCTTGCCATAAAAAACAAGGTTACCATAATTACAACTGAATTAGACACCTTTTTAGCAGCTAGACTTTTACCTTTAGCTGTTCCAGTTGACTACGTTATGACTAAAAAGGACCTAGTAAAGTTTAGGGATGATGACTTTGTAGACGATATTAAGGTAATAATGGGAAATACCAGGTACCGTTCTTATCCGATAGTTGACCATAAAAACCAAGTTGTAGGCTCTATTGCTAGGTACCACTTGATTTCCAACAAGAAAAAGTCCCTGATTTTAGTAGACCACAATGAAAAAAACCAATCTGTTCCCGACATTGAGGCGGCAGAAATTATAGAAATTATTGACCATCACAGGGTAGCAAATATTTCCACATCCCAACCAATATTTTTTAGGAATATGCCAGTAGGTTCTACTTCCACAATTATATCCATGATGTACTTTGAACAGGGAGTAAGCCCTTCTAAGGAAATAGCTGGTATTCTTTGTGGAGCTATAATTTCAGATACTTTACTTTTAAGATCTCCTACAGCAACTGATGAAGACAAGAGGATGCTTAATAGGATGGCTAAAATTGCAGACTTAGACATAGAAAGTTTTGCTATGAAGATGTTTAAAGCTGGGACTTCACTAGAAGATAAGGACTCTGAAGACCTTCTTGGAGTAGATATGAAGCAATTTGAGATCGAAGGAGAAGCCATAAGGATTTCCCAAGTATTTACAATGGACTTAGACAACTTAGCTTCTTTAAAGGATGACTTGATAAAGACCATGACAGAGTATTTAAAAAAATACGACTTGTCCACCTATGTCCTAGTATTTACTGATATATTAGATGAAGTATCAGAAATTATGACAGTTGGAGAATATGATGAACACATTGCACGTGCCTTTGGGATGGAGCTAGACAATCACAGCTTCTCAGCTAAGGGAGTCCTATCCAGAAAAAAACAAGTTGTTCCTACAATTACCCAAGCTATATCAAAATTTAAAAACTAAAATAGACCCTTAAGTCTGAAATTTCAGGCCTAAGGGTCCTTTTGTATAAATATAATATGGGTCCTAGAAGAAGTTTTATTCTTCTGGTGGAGTTTTCTTAGTAGGTTTAATCTTTTCTAAAAAAGTTTCCTCATCGAAAACTTCCTTCTGCTTATTATAAATATTTCTTCTAATTATTTGGTTGAGCCTTGTTGGGCTTTGGACAAGAGTAGGGTCTTCCTTCCTTTTAATGGACAAAAAGTCTATTATGTCACCCATGGTGTAATAAATTAATGTGGCAATTGGAACTGCTAGTACCATACCTAGTAGGCCAAAAACTGATCCACCTATTGCAACTGATGCCATAACCCAAATTCCTGGAAGTCCAACTTTGTTTCCCACTACCTTTGGATATATTAGGTTTGTTTCAATTTGTTGTATTACAAGGGTCATTATTATAAAGATAATACCGTCCTTTAATCCCTGGGAAGCTATAAGAATAAATCCTATAAAGGCCCCAAAGAAGGCCCCAAAGTATGGAATAAAGGCCATAAATCCTTCCAACAGTGCAATTGTAGTCCTGTAAGGTAGGCCCAAAATCATAAGTCCAATAAAGTTCATAAGTCCAAATATAACAGCCTCTATAAAGGTTGCTGATAAAAAGTTTGAAAAAATTGATGCAGCCCTTGTACCTGATAGGATTAGGGATTCAGCAATATCTTCTGGCAAAAAGGCCCTTAAAAATCTTTGGACTTGCCCCTTAAAGGTCTCCTTGTAAAATAAAAGATAAATTGAAAATACAAAGGCTAAAAAACCAGTAACTAGGGCTGAGAAAGTAGATGTAACTATATTCAACCCACCTAAAAGGTAGCTGGATAGGTTAGATTCTAACTTGTCCCTAAGGCCATTTGCATATTCAATTAACTTATCGCTAATTTCGTTAACTGCTTCATAGTCTGTTGTTCTTAAATTTTCTAAGGCCTTGGTCACTTCTTCTATTACCTTAGGAAGTTGGTTTACAAATTCTATAATCGCTTCTGACAACTGTGGAATAAGTGTCATAATTACAAAAAAGATTGCAAGGGCGACAATTATCAAGGTTATTAGAATAGATAGGCCCCTATAAGCCTGTTTGTTCTTGTATTTAAAAACTCTTTTTCTCAAAAACTTCTCAATAGACTTTAAGGGTACACTTATAAATGTTGCAATAATTCCACCTAAAATAAAGGGGGAAATCAGTTGTAAAAACTGTAACAAGCCCCTAGATATGGCAGAAATATTAAAAAGTAAAAATGTTAATAAAATAAGTAAAGACCCTGTCTTTAAAAGTTTTCGGTCTGTATTGTTCATAGGGTTCATATTATTTTCTCCTTAAAGTTTTAAATACCCAAATAAGGTCTTAAATAAGCTAAAAAAGCCCTTATGAGAAAATCTTATAAGGGCAAGTTCTATTATCCAAATTATTTAATGTTTATTGCTCCATTGTTTGTTGAAGCTTCAATGTCAAGTTTGTCTCCATTTTCATCATATCCATCAGAATAAGCAATCATGGTGTCTCCCTCATTAACAAAGTTAGTAAACTTAGTTTCAGAGAAGTTACTAGTATCTACAAGTTTGAAATTATTTTCAACTATTGCCTTAACTGGCTTAAATAAGTCTTTTAAGGAAATCATTATGTTTCCGTTAGAAGTAGTTGCAAATATTTTTTCTACTAGGTCCTTAACATTAGCTATTAGAATAGTTCCGTTAGTTGAACCTAAATCGATAAGTTTTACTCCAACATTATTAAGCTCGATCTTACCGTTAGTTGTATCTACATCAAGTCTTTCACCTTCAATTCCATCAATTGAAATCCTTGCATTTGTTGTAGAAATGAGAGAATTTTCAGACTTTAAGTTGTTTAATTTAATTTTTGAGTTAATAGTATTTACTTCTAAGTTCTTTACTTCTAAGTTTTCCAACTCTATACTTCCGTTTTTAGTTTCCACTATTAACCTGTCCATTATGGTATTTGGAACAAAAACTTTTGTATTAAGGTCAAAGTATCTTGGGGAAGCACTTTCGTAGTTAGGTTCTATTACAATTTTGCCTTCTTCTTTTTCAATAGTTAAGAAGTTATAATCCTTAGAAACTAATCTGTCATCATAGTATACATCAGCTCTAGCTTCGATTTCATCATTTTCCCAAGGGGAGATAGAAACCTTACCATTTTTGTTATAAACCTCTAAAACTTTTTCCTTGTCTTCATCAAATTTTTCAGAGACAACCCTATCTATCCTTGATTTTTGTTCAAAGTTAGAATTAAACTTTATATTTATATCTTCAAAGTCAAAGCTATTAATCATCTCTTGGGACTTTTTAGTAATCTTTGTTGCTGCTTGAGATATTTTGTCTATTAGGTTACTTTCAAATTGGGAGAAATTTCCAAATTGTGAAAAGTCAGCCTTGTTTTGTTTATTGTTTTCTTTTATAGAATCTAAAAGGGTCATTGCCTCATCTTCAGTGATTTTGCCTTCTTTTAGCATTCTAAGTATCAGTTTTTTTTCTTCGCTCATATTGTACCTTCCTTTTATAATCTAGTTACTTTAAAATCATCAATTAACTTAAAGATTCTATCAACAACAAGTCTTGTCTTTTCCTTTAAGTTGTCATAATCTATATTTTTTGCATAATTATAAGCCTTTTGTCCTATAACTTTTCCATTTCTAGTTAAAGATTCAAGTAGCTTAGCTAATTCATCATCAGTTTTGCTATAGGCTTTTTTGCCGTTTTCTTTAATGGAGTCTAATAGCTTTATGGCTTCTTCCTCGGAAATTCTTCCTTGTCTAAGCATTTCCAGGATCAATTTCTTTTCTTCGCTCATATTATCACCTTTTTTAGTCTAAATTTCCA
>CAMEGD010000026.1 GCA_945916025.1 uncultured Clostridia bacterium
ATGTTCATGGTTGTGTTCATCTTCATGTTCATGGTTGTGGTCGTGATGGTGATGGTGGTGATTTACATCTATACTTTCTTCCTCTAGTCCATTTACAACTACTGCCATGTTAGTTCCACTAATTCCAGATTTTACAGACTCTCTAGGAAATACCTTTACTCCTTCAAGTCCTAATGAATTAATTTTTTCTAAAAATTCTTCCTTGTCATCTATAAGTTCAAATAGGGAACCCATAATCATATCACCGCTGGCTCCCATATTTAGTTCAAAATAAATACCCTTCATCATTTACTCCTTATTTGATTTATGAGACTAGCCTGGTAAGCAGCTCCAAAACCATTGTCTATATTTACAACACTAACTCCACTTGCACAAGAATTTAGCATGGATAGTAGGGCAGCTAGGCCATTAAAGGCAGCTCCATATCCTATACTAGTAGGTACAGCTATAACAGGACAATCAGCTAGGCCTGCTATAACTGAAGCAAGGGCTCCTTCCATGCCAGCTACAGCTATAATAACCCTGGCATCTAAAATCTTATCAAGGTTATTAAAAAGTCTGTGTATTCCAGCAACTCCCACATCATAAAGTCTTTCTACTTCATTTCCTAAAAATTCGCTAGTCAAGGCAGCTTCTTCACAAACAATCATATCACTAGTTCCTCCACTGGCTATTAGAATTTTTCCACCTGAAGTTTTATCCTTCATCTTTCCCAATAGGCCAATATTTCCCATTTCATAATATTTTAGGGGAAGGTCCTTTTCTATTATTTGTGCCTTGTCCTTTGTAAGTCTAGTTATAAGGACTCCTTCTTGTGACTCTAGAAGTTTTTTAGAAATTTTTATTATTTGATCTGGAGTCTTTCCTTGGCCATAAATAACTTCAGAAACCCCTTGTCTTAGTCCTCTATGCAAGTCTACTTTAGCAAAGTCCATATCTTCATAGGGATCTCTCTTTAAGATTTTTATAATCTCATCTTCTGAAATTAATCCTTCTTTGTAGTCTTTTAAAAACTTTCTTATTTGGTCTTGGTCCATTACCTTACCTCCAAGTCTAAAATTACTTTAGAAAAGTCATTTTTTAGCTTTTCCAAAATCTCTTTTCGCTTAATTATTATAGTATCTATATCCTTTTCTTCTACTTGAATTAGGGCCTTCTTATCTTCAACCCTTATCCTAAAATTACTAAGACCTAAGGAAAAAAATAGTCCTTCAGCCCTTTCTATATTGTCTAAGGTATCCTGTGTTATTTTTTCATTATTTAGGACCCTAGTTGCAAGACAAGAATACGCTGGCTTCTTGTAAGTTTTAAGGTTACCTTCCTTAGACAGTTTTCTAACTTCATCCTTTGTTATTCCAAGGTCTCTAAGAGGAGAGATAACTCCTAGTTCATCTAAGGCCTTCATTCCTGGCCTGTAATTATAATCATCAGAAGCATTTGTTCCATCTATTAGGACAGTGTAGCCGTCACTACTTGCCCTATCAATAATTGTAGAAAAAATCTTTTTCTTACAGTAATAGCACCTGTTATCTGGATTATCTGTGATTTGATCTTCAGAAAATAGGTCTAGCCTAATAATTTCTAGGTTTGCACCTAAATCCTTTGCTAGTTCTATTCCATCTTCCAGTTCAAATTCAGGCTGGAAGGCAGACTTTACAAAGTAAGCCTTTATGTCAATTCCAGATTTTATACCAGCATATAGGAGGTATGAAGAATCAACTCCTCCAGAAAAAGCCAAGGCTACTTTTTCTTTATTTATAAAAAATTCTTTTAAATCTTTATTTATCATTTTACTCTCCAAAATTAGTATTATATTAATATTATAGGGATTATTCCAATAGTATACAAATGTTTTTCTTATAAATATTTTGGATATATATTTAATAAGAAGATAGTTTTAGAAAAGGAGAAATTATGAGAATAAATAAAGGCTTACTTATATTATTATCCCTTGTCCTTGTTTTATTTACAGGATGTTTTCCAGTAGATGTAGTTGAGGCTCCACTACCGAAAGACCAAGTGGTAACAGAAGAATCTATTGATGACAGTGAAGATGAAGGTATAGAGTATGAAACCCAGGAAGATGTCCTTGATGAAGATGAGTATTACTATGACATGGAAGATGTGGCCTTATACATCCACACATATAAGAAACTTCCACAAAACTATATTACTAAGTCTGAATCTAGGGAAATGGGATGGGAGGCAGATGATGATTCTGGTCTAGTAGTAGGTGGAGATATCTTCCAAAATAGGGAAGGGCAACTACCAGAAAAAGAAGGCAGAACCTACTACGAAGCAGATGTAAGTGCAGGCTATACTAATCACAGGGGTCCAGAGAGAATCGTATTTTCAAATGATGGTCTCATTTATTATACCAGTGACCACTATGAAAGTTTTGAAAAGCTTTACTAGGAGGATGTTATGAAATATATATTAGATGGACAAAAATTTACAGACAAAGAAGCAGCCTACAATCACATAAAAGAAGTATTCGACTTTCCAGATTATTTTGGGGATAATTTAGATGCCCTTTGGGATGAACTTTCCTTTAAGGAGGGGTTATTTATAAAGGTAAAAAATTCCAGAGAGATAGTAAAAAATCTAGGAGACTACGGCATAAAGCTTTTAGATATTTTTGGAGATTTAGACAAGGTTGAAAGAAACTTAATAGTAATAGAATGGTAATTAAATGTACACATAAAAATAGCCCACAGGGGCTATTTTTATGTGTACATAAGCTGATACAAAAGTCTGCCTATTGCTGACAAAAGTATAATAGGTAAGACAAAGGTAAGTAGTGCCATAAGGCTTGAACCCTTGACTTCATTAGATTCTATATTGTCATTAATATTTCCTGAAAAAATATATACAAGACTAATTAAAAGAAAGTGAATAACCAGGGTTATAATAAACCTTATAGTTCCAAATCCTGTAGCTACCATATTAGCAAAGATTAGGTTTACAAAATATATTCCTTGAAAGATTCCAAGTACCAAGGGGTTTTTTATAAAGACCTTATTATAAAATATTAAGAAGGCTAAAACCAAAGGCCAAGTAATTAAATGGTCCAAATGTAATATATCAAAGTATATATCATAATTTCCAACTACTAAAATAGAATAGGCCAAAACAACTAGCCCAAGGGAAAGGATTATTACCAAAAGCCTTCCTAGCTTATTATTTTTATAAAAATTTCTTAATTGTTCAAACATGACTACTCCTTCTTATTAATTTTTTGGGATACATCAAAAAATCCTTCCCATGGATTTTTGTCTAAGTTTTCCAAAACATTATCTATATTATAAAGCTTAGGGTCAATTTTTTCCAGGTCATCCCAGGATAGAGGCATAGAAACATAAGGCAGGTCCTTGGCCCTAACTGAATAAGGGGCAACTGAAGTAGAACCCTTTGAGTTTCTTAAATAATCAATATAAATTTTGCCCTTTCTTTTTTCCTTAGACATATTAGAAGTGTACTTTTTTGGCCACTTTTGTTCCATAGCTAAGGCTACATTTTTAGAAAATTCTTTACAAGTCTTGTAGTCTGCATTTTCCATTAAAGGTACTAGAACATGGTAACCCTTGTTTCCACTGGTCTTTAAAAATGACTCCAGTCCTAAATCATCTAAAATAGACTTTAGGTCTAGGACTCCTTCCTTTACTTGAGTAAGGTCCATATTTTCATCTGGATCTAGATCAAAGACTAAAAGGTCAGGCTTGTCTACAGTTTTTATTTTTGAACCCCAAATATGGATTTCTGTAGTAGAATACTGGACTAGTTCCTTTAGACCTTCTAATGAATCTATATAAATATAATCAGAGATTTCCCCTTCCTTAAGTTTTACCTCAGCAGATTTTGCAAACTTAAAGTTATCATCAATATTCTTTTGATAAAAACATTCTTCTTTGTAGCCGCTAGGACACCTAACTATGGAAATGAACCTGCCTTCTAAGAAGGGGTAGATCTTATCATAAATCTTTTCATAATAATTAAAGAGGTCTTCTTTAGTATACCCCTTAAAAATTTCCTTGTCTGGACTTGTTAAGTTAACTTGATCCTTGTTTTTACTTGTTTTTTTCTTTTGGATTATATTTGAAGATTTATTACTTTCTACTTCAACTTCTTCCTTTACTTCCTTTGGGGCCTTGTCAGTTCTTAAGCCCTTAAAGGAAGGATGCCTAAGTAGACCTTCATCAGTCCACTGGGTAAAGGTAACTTCACCTAGGAGCTTTGGACTTACCCAAGTTACACTTTCATTAGGTCGTTTCTTAGGAGGGTCCTTTATTGGAGGAGTCTTTCTAATTATAGGGTCTAGTTTTTTCTTTATTTCCTTAGAAGACTCATCTGTAAATCCAGTTCCAACTCTGCCTACATAAACTAAGTCCTGGCCCTTGTATAGGCCTAGAAGTAGGGAAGAAAAGGCTCTAGTCCTAGATTCTGTCTTTGTAAAACCTATTATTACAAATTCCTGCCTATTTTGGCACTTGATTTTTATCCAGTCTTTAGTCCTACCTTCAACGTAGGCCTTGTCCTCTCTTTTACAAATGATACCTTCCATTTTAGAATCACAAATACTAGAAAGTAATTCTTCTGGATTTGCCTTTGTATCTGTAGAATATTTTAGGTACTTTATATTCTTCTTGTCGAATATTTCCTTTAGCTTGTCCTTTCTTTTTCTTAAGGAAAGGGGGGTAAAATCTTCATCTTCATAGTAGAGAAGGTCAAAGGCCATATACAAAGGCTTTGGTCCTATTTTGTCTTTAATATACTTTTGTAGACTTTGAAAATCTGACACTTGGCCCTTAGTTACTATAACTTCTCCATCTAAAACCATCTTGCCCTCTAAAGATTTTAAGGATTCTACTAGATCTGGAAACTTATTTGTATAGTCCTGGCCATTTCTAGTAAGTAATTTGATCTGACCATAATTAATATAGGCTAGTATTCTGTAGCCGTCATACTTAATTTCATAGACCCACTTGTCAGTATCAGGAAGATCTTTTCCCAGGGTGGCAAGTTGGACCTGATAAGTAGGAAGATCTTCACTAGTTTCTTTTTTTACTTCCTTGTCCTTGGAGATTTCATCCATAGTCCTATTACTAATGACAGAGGTATCATAGTCTTCAATTTTACTTTCATCTAGGGCATAGTCATCCTTTTCTTTAATAAGTAACCAGTTATTTTGGTCCTCATCCTTGGTTTTCATCCTTACTAGGGTCCACTTGCCTTTAAGCCTGTCTCCATGGAGAATAAACTTAAGACTTCCTTCCTTTAGGCCCTTGTTTACATCTTGGCCCTCTTGGATTTCCCATGTACCCTGATCAAAGACCATAACAGTTCCTCCACCATACTGGCCCTTAGGTATAGTTCCCTCAAAGTCCTTGTAAGAATAAGGGTGTGGCTCAACTTCCACAGCCAGTCTCTTGTCCTTTGGGTTATAGGAAGGTCCCTTTGGGACTGCCCATGATAACAAAACGCCATCCCATTCAAGCCTAAAGTCGTAATGAAGCCTTGACGCATCATGTTTTTGCACAACAAAAATAAGGTCCTTGTCTTTTGAAAGTTTTTTCTTTCCTTCAGGTTCTTTTGTCTTTGTAAAATCTCTTTTATCCTTGTATTCCTTTAGAGTCATGAAGTTTTCTTCCTTTTACTTTTAGGGGCACTTTTATTTCCTTTAGATTTTTCCTTGGAAGCTACTGATTTTTGGAGAAGTTCCATAATGTCGATTACTTTTCCTTCTTCTTCATCTTCTTGCTCATCTTCAGAAGCTTCTATGCCTTGTCCTTCAGCCTTTTTCTTAATTCTTTCCATAAGGGCAAGTCTGTATTCATCCTTGTACTTAGACGGATCCCACTCTTCAGTCATATCCTCAATTAATTTTATGGCAAGGTCCAGTTCCTTTTTAGTAACCTTTACATCTTCAGGTACCTTAACATCAGAAATGTCCTTTAGGCTCTGCTGAAATCTAATCAGATTTAATATTAAAAGGGAATCTTCAGGATAAATTGCAGCTAAGTATTCCTTAGTCCTAATAACAACCCTAGCTATTGCTATTTTTTTAGTTTCCTTTAAGGCATCTAATAGGAGAACATAGGCCTTTTCGCCACCTTTTTTAGTTTGGATATAATAAGGCTTTTCAAAAAACTTTATGGCCAGCTCATCTTTATTTATAAAGGTTTCAATATCAATGGTCTTAGTAGCCTTTATATCAGACTTTTCAAAATCCTCATCAGTAACAATAACATAGTTGTCCTCAGAAAATTCGTAGGCCTTTACAATTTGGTTCCAAGGTACTTCCTCTCCAGTTTCTTCATTTATTCTTTCATACCTAATTCTGTTATTGTCTTTACTATCTAACAAGTTGAATTTCAAGTCATTACTAGCTTCAGCAGAAACTAAATCAACTGGTATATTAACTAGGCCAAAACTAATAGCCCCTTTCCAAACAGGTCTCATAAAAATCTCCTTTTAATAAAATTTAAGTTTAAAACTATAAGTTATTTTTATACATATACCCATTAAAGAATTTAATATAAGTAGCCCTTAAATAAAAAGCTTGCTATATTTGACAAAATAAGTCATACTATAGAAAGAATGATTTTGCAGCTGGGGTCAAACTCAGCTGTTTTGTTTTATTGAAGAAAAAAATTGTTTTATGAAAAGAAAAAGGATGTAATATATTGAAATTTGAAAACTTTCCTATATCAAAGGAAATACTAAGAGGAATTGAGGAGATGGGATTTGAAGAAGCAAGTCCTATCCAAGTAAGTGCAATAAGGCCCCTACTAGAAGGAAAAGACCTAATAGCCCAAGCCCAAACAGGAACAGGAAAAACAGCTGCCTTTGGGATTCCAATGCTAGAAATGGTAAGTACTGAAAAAGTAGTACAGGGCCTAGTTTTATGCCCAACAAGGGAATTATCTGTTCAAGTAGCAGATGAGTTATACAATATTGGAAAATTTAAAAAGAACATAAATGTTTTAGCAATTTATGGTGGAACAAGTATAGAAAGACAAATCAAAGGCCTAAAAAAAGGAGTTCAAATAGTAGTAGGAACACCAGGTAGAATTATGGACCTTATGAGAAGAAAAATCCTAGACTTTTCTAATCTAAAACTTGCTATCTTAGACGAAGCTGACGAAATGTTTGATATGGGCTTTAGAGATGACATGAAAACTATCTTAGACAAGACCAACCAAGACAGACAAACATGTTTTTTTTCAGCAACTATGGGAAAAGAAATCAATGAATTTTCAAAAATGTACCAAGAAGACCCTACTAGAATCCAAATCGAACACAAGGAACTTACAGTAGAAAATATTTCTCAGTACTATTTGGAAATGAAATCTAATATGAAAAACGAAATCCTATCTAGGATAGTTGATATCTATAATCCAAAACAGACTATAGTATTTTGTAATACCAAGAGAAAAGTAGATGATCTTGTAATGAACCTAACAACTAGGGGCTACAGTGCAGATGCCCTACATGGAGACCTAAAGCAAAACCAAAGGGACTCTGTTATGAAAAGGTTCAGAGATACCTTTACAGATATACTTGTAGCAACAGATGTAGCAGCTAGAGGAATAGATGTAGGATCAGTAGATGTAGTAATAAACTACGACTTACCTCAAGACGAAGAATACTATGTTCATAGAATAGGTAGAACAGCTAGAGCTGGAAGAAAGGGCATGGCCTTTACATTTGTAGTAGGAAGGGACCAATACAAGCTTAAGGATATAATGAGATACACCAAGGCTGACATAAAGTATATGGACCTACCAAAAATAGCAGATATAGACCATCTTAATGAAAAGAATCTATTAGACCAAATAATAAAAGAAGTAGAAAATTCAGAAGACTTAAACAAGTATAAGACTACAATAGATACCCTACTACTAAAAGAATATGGTTGTGTAGATATAGCAGCAGCCCTCCTAAAAATACTATCAAAAACCCAAGAAGGTAAAAATCACGAATCCTTAGACAATGTAGATTACAACTTAAAAACTTCTAAGAGAAAAGAAAGGAATACAAGGGACCACAGTAGAATATTTGTAAACAAGGGTAGAAGAGACGGCCTAAGTCCAAAGGACCTAGTTTCAATACTAAAGACTGCAAGAATAGATGAAAAGATGATAGGAGAAATCCTTATAAAAGACAACTTCTCCTTTATAGAAGTACCAAAAATTTCCACAAAAAGAGTTTTAAAAACCCTTAATAACAAAAAAATTAAAGGGAAGAATATTGTAGCAGAACCAGCAGAAAAAGAAAGAAGGAAAAAATAAGTCCTAGAATATTAACCGAAAAATTTTGGACCTGTATAATAACTTTAATATCTTAATAAAATAGAAATTATCAAATGGAAGTTGTGATAAAGTGAACATTATTTTTGCTAATAGGATTTAGCTTCCTCTTAGTAGACCTTGTAGACCTAGTATGGGCATCCCTTTGGATAGACATAGGGAAGGACCAATAACAAAGTTCCTATCTAAATAAATTTGGTCTATGCTTAAAAGAATAGACGATGACAATAATATACTTATGCTATCAGGGCCAGTAATGATTTTACTAATTCTAATAGTTTGGGCTTTATTGTTGTGGATAGGTTGGAGCTTTATATTTATGGCCTTTCCAGGAGGACTTGTAAATACCGTAAGTACACAGCCCTTAGAGACCATTGATTACTTTTATTATTCAGGATATGTAATCTTCACACTAGGGTCAGGGGAGTTTACTCCAGTTAGTTCTACCTTAAAACTATTATCAGTATTTTCATCAGGACTTGGAGTTGTGTTTTTACACTTAGTGTGTCTTATATAATTTCCATAGTAGATGGAGCAATACAAAAAAGAACCCTAGTAAGACAGATGCATACCCTGGGAAACTCGCCAGAAGAAATACTAATAAATTCATGGTCAGGTAAAGATTTTTATAGTATGGATAATGTCCTTACAAATATTACAGTGGGAATAAGTGATATAAACTTTAAAGAAAGGGCCTACCCCTTACTTCAGTTTTATCACTCTCAAAACAAGTACTACGCCTTATCCTATGCACTTCCAATTTTAGATGATGCCTTAACTATTTATGAATATGGTCATCAGTCTAGAGACTATAATATAAACTACTTCGCCATAAGACAGCTTCGCTCAGCCATAACCCTTTATTTAGACTCCTTTGACAAGGGATGAAAAAACCTTTTTGAACCTAGTGAAGTGGGCCTAGTAAATATTGATATGTCTAAGTTAGAAGAAAGAAATATACCAGTAATTAGCCAAGAAGACTTTAACAAAATCCTAGAAGAACTTAAGGGTAGAAGGATTAGACTATTAGATATAACTAGAGAAAACTGGACCAAGTTTATAAAGGTATAAATTTAGGAGGAAAAATATGGACTATGTAAGTCACAACAAAGAAGAACACAAAAAATTTAAAGATATAATGGATAAAATATAAAAAGCTTCTGGAATAGAAAAAGACAAAGAACTAGTTTTAGAAATGATAGAAGAACACTCCTTACTTAATTATCAATTTTCAGTAGTAGGAAAGACTTTCTTAGACAACGAAACATGGGATCCAAAATTCTCTGAGCTTAGGGGATAAATACTAAAAGTTGAAAGCTAAAAGAAAAATCTTTTGGCTTTTTTTGTATTATTCCTTATTTTTATAGGTTTCTTAAT
Source organism: uncultured Clostridia bacterium (assembly GCA_945916025.1). GTDB lineage: Bacteria > Bacillota > Clostridia > Tissierellales > Peptoniphilaceae > Neofamilia. The sequence continues at coordinate 9,687 of CAMEGD010000026.1, forward strand.
CATAACTTATTTTGGATATGAGATACTATCTGCCTATAAGGACAAGTTAGTTAGTATAGATAAAAATAATCTTAAAAAATGTGGGCTGGTATATCACTTCCAATTAGCTTTCTTATTTTTTATATTTTTGTAGAACATAAAAGTATCCCTTGATTTTTTTAAATCATGGGATACTTTGTCTATAGTCTAAAATATTTTTTATTAATATTAAATTTATACTAAAAAAGTGTTGACATAATTAAAATATAATAATATACTTACATAAAATAAATGCAAGGATAAGAAGAGTAGCCTTTTTGAATACTCATAGAGAGTCTCCGTTTGGTGGAAGGGGATAGTAGGATAAGGGTGAATAAAGACTTTGAGCATCGGTTTGGATTTTTGATAAATCGACGTTAGTGCACGTTATAGCACCTGAGTATTATTTAGTACTTTTTGAGGTAAATATCGCAAGGTATTTATAAAAATGGGTGGTAACACGAAGAGACTTACTTTCGTCCCAGGTTCTATGGAACCTGGTCGGAAGTTTTTTTTTGAAGAAAAAGTCTAACTTGTATTTATAAAATATTTTAAGGAGAGAAAAAAATGAGAAGAAATTTGCTTTTAATGTTAGCCATGGTACTTGTAGTTTCCCTAATTGGTTGTTCAGGAAATGAAACTACTAATAGTGAACTTAATGATGATGCTGTTGAAACTGTAGAAGAAACAACTGAAAATGAAGATGAGACTGCTGAAAACTCAGAAGAAGTAACTGAAGAGTCTGGTGATGTTTTAAGAATTGGTATGGAAGCTGGTTATCCACCTTTCAATTGGACCCAAAAAGATGATTCCAACGGGGCTATTCCTATAGAGGGATCTCCAGAGTTTGCAAATGGCTATGATGTTCAAATTGCAAAAATTATTGGAGAGGCTTTAGGAAAAGAAGTTGTAGCTGTTAAGACTGAATGGGATGGTCTTGTACCTGCCCTTACTTCTGGAAAAATTGATATGATTATGGCTGGTATGAGCCCAACTGCAGAAAGGGCTTTACAAATAGACTTTTCAGATGCTTATTACAATTCTGACTTAGTTTTAATAGTTAATGAAAATGGTCCTTACAAGGATGCTACTAGTCTAGCAGACTTTAATGGGGCAAGGGTAGTTGCTCAACTTAATACTTTCCATGACAAGGTTGTAAATCAAATTGAAGGTGTTGAACACTTAAGCCCAATGCCAGATTTTCCTATTCTTAGGGTAGCTGTTCAAAGTGATAAGGCTGATGCCTATGTGGCAGAAAGACCTGAAGGAAAGTCTGTTGAAGTAGCTGGAATTGGCCTAAAAATGATAGATCTTACTGATGGTTTTGAAACTAGTCCTGAAGATACTGCTATTGCTGTAGGTATCCAAAAGGGAAGTGACTTAACTGAACAAATAAATGAAGTCCTAGCTGGTATATCTAATGAAGATAGACTAAGTATAATGGATGAAGTAACAAATTTAAGTAATTAATTATAATAGAAAATTTTTCGGGGGAAGATAATGGAATTTTTATCTAGAATGGCAAATATATTTATGGAGAACAGGGCTGGATTTTTAAGGGGAACCTTGGCCACCTTAGAGATATCCTTAATAGGTACAATTGTAGGTTTACTTATAGGGATGATAATAGGAATTATTAGGACTAGTCCTAAGACTAAGAATTCTATAGTTAATTTCATATTAGGTGGAGCCAAGTTACTTTCAAATATTTATATTCAAGTTCTTAGAGGTACTCCTATGATAGTTCAATCAATTTTATTTTATTATGGATTAGCTCAATTTGCTGGCATTGATGTATCTCCTATGACTGCAGCCTTAGTAGTAGTTTCTATTAATACAGGTGCCTATATGGCTGAAGTTGTTAGGGGGGGAATTATAGCAATAGATAAGGGACAGTTTGAAGCTGCAAGTGCCCTAGGCATGAACCACTTCCAAACTATGTCTAATATTATCTTACCCCAAGCCTTTAGAAATATTATTCCTGCAACTGGTAACGAATTTATAGTTAATATTAAGGATACTTCTGTATTGAATGTTATTACAGTTAATGAACTATTCTTTGTTACTAAGACTATAGCTGGTGGAAACTTTTTGACTTTTGAAACATATTTAATTACATCTATGATTTACTTGTTTTTAACTTTATCTATAGCATCCTTATTACATTTACTTGAAAGGAAGCTTAGGGGATCTGACTCCTATGATAAGATAGAAATTGATGTATTAAAGAGTGCTAACTAGGAGAATTTTATGAATAATACTATTATAAACATTAGAGGACTAAAAAAAACCTTTGGAAATAATGAAGTCTTAAAGGGAATAGACTTAGCTGTAAACAAGGGAGAGGTTATAACTATTATTGGATCTTCTGGGTCTGGTAAGTCTACTTTTTTAAGGTGCATAAACTTACTTGAAGAACCTAATGAGGGCGAAATCCTCTTTCATGGAGAAAATATTTTAAATAAGAATGTTAATGTAAATAGGTATAGAGAAAACTTAGGTATGGTTTTTCAACAGTTTAATCTTTTTGAAAATCTAAGTACCATAAAAAATTGCACAATAGCCCAAGAAAAAGTAAAAAAGAAATCTTCCAGTGAAGCCTTGGAAAAGGCCAGGTACTATCTAGATCTTGTTGGGATGGGAGCTTATGAAAACGCTAAGCCTTCTCAACTATCTGGTGGCCAAAAGCAAAGGGTTGCTATAGCTAGAGCTTTGTCTATGGAGCCAGAAGTTATTTTATTTGATGAGCCTACATCTGCCCTGGACCCCGAAATGGTAGATGAAGTTTTGCAAACTATGCAAAGGTTAGCTGAATTAGGCTTTACTATGATTGTAGTTACACACGAAATGGACTTTGCCAGGAAGGTTTCTGATAGGGTAATCTTTATGGACAAGGGAGTAATCCTAGAAGAGGGTAGTCCTGAAGATATCTTTTCTAGACCTAAGTTTGAAAGGACTAGGGACTTTTTAAGAATATAAGTTTTGTTTTATATTTTGATAAATATATAATGTTATTTTAATTAGAGAAGTAGTTTAGGCTACTTCTTTTTAAAATCTAGATCTTATAATTATATACAAAATTTGGTTATTTCTTTTTTCTAGGGGTATATTAGATTTACATGAAGAAAATTTTGAAATTCTTCAAAAATTTATTTTCATACAGGGTATGCAATCCTTTGCAAAGTCCTTGTATATATTTAGGAGGAAATATTATATGAAAAACTTTAAGTCACTGTTAGCAGTGCTAATGGTTTTAGCTTTAGTTCTTACAGCTTGTAGCGGTGGAAATGAAGATGCAGCAAAACCAACTGAAACAACTGAAACAACTGAAACAACTGAAGCTGGTAATTTAACAGGTGAAATTAGCGTTCAAGCGGAAACAGCTTGGTTAGATTACTATAAGGCAGCTGCTGATAGGGTTATGGAAGCTAATCCAGATGCAAAGATTAACATTATTGAAGTTGGTGCTTTTGATCATTTAGATACTTTAGATAATACAGATGCACTTAATGAAGACGTAGCTGACTTATTTGCAATTCCAGCTGATAGACTTTATGGTCTAAATGATGCCTTAGTATTAAACCCAATTGATGCAGAAAAATTAGCTGCTGATATAGGTGGATGGGATGATTTTAATGCTGGTTTAGGTGGACAATTTAAAATTGATGGTGAATATTTAGCATTCCCATACAATATTGAAACTTTAATTACTTTTGCGAACTCAGCTAATGCTGAAACAGCTGGTATCGATCTAGGAAATCCAATCGAACTTAATGATGCTCAAAATGAAGCTACTGTGTTATTACCTTTGTTTGATGCATGGTTTGGCGTAGCTGCTACTAATTCTGCTGAAATCGAACTTCTTGGTAAAAATGAAGATGGAACATTCTTCTCAGATTTAACTATGGAATATGCTGATCTTCCAGAAGAAAAACAAGCTGTAATTAATTCAATATATGAATATTGGAAGAAACATGATGCAGCAGGAACAGCTTTATTTGATTCTGATGCTGGTTGGGGATATGTAGATGATCAATTTAGACCTAACGCTAATGGTGTAATTAGAATAGCTGGTCCGTGGGAACAAGCTACTATGATTGATATAGCTGGAGAAGAAAATATAGTTATAAACCCTATTTCTAACATTACAATTAATGGAAACCCTCTTTCTCACTGGAAAGGTGGCTGGGGACTTGCCATAAACTCTAGAATCGAAGAAGAACCTGAAAAAGTTGAATTAGCTTATGCTATGATTAAAGAAATTGTAAACCCTGAGTATGCTATTGATTTATTTAATGCTACTGGTAAGATATTAGAAAATGCAACTATTGAAACTTATGAAAACTCAGACTTGTCTGATGTTCAAAAACAAGTTATAGCTGCTGCATATACTTCTTATGAAGATGCACCTCTAAGACCTTTATTCTCTGAATGGGGACAAGTATGGGATACTTGGAAAAATGCATTATTATCATGGAATAGCGTAAAACCTGCAACAGTTGAAGATGCATACGGAGAAATCAAAGCTTCATTTGATTCTATGATGACAAACATTCAATAAAATTGTTTAACTAAAATAAGGGGGACTAGTCTAGTCCCTCTTTGTTTTTACTTATATAGGTAAGATTTCCTAGATTTATTGGGAGGAGAGAGGAAGTTTGAATGAAAGTAAAATACCACAGAGACCTAAAAACTATTTTATTTATTACTATCATAATTATCTTAGTTGGGTCTTTAGAGGCCCTAATAAACTCAAAAAGTATAGAGGCCTATGATTCTTACAGGGAAGTTTTTAAGGATTCTACTTTTAGGGACTACATGTCTTTTGTAATTATTAACTATTTTATTACTATTTTAGAGCCAATTATTATATCTTTATTTCTATTTTTGACTTATAATAAAATTAAACTAAATTGGCTTTATGCCCTAGTATTTGGTGGGATGATTCTAATTAAGATAATAAATATTTTATTTTCCTTTAATATATATTCTATTTTTTATTATTTAATATTAGGTTTATATATTATCTTATTTATATTTGTTATAAAATACAG
>CAMEGD010000027.1 GCA_945916025.1 uncultured Clostridia bacterium
CCTTAATTAATAAAGTAAATATTATTAATTTAATTAAATTTCTACAGACTATTACTTTAATTTAAGAATTTATCTGATTTTTGCTTATTCTTATTAACAAAAAACCCCACAGTTTTTCAACTTTGGGGTCCCTTTCATATTTTATTAGGTCCTTTAGACTTATTTAATATTAATTGTAGCGATAATTATATTATCAAACATTTTTATTTCATCAACTAGTCCTGTAACTAGGACTAAGCCTCTTCCCCCCGATAACATTTGGGATGGATCATAGGTATCTATACTGAAATTTATACCTCTACCTTCGTCCTCTACCCTAATAAACAAGGTGTCTTCGCAATAATCTATGTTTAAGTAAACAGACTTTTTGTAAGAAAGTTCATTTCCATGGATTGCTCCATTAAGAACTAGTTCATTTACTATAAGTTTTATTTCAAAAAGTCTATCATCATCTATAATATACCGATTTAGGTCTTCTATTCTATTGTCTACGAATGATTTAATCTTATCTAAATCACTTCTTACACATCCGCAAAAATGATACTCCATAATAACCGTCTTTCATTTCTTTTACTTAATTATTCCCTAACTTCTAAATACCCTTATGAAAAATTGTTTAAACACTTGAAAAGACTAATTTATAAGTCTTTAAATTTTTGGGATTTTGGTGTAATATATAAATAAGAGTTAATTAATAATTTAGGAGGTAGTATTATGAAATACGTTTGTGAAGCTTGTGGTTATGTTTACGATCCTGCTTTTGGTGATCCAGATGCTGGCGTAGATATTGGTACTGATTTTAAAGATATACCAGAAAACTGGGTATGTCCAATTTGCGGAGTTCCTAAATCAGATTTTGCTCCAATGGAATAATTTTTCTAGAATCGTTTAGATATTAATTATTCGGGGTAATATATTAGTACTATATTTAGGAGGTAATTTTAAATGCAAAAATACGTATGTGACGCATGTGGTTGGATTTATGATCCAGAAATTGGAGCACCAGAATACGATTTAGAAGCTGGAGTAGCTTTTGAAGATCTTCCAGAAGATTTCGTATGTCCACTATGTGGTGTTGAAAAAGACCAATTTTCACCACTTGACTAATTAAAAAGACTAACCCACTATTTTTTAGATAGTGGGTTTTTTAATGTCCTAATATTTAATTTCCGCCTTCTTCTACATCTTATTCAACAGATTTAACTTGACCTGTTCCAATAGTAATTATTGTATCCCTTGCTGGATAGGTACTAGATAAATAAGTTTCCCTTGATATTTCTTGTCCATCTTTTGTCTTAATCTTGTAAGAATTGTACCTTGAGCCGCTGTAACCAGCTTGTGTTACTTCTTGGCTTCCAGCTGATAGACTAGTTGAGTACTTAGTTTGTGTGTTGCTACCAAGGACTTGGGATCTTTCAGATACTAGGTCTATATCATAGTTCTTTTTGTCTGTATCTCCTACAATGGAGAAGGTTATATTGTCGTTGTCAGCCTTAGCCTTTATATATACTGGAAAGTCAAAGGGATTTGTTAGCTTTAAGTCTAAAAATCCACTTGCAACTGCTGCATCTAATCCTAACGGCACGTAATTTACTGGTCTAGAGTGATTTCTTCTTTCATCTATTTGTAAGTCAGCCTTTACTGCTGCTACATAAAGAGTTGTGGAAACTTGACATATTCCGCCACCAGTTCCTGTGTCATATTCTCCTTCTAAAATAACTGTAGCTGGTAAAAATCCAGTTCCTAAAGATATTTCTCCAATAGTATCATTAAAGGAAAGCTGCTCCCCAGGCATAATAACTGTTCCATCAATCAACTTAGCTGCTAGTTTTATATTTTCTTTTCTGTTTTGTATACTAGTTGAGTAATTTGTTGAAAAAGTTCCAATATCCCCCTTTAGGGCTGTGAAAAACTCTCTTGTTATCTCTGGCTTCTTTTCAATTACTGGGACTTCAATCTTAGAATCATTTTGTAGTGCCTTATGAATAAGGTCTCTAGTACCTTGATTGTCTACATTATAGCCTAGTTGCTCATCTGTAATTATCATTTCATCATTTACTATTGATAGCATTGCATTTGTAGGTGCATAGGATATTACATTATTAAGGTGAGCTATAACTTCATTTATATTTTCTTCCTTAAACTCCTTGTCAACTTGTATATCTAAAGGTTCTTTTTTTAGGTTTGTTACCATTAAAAACCTTTCCCCAGGACTTCCTTCCCTAGCATATTCATAAGCTTCTTCAACAGCACTCTTATAGTCAGGCTTGTAGCCTAAGCTTTCATAACTATATGAAAAGTCATAGTCCTTATAAACTAATTCTAAATTTTTTGTAAGGTTTGTATCTTCTTTTGTTAGTTTGCTGATGGCTTCTTCTTTAGAAAGGTTAGAAACATCCACCCCTTCAATACTTATCCCTGAATAAATAGTATCTACATTTACAACCTTTGAATAAGTTAAATAGCCTACTCCAACAAGAGCACTAACAACTAATATTAATATTAAAATTCCAATTAGTATTTTTTTCATCTTATACCTACTTATTTAAAACATTTTTATAATACTCACAATAATCCCTTACTGTGCAAATTTCGCAACTTGGTTTTCTGGCCTTACAGGTCCTTCTTCCATGAAAAATAAACAGGAGGTGGGCCTTAGTCCACATGGATCTATCAATTTTTTTCATTAAAGAATCTTCAGTCTTTTCAACTGTATCTTCCCTTACTATACCTATCCTGTTAGTTATCCTAAAAACATGGGTGTCTACTGCAATGGCAGGCTCTCCAAAGCAGGTACTTACTACTACATTGGCAGTCTTTCTGCCTACTCCTGGAAGTTTTACTAAATCTTCCTTAGACTCTGGCACTTTAGAGTCGTATTCATCAATTAAAATCTTACATGTCTTTAAAATATTATTCGACTTGGTATTAAAAAACCCACATGGCTTTATTATTTCACTTAATTTCTCATAGCCAAGTCCATACATTTCCTCTGGATTTTTAGCAACTTTAAACAAGGTCTCTGTAATCATATTTACCCTAACATCTGTACATTGAGCAGATAAAATAGTAGCTATAAGCATCTCAAAAGAATTTGTATGATTAAGCTCTGGCCTCGCATCTGGATAGGTAACATCTAGTATATCTAAAACTTCTTTTATTTTTTTCTTTGATAACATTAATAAATCTTTCTTTCTACTTCTATAATTTCAAACCTATAATCATCTTCTAAAAAATTTAGTAGTCTTTCCAGTCTTCTTTCAGTATGAGAATAGGAGTTAGAAACACAAGAAAATCCCAAAATCGACAGATTAACCAGGTCTTCTTCCCCAACTTCCCCATTAGCAAATTCAAACTTGCCCCTAGACTTGTCTAAAACTGACTTAATAACTTGCCTCTTGTCCTTTAAAGTGAAGGCATCAAAAATTCTTATTTTTACTTCTAATACCCCTACATACATTTTATTCCTCACTAAGGATTTCTATATTCCTTAAAATTACCTTCCTACCAACCCAAGAAAAAGATTGGTCCTTGTACTTTCTAACAAATGCCTTGTTACTTAAGTTCTTAATTTCTTCCATATCAAAGGAATAAATTAAAGGCCTAAATTCTTCATGGACATTTTTACTAATATCCTTATTCTTTGGACATACCCTTTGACAAATATCACATCCATAGGCATAGCTTATGTCTTTTGTCTCTGGCCTATCTTCCTTTAGCTGACTAAGATAGGAATGACAAATTGAAGCATTTATCCTATAATCTCCAATAATAGCCTTAGCTGGACAGGACTTTATGCAAATTTCACAATCTAAACAAGACCCTTCCTTTGCCTTCGAGTATTGAGTAAATGAAATATCTGTAACTAATATACCTAGGAAAATATAAGACCCAAACTCTTCATTTATTAGTAAAGAATTTTTACCAATATATCCAAAGCCCCCAAGTCGTCCTAATTCTTTTTCATACAGATTTCCTGAGTCAACTTGAATATAATAAGAAAATTCATAGTCTTTTTTTAGTTCAAAAACTAAATCATCTAGTCTTTGTCTTAAAACTTTATGATAATCAAGTCCTCTTGCATGGTTACTAATCCTCAGTTTCCCAGGATTCTGATCTTCTTCCCATATATAAGACATACCAATTACAAATATTGACTTTGCACTTTCTAGATGAAAAGATGGACTTACTCTACTAGTTAAATCTTCATTTTCAAAGGAAGTCTTATATCCAAGTTTAATATTTTCTTGTAGATCCTCTTTTACCTTTTCTAGGACTTCAGCCTTAACTAGACCTAATAAATCTACATTTATTTTTTTCTTTAAGTTTTCTAAATATTCTTTAAATTCCTTCACTATAATATTATACTATATTTATTATGTTTTTGTTAAATGTTAAAAAATTGTAACTATTCTGACACTAAAAAATGCCCAAATAAGGGCATTAAATATTTTTTATTATTTCAACTATTCTCTTTGAAGTATTTCCATCCCCGTAAGGATTGTTAGCATGGGCCATTTCCCTATAGGACTCTTCGTTATCCAATAAGTCCTTTAGATTTTTCCTAATGTTGTCATAGTCAGTTCCTACTAACCTGGCAGTATTTGCCTCAATCCCTTCCATCCTTTCAGTTTCATTTCTTAAAACTAGAATAGGCTTTCCTAAAGACGGACCCTCTTCTTGAATTCCACCGGAGTCAGTCATAATAAGGTAAGACTTGTTCATAAGGTTTGTAAATGGAAGATAGTCTAAAGGTTCAACAAAGACAATGTTATCCATTTCATCTAAAATTTCATGGGCAATTTCCCTTACCTTTGGATTTAGGTGAATTGGAAATACAACCTTTATGTCTTTTCTGTCCTTTAGTTCATCTCTAACTGCAGAGAATATATTTCTCATTGGTTCCCCAAGGTTTTCCCTTCTGTGGGAAGTTAGCAATATGATTTTTTCATTTTCATAGTCTAAGTTGTTTAAGACTTCATCTTGAAAGTCAAAGTCTTCATCTACTGTATATTTTAAGGCATCAATTACTGTGTTACCAGTAATGTAGATTTTTTCATCTGGGTAGCCTTCTTCTAATAAATTTTGTCTATTTGCATCTGTTGGACAAAAATGATAATCAGCAAGAACTCCCACTAACTTTCTGTTAGCTTCTTCTGGATAAGGTGAAAATAAATTCCCTGATCTAAGGCCTGCTTCAATATGTCCAATCTTAATTTTTTGATAAAAGGCTGCTAAAGCTCCTGAAAATACAGTTGTAGTATCCCCTTGAATAAGTAAAATATCAGGTCTTTCTTCTTCAAGTATTTTTTCAATACCAGATATTGAATTTACTGTAATATCAGTAAGGCTTTGGCCTGGCTTAAATATGTCCAAATCGTAGTCAGGCTTTATTTTAAAGACTTCTAAAACCTGATCTAGCATTTGTCTATGCTGGCCAGTTACACAAACTACCGTTTCTATATCTTCGTGCTTCTTTAGTTCTTTGATAACAGGGGCCATTTTAATAGCCTCCGGTCTGGTTCCAAATATACACATTACCTTCATTAAAAAATCTCCTTATTCGTCTAAAGTAAACATCCCAATATTTTTTGCCCCAAGAATTATAATAACAATTATTCCAATAGCTAAAATATTTCCATAAAGACCCCCAATTAGAGAAATCAATATAGCTAAAATTCCTAAAATAAGAGCTAGGGTATAAAGAATGATTACAGTTTGTTTAATAGTAAATCCCATATTTAAAATTCTGTGATGAAGATGTCCCTTATCAGCAACAGCAAAGGACCTACCACTAAGTTTTCTTCTTACTATAGCAAATAGAGTGTCAGATATAGGAAGTCCTAGTATTAGGACTGGAACTACAACGGCAACTGTAGCAGTAGTCTTCATAACCCCTTCTATAGTTACAACTGAAAATAAGTAGCCTAGTAACAGGGCTCCAGTATCTCCCATAAATATACTTGCTGGGTTAAAGTTATATGGTAAAAACCCTAAACAAGCCCCCGCAATAATAAGACAGACTAGTCCTATTTCAGTATTACCAAAAATAAATGAAGTTAAAGATAAAGTAATAGCAGCAATGGCGGAAATCCCGTCTGCCAAGCCGTCCATTCCATCTATTAAGTTAATTGCATTAGTAATACCAACTATCCACAAAATTGTTAGAGGATATGAAAGTAAACCAAGGGACACAATAGACCCCTTTTCCCCTAGAAAATTAGAAATGCTCTCCACATTGACTCCCCCATATAAGGCTATAAGGGCAGCGATTAACTGAAAAATGATCTTCATTGAAGGACTTAGACCCTTAGTATCATCTATAAATCCAGACACAACAATTACACTAGCCCCAAATAACATAGCTAACATTTCTCTACTTAATGGCCATAAGAAAACAGCCACAGATAAAATTATAGACCCGTATATAGCAAGTCCACCAATACTAGGTATTGGTTTTTTGTGCATTCTACGGTTGTCCTTAGGTATATCAATAGCCCCCACCTTTGGAGCTATTAACCTAACTACAGGTGTTAGTAAAAAACTTCCAGCTGCAGCAAATATCATAACTTTTAAATAATCTAACATAAGCTCCTAAAATTATTTTGTTCCAAATAATCTATCCCCTGCGTCTCCTAATCCTGGAATAATATAAGCATGGTCATTTAAGTGGTCATCAATTGACGCTGCATAAATATCTACATCTGGGTGTTGCTCTTGGACTTTTTTAAGGCCTTCTGGAGCTGCAATTATATTTACACACTTGATGTTTTTGCATCCAGCTTTTTTTAATATGTCAATAGCAGCAACTAAACTAACTCCAGTCGCAAGCATTGGATCAACTAGATAAAGAGTCCTTTCAGATACATCTCTAGGCAACTTATTATAATACTCAACTGACTCTAGTGTTTCAGGATCTCTATATAAACCAATGTGTCCAACCTTTGCATTAGGAACAAGATTTAAAAATCCATCAACCATACCAAGACCAGCCCTTAAAATAGGAATAATACCTAATTTTTTACCAGAGATAACCTTTGACTTTATAGTCTCTCCCATGGCTGTTTTAATCACTTCATCTTCAAGCTCTAAGTCCCTAGTAACCTCATAGGCCATTAAGGTCGAAATCTCAGTTACTAGCTCTCTAAATTCCTTTGATCCTGTTTCTTCTTTTCTTAATACTGTAAGTTTGTGTTGGATAAGTGGATGATCAAATACTACTACTTTTGACATGATTTTTCTCCTTAGTCTAATTTTTCAACTCTTTTTTGGTGTCTTCCGCCTTCAAAATCTGTAGACAGAAATACCCTTACTATTTCCTCTGCCATATCTCTGCCTATAAGTCTAGCTCCAAAAGCTACAACATTAGCATTGTTGTGAGTCCTAGAAAGTTTAGCAGATAAAGGCTCATTTACAAGGGCACATCTAACTCCATGAACCCTGTTAGCTGCAATAGATATACCAATTCCAGAACCGCAAATAACAATCCCATAATCAGCTTCCTTGTTAGCAACCCTTTCTCCTACTTTTTTTCCAAAATCTGGATAGTCAACAGACTCAGGTCCATTTGTACCCTCATCTATAACCTCATGACCAAGGTCTTTTAGAAAACCTATTATGTGGTCCTTTAGTTCAAATCCAGCATGGTCACTTCCAATTGAAATTTTCATAATCTTCTCCTATATATGTTTATTTGAGGTAGTCTTCTTTAGCCTGTTCATAATAGCTAGACCAAGACCCTCTTCCTTAAACTCCTCTATTAAAATTATATCTGAGCCAATCTTGTCAAGGTTCCTTAAACCTCTAAATAACAAAGACCCTATCCTATCAAGGTCTTCCCTACACCCCAAATCGAAAATCTCATAATTTTCTTCTTTAAGTCTATCCTTAAGATCACTTGTAACCATAAGGCTTATCTTTTTGTCAGGATGATTTAAAATAAAGTCTTTAATCTTTCTTTCCTTTTCTAGGAAGTCCCCCTTAACCAAATAACTATCTGCCTTAGGAGAATAGTGCTTGTAAAGCTGTCCTGGTGACTTTGGAGTCTTACCCTTTTCAATAATTCCCTTGTCGATTTCAACATTAGGTAATATAGGCTGTAAATCTTCTAAAGTAACCTTTCCTGGCCTTAAGACACTGGGAATTTCTTCAGAAATATCTAAAACAGTAGACTCTAGTCCAATTTCAGTTTTGCCTCCCTCAACAATGTACTCTATTTTTCCATTCAAATCCTCAAAACAAGTAATTGCATCAGTAGGAGATGGCCTTCCAGAAATATTGGCTGAAGGAGCAGCAATTGGTCTATTAGTACTTTTAATAATATCCAAAGCAATTTTATTACTTGGCATCCTAATGGCAACAGTATCTAGTCCTCCAGTAATAATATCAGGAACTAAAGTTGACCTTTTTACAACTAAAGTAAGTGGTCCCGGCCAAAAAACATCTCCAACTTTTTTTATTTTCTCCATGTCTTCCACAGTTAAGGTCTTTACCATATCATAGTCACAAACATGAAGTATTATTGGATTGTTTTGGGGTCTACCCTTTACTTCAAAGATTTTCTTTACAGCTTGGACATTTAATCCATCTGCTCCAAGACCATAAACAGTTTCAGTAGGAAAAGCTACTAAGTCTCCCTTTAAGATGGTGTCTTTTATTAAATTTATATTATCATTCTCATCAATATTTATAATTTTCGTTTTCATCCTATCCATCATTATAACATAGGAAATTAGTTAAATGTTTAAAAAAATATTAAAAAGACCTTTATATCTAGTAGTTTCTTACTACTAGAAGCATAAATTTGTGTTAAAATAATAAAAACATTATATAAGGAGGCCTTTATATGAGTAAGAAAAAAGATGAAGAAAAAACAAACGTAATGAGGCTACTTGATAAGGAAAACCTTCCATATACAGGACATTCCTACGAAAATGTAGTTAGCGGTTTAGAAGTAGCAAGGGTAATAGGAGCAGAACCAAAATTTGTCTACAAAACCCTAGTAACTCAAGGAAAAAGTAGAGGAAACTATGTCTTTATGATTCCTGTAGACAAAGAACTAGACCTAAGAAAGGCTGCAAAAGCAGCGGGAGAAAAATCCATAGAAATGATTCCATCAAAAAAACTCCTCCCTCTAACTGGCTATATCCATGGAGGATGTTCTCCCCTAGGTATGAAAAAGCTCTTCCCAACCTTTATAGAAAAAGAAGCAGATAATGTAGGAAAAATATACTTTAGTGGTGGAAAAATCGGCCACCAAGTACAAATGAACTTAGAAGACTTAAGAAAAATCATAGAAATAACATCAGCAGATTTAGTAGAATAATCATTATCTTTTTGAGACTGTAAAATAATTTGTGCATGAAAGCCTTCCTGATTAAGATAAAGTAAACTTAATCAGGAGGAATTTTTATGGGCAGAAAAAGACCTTAAACAAAACTAAATCAAATTTCCAAAATGTTAATTGAAGAGTATCAGCCTCAATCAATACAAGATATTCAAGATGCAATTAAAGATCTCTTAGGAGATACATTAGAAAGTATGTTAAAAGCTGAATTAGATGAACATTTAGACTATGAATATGGTGAAACACCTTTAAGTTTAGAAATACCATTAATAACCTTTTTTATATAACAATTTTCATCACACAAGAAATTATTATCATGTATTTCTAACAAACTTCTGATAGAATAAGAATTAATAGACATAAATCACTCCTTTAAATTTGTTTTGACGACTATATTTTAAAATACAGTGATTCATATGTCTATTATTTTTCACTTATACTAAAAATAGTGTCAATGGAATTTTATCCATCAACACTATTTATTATAGAACCATTATTGTTACAATAAAATAGGCCCCCAACCTATTCACTAATAGTAAGGGCCTCTTTGTCATCTTCTTTATCGTCGTCATAGACAGTTAACATTACTTCAGATACTCTCTTGCTATCCATTTTTAGTACTTTTAGTTCTAACAAATCATCTCTATATATTTTTGGTTCTGATGAGTCTTCTTCTGGAAAATACCCTAGTTTTTCTATGGTATACCCACCAATAGTTTCGCTGTTATCACTATCAATATCTAAAAGTAATCTTTCATTTATGGTCTTTAATTCCACATGACCATCAATTATATATTGGTTTTCTCCAACTTTTTCTATTCTGTCCACTTCTTCATCATACTCGTCTTTTATTTCTCCAACTATTTCTTCAACTATATCTTCTATAGTTACAAGGCCTGATATTCCGCCGTATTCATCTACTAATATGGCTAAGTAGTTGTTAGAATTTTGAAGTTCAAATAAAAGCTGGTCAATTTTCTTAGATTCTGGTACAAAGTATGGTTCTTTCATAACCTTATCTAAATCTATTGATTGATAGTTGTTTTTTTCTAATTCGACAAATAAGTCTTTTACATAGACTATTCCCACTACATCATCTTTGTTTTCTCCAAAGATTGGTATTCTAGAATGGCCTGATTCTAATATTTTATTAACTGTTTCTAATGAAAAGTCTTCGTATGAAACCATAAAAAGTTCAGTTCTAGGGGTCATTATTTCATAAGAGGCAGAATCATCAAATTCAAAAATATTTATCATCATATTTTTTCCTTGAGAGTTGATAACCCCTTGTTCTTGGCCTACTGAAATATAGGATCTAAGTTCTTCTTCGGATATTTTTTCTTCAATATCTTCTGAATACTTACCCACGATTTTTAGGACAAGTTTTGTTGACATAGATAGAAACTTTGCAAATGGGCCAAGTATAGTTGATAGGAAGTTAATAAATCCCGCAACTCCAAGGGCTACACCTTCTGAGTTTTGAAGGGCAATTCTCTTTGGAACTAGCTCTCCAAATACTAAAGAAATATAGGAAATAATAATTGTAATTATAAGTACAGCTAATGTTTGACCTTGAGGGACTCCAAGGCCTCTAAGGGTACTTCCTAGTCCTGTTGCCATAGTAGTTGAAGCAGATGCTGATGATAAGAAACCAGCAAAGGTAATGCCTACTTGAATTGTAGATAGAAATCTGGTTTGGTCATTCATTAGCTTTAGTAAAGTTTTAGCCTTCTTACTTCCTTCTTCTGCCATGTTGCTTATTTTGTTTCTGTTTAATGATACAACGGCCATCTCTGTTGCCGCAAAAATAGCATTAAGTCCGGTTAGAATTATAATTAGTATTATTTGCGGCACAATACTACCCGAACCTCCGTAATCGTCCATATATACCTCCATTTTTTATATGATTATTATAAACTATTAAAATTTCTTTTTCAATTTTTTTGGGTCTTTTAAACTTTGTATCTACTCAAGGCCTCTACTAGGTTAACACTTATGATAAAAAAACCATATCCGCCTAAGATTCCACCTATAACGTCACTTATATAGTGGACACCTAAGTGTACCCTACTAGAGCCCATTAATAAAGATAATAAAATTGCTAAAAGATAAAATAACTTCTTATGTTTTGGACTAATAAATCTAGATAAGTAGTAGGCTAAGAATAAATAAAGACAAGTGTTAGTCATAGTATGACCACTTGGATAAGATGATGATAATTCTTCAGCTAACATATAGTCTATAGGCCTTTGTCTTTGAAAAAGAGTTTTTAAAATAGAATTTAGTAAAAAAACTCCAAGACTTGATGAAATAAGACCTGCAATAAAAGCTTTCCCCTTTTCCATATAGGCAAAAACCAGTAGCACTACAACCAAGGGAATTATTATTTTTGCTGACCCAATAAAGGCTAATAATTTGCTAAAATTTAACAAAATTGGGGTCCTCTCCATGCCTCCCATAAGGTCATAAATAAGGGCTTCATTTAGAAGGCCTCCCTCAATATTTGACGCAACAAAACCTAGTGCTACTGTTATTAGTAGCAGCACTAGGCTTAATCCCATATTTTTTTCAAAAAAGCTTAATTTCTTCATAAACTATTTTCTATTTTCTAATCTTTCAACTTCATTCTTGTCTGCCTCATAGTTTCTTAGTAAGGTCTCTTTAAGGTTGTTTTCAAGTCTCAATAATTCTTGTTCTGCTAAAATTCTCTTTTGTCTACCTTCTCTTTGGATTAAGATACCTTCTTCAATAGTTGTAATTAAATCTTCATTTACTTTTTGAAGGGTCTCTAAATCAATTATACCTCTTTCTGATTCCTCAAGAACAGCCTTAGTATTGTCTTTTAAAAGTTCAGAATTTTTTCTCAAAAGTTCGTTAGTGGTATCTGAAACTTCCCTTTGTAATTTTAAAGCTTCTTGTTGGTTGTGAAGCCCTAAGGCTATAACTACTTGACTCTTCCAAAGTGGTATTGTATTTAATATAGCTGTCTGTATCTTGTCTACTAAGAGTTTATCGTTGTTTTGTATTAGTCTAATTTGTGGAGCTGATTGAATGGCCATTGTTTTTGATAATTTAAGGTCGTGAACTTTCTTCTCAAACCTGTTTAAAGTATCTTCAAAGTCCTTTACTAGTTGGGCATCCATCTGTTCTCCAGAATTTATTGCATCTTGTCTAAGTCTAGGAATTACTTCATTTCTAGTTTCTTCAACAACCTCTTCTCCAGCAAGTATATAGTACTGTAGGTCTTTGAAGTAATCTAGGTTCTTTTCATAGAGTTGATCGAAAACTGCTATGTCCTTTACAAGGCCTGTTCTTGCAGTTTCAAGTTGCAGTTCAATTTTGTCAATGGAATTTTCTACTGTATCATACTTTCTTAATATGCCTTCCATTTTCTTTTCTAAGTCCTTAAAGAATGGTAAATTAGAGAAAAATCCCTTCTTTTCTCCAAGATCATCAATTTCTAAAGACTTAATTTCTCCCATAAGGTCAGTTAATAAAACTCCAACTTCTCCTGAATCCTTGTTTCTAACATTTGCTAGAATAGTTCCGGAAAATTCAGAAAGACTCTTTTGAGCCCCAACTCCATATTCTATGGATACAGCAGAATCTGTAAGGTTGATTTCACTTTTTATCTTATCTACCTTTTCCCTTTCTTCAGGGGTTAATTCTACTACTTTTTCTTCAATGATTTCTTGTTCTTGTTTTACGTCTAATTGAGTTTCTTCCTTTTTTGTGGAACTTTTTTGTAAATCCTCTAAGCTAATGTTTTTGTAATCCATCTGAGACCTCCTAATCCATATAATTATCCCATTTCATGGAATTTTCTAATACTTTAACATCTGTTTCCAAATCTATAATATCCTCTTCTAATAACTTACTAAATTCTTTGTCAAAGGCCTGTTCTAATAAGATCATAGCCCTCTTTGCATTTTCTGATACATCATCTGAACCTTCACACTTAAAAGGTGCATCACAGTAGTGAATGTACTTTGCACAGATATTCGAAGCAGTTTCTAAATAATAAGTTAAAAACCTACTAGCTTTCATAAGCTTTTGAGGATGACTTTGAATATATTCTAGTATCTGCAAGCCTCTTTCATAAAGTTTTGTGGCATTTTCTTTTATTTCTTCATCCTTAGCATTTTCTACACAAAAATAAATCTTGTCCAGGTCTTCATTTGCTTCTTTCATCATTTTCATGTAGTTGTTAGTATATTCAATGTCCTTTGTTGATATGCCAGGTATTTCTTTTTTAGGGTTGTAAACTTTACCAGTAAAAAAGCCTCCACTTAAGGCTATTACACCTGAAATAAGTCCTGATACAAGGGGGGCAAAATTCACTAAGTAATTAAAAACTAAAAAACTAAGAAAGAAAATAATGAAACTAACATTAAATTTCATGTTATTTTTCTTTCTTCTTTGTTTAATCTCTGCCTTTTTGTAAACTTTTAAAATATCTTGTTTTTTTCTTAAGGCTATTCTTTCTTTTATTTTATCTGCATCAGAAGATAGGGACTTTTTGTTTGCAGCCTTTGTCTTTTCAACAGCTATTTCCAAGGCCTGGGCTGACAGGTTTGTAATACTAGAAAGTCCTGATAGTATGGAGTTTCCAATAATTTCCAGGGATTTTTTTGTCTCCTCGTCCTTCAAAGACTTGTTGTAGTCTTCTAAGTCCTTTCTAAGCTGAGCTCTTTTTATATCGTCATCATTTTTTGACATTTAATTCATCCTTTATTGTAAAACATTTTAATATCTTTATTATACCCTATAAGTTTTCAAAAAATAAATTATTACAAAACTTTAACTTTTTCATATTTGAATAATCAACTACAAGAATCGTTTTCATGGACTTTAATTAGTTACAGCTGCCTATTTTTAAATTTATAAAGAATTATTCCTAAAAAACTTAATATTTTTTTTATTTTTTGTTGACATACTGGGATATTTTTTGTAGTATATAGATGAGC
>CAMEGD010000028.1 GCA_945916025.1 uncultured Clostridia bacterium
GATTTTCGGAATATACTCTAGCTAATGTCTCTATATAGTCATCGTATTGGCCGTATCTCCTATCCCAATTGTCTTGGACGTCCTTTACTTCTGCATAGTAGATTTTATTACTTATAATTTCATACTTTACTAGTTTTTTAAAATTTGTTGTCATTAAGGAATCTCTAAAAATAGTTCCGTCAATATCAAAAAATGCTGCAATTTTCTTCATTATTCACCTCTTTAGACTTTTTATTTATACCCATAATTAGTTAAAAAAATCGGAAGCCATAAGACTTCCGATTTGTAAATTAAAAGAGTATAAAAGTTAAAATATAGGTTAAAAGTACAAAGGCAGCACATACTAAGAGTACTGGTGGCAAAAGCGTCTTTAAAGCAGAAAAAATTAAGTCCCTTTCTTCATCCTTAGAAAAGTTATTTTCACCAAACTCATCGTACTTCTTGTTTAATTCTGTCCTAGAAAGATCCTCATAGGGGTCTTTTGGTTTTTTGAACATTATATTACCTTCAATCTAGTTTTTTTGAGTTTCCTGTATAGCTTCAACCATTAATTCATCTTCATGTTTCATCTTTAGAAGTTTTTCTTGGTCTCTTTCCTTTATGAAGTTTGCCCTTTCTTCAGGATCTAAGTCCATTAAGTGACAAGCTACAAAATGTCCATTGCCCATGTCTTGTAAATCTGGTTCAAAGTTTATACATCTATCCATAACATATTCACATCTGGTATGGAACCTGCATCCATTAGGTGGATTTACCGCCGATGGAATGTCTCCTTCTAAGATAGATAGTTCTTGGTTAGACTCAACATCAGTTCTAGGAATTGCATTTAATAAAGCATCAGTATAAGGATGAAGAGGAGTTTTAAAGATCTCTTCAGAGTCTGAAAGCTCAACGATGTTACCTAGATACATTACTGCTATACGGTCAGAAATGTATTTTACTACTGAAAGGTCATGGGTTATAAATAAATAGGTTAAGTTCTTTTCTACCCTTAAATCTTGTAGTAAGTTTATTACTTGAGATTGGATAGATACGTCAAGGGCAGAAACTGCCTCGTCACATACAATAAACTTTGGCTGTACAGCAAGAGCTCTTGCTATACCAATTCTTTGTCTTTGACCACCTGAGAATTGGTGAGGATACCTATGAATAAAGTAAGGAGCAAGTCCACACTCATCCATAATCTTTTGGATGTATTCACTATATCCCTTAGATTTTGCTGATTTGAACATGTCATGGGCAAGAACACCTTCCCCAATAATGTTACCAACTGTCAGTTTTGTATCTAGAGATGAATAAGGGTCTTGGAAGATTATTTGTAAATCTTTTCTAAGTCTTCTCATCTCTCCTGTTGTAAGTTGAGATAAGTCGATTCCATCGTCTCTATCATCTTCTAAGTCCTTAAAGCCTTCTTCATTTACAGCTTCCATTCTTACACTTTCAACTTTAGCATCTTTTTCTAAAAGTTGTTTAGATAAGCTTTCCCTTTCAGAACGAAGCTTGTCCATTTCTGATTTTAACGAATCTAATTTATTAGCATATTCACTATCGTTTAATTTAATTTCAAGTTTTTCCAACCTGTAATTAATTTCTGATATTTTAGCTCTTAATTCATTTTGTTCTTTCAAAACTCCAGAAACCTTTGATAAATCCTTGTGGGCTAATAGACCACCTGCAAGTCTAACCATGTTAAGATACTTGTTTTGGATGTCTCTACGTTTGAACATAAGTTTATCTTCAAGTTCATGGATTTTTTCAATGTCAGTTTCCTTGTCCCTTTGTTCATACAAGGCATTTAATTCTCCAAGAGCCTTCTTGTACTCTGGATACAATTTTGGAATATTGTTAATCATACTCCCTACATACTTAGGTGCCATTTCTGATACTTTTGTACCGTAATAAAGGGTAGTTCCTTCAGTTTGATCATAGATTTGTATAATAGTTCTACCTAAAGTAGACTTACCAGATCCAGACTCTCCTACTAGTCCAAGAGTTTCACCTTCATAGATTTCTATAGAGATATTTTCATTTGCATGTACATATCTTTGTCTATCTGTAAAAAACTTCTTTTTTAGTGGGAAGAACTTCTTAAGGTTTTGTATTTTAAATAATACCTTTTTTTCATTAAGCCTATTTCCAATAAGCTTTTCTGTATCAACTTCTTGTGTATTATCAACACTAGTTATTACTTTATTTTCCACTGCTTCTAACCCCCTTTTCTGGATAGAAACATCTGATTTCTTGTACATCATTTACCTTTACTATTTCAGGCATTTCATCTATACATTTTTGGGTCTTGTATGGACACCTGTCAGCAAACCTACATCCAGCTGGTAAATCTAGTGGATGTGGAACTGATCCTGGAATAGTATCAAGTCTCTTACCCTTGTCAGATGTTATAGAAGGTATAGATTTTAATAATCCTTCTGTATAAGGGTGTGAATATGGTGATAAGCCTTCCTTAAAGATATAATCCACAGGAGCCTTTTCTACAACTTGTCCACAATACATAACCGCTACATCATCAGCCATTTGGTTGATAACTCCTAAGTCATGGGTTATAAACATAATTGCAGTATTTGTTTCTCTCTTAAGATCATTCATTAGTTTTAAGATTTGGGCTTGGATAGTTACATCAAGAGCAGTTGTAGGCTCGTCAGCTATTAAAAGTTTAGGAGTACAAGCAAGTGCCATTGCTATCATTACCCTTTGGTTCATACCACCAGAAAGTTCAAATGGATATTGTTTTACAACAACTTCCGGATTAGGGATTTTTACCATTTGAAGCATTTTTATTGAGTTTTCAGCTGCCTCTTTTTTATCCATACCTTGATGAAGCATAAAGGCTTCTGAAAGTTGTCTTTCAACTGTTAAAACAGGGTTTAAAGATGTCATTGGCTCTTGGAAAATAATAGATACATCATTACCTCTAATATGTTCCATTTCCTTAGTAGATAACTCCGCTAAGTCTTGACCGTCAAATAATACCTGTCCTTCATATATATCTTGGTTTTTTTCAAAAAGCTTTAATATAGACATGGCAGTTTGGCTCTTTCCAGAACCAGACTCACCTACTACTCCTAAAGTCTTTCCTTCTTCAACCGATAAGTCAACGCCATATACAGCTTTAATCATACCCCTTTTAGTTTCAAAGTAAGTGTGTAAATTTTTAATTTCTAATAATGCCATATAAGCCTACCTTTCTTGTGCCTTAGGATCAAGTGCATCTCTTAATGCATCCCCAATAAGGTTTACTGTAAGTGCAGTTAAGAATACTGCAAGACCTGGGAATACCCATCTCCACCAGTATAGTTCTAGTACAGATACATTGTTAGAAGCATTCAATATATTACCCCAAGATGGATAAGGTGGTTGAACACCAAAGCCTAAGAATGAAAGACCTGCTTCAGTTAGTAATGAAGATGCATAACCAATTGTAGCATTTACTATTACTATAGATAAAATATTTGGAAGCATGTGAGATAACATTATCTTACTTTCCCTTAGTCCTAAAGCTTTAGCTGCAGTAATATAATCTTTTTCTCTTTCAGATAAGATTTCACCACGAACTAATCTAGCAATTGAAGTCCATCCAAGTAAACCAAGGATAACCATGATCATAATAAGTCTTTCATATTGGGATGTATCCACAGGAAGTAAGGCCGACAGGGTAATAATTAGTGGATAGAATGGGAATGAAGATACGATTTCTCCAAATCTCATTATAATATTATCTACAATACCACCGTAGAATCCTGCAATAATACCAAAAGTAATACCTAAAATAACGTTAATTACAACAGCTACTAAGGCTATAAGTAGAGTCATTTTACCACCGTGAACAAGTCTAGTAAATAAGTCCCTTCCTTGTTCGTCAGAGCCCATAATAAATCCATCAAGCCCCCAAGTGTCTACTGAACCATCTTCCTTAACAGCATAGTTGTTAAAATATCCTGCAAATACATCTACATAGTTTTCTCCATCAGGGTAGTTGATTTCTCCATAGTTGTCATTACCCCAAGAATAAACCTTGCCTGCATCTGTAAGAACTGTTATGTGTTCCCTTCCTGATACAGCCTTTATTACTTTTCCTTCAATTTCAGGAATACTATAAGCCTTATCTAAAGGTGAACCCCAAACAATATTTTCACCATCTTCTGAAGTTGCATATCCTGAATACCTCATTCTTGCAATTTCTGTGATTTTTTTAGTTCCTTCTTTAATCTCTTCTGGTCTAGCAGTGTCAATTTCTGAACCTCTAGTACCAAACACTAACACTTTTCCATCTTTAGTTCTAACTAAAATATTAGTAGAACCAGCTTCAAATTCTTCAACTTGTCCATCATAATCTTTACTAATTAGATTTAGACCAGTTGGTAAAGTTGCTCCCCAAACTTTGATAGTTCCATTTCCTGTTAGGATTATAGAATAAAGGTCACTTGCACCAATTTGTGCAATACCACCATCTTGATTTGCAAATTCTAAAATATCCTTTGGAATTTGAGTTTGATTGTGGTTCCTTTCTCCCCAACCATAAACATCTCCATCATTTGTCAAAACGATTATATGGTTGTCTCCTGCTGCAACTTGATTTATATTTCCTTGATTATCGAGTACCTCTTGAGGTATCTGTTGATTTTTAGCTGGGTTATGGCCCCAAACATATAGGTTATCTTCATTGGAAACACCAACACTAAAGGTTGTTCCAACTGAAATATTCCTAATTCCTTCATCTTGAAGGTCCCCAGGTACTGACATATATCCTGAACCAGGAGCTATGTTTTTCATTATACCTTGAGAATAGTAAGGGTCATAGTCTAAAAAGCTAGAGCCTATAAAGACTATTAAAACTATTAGTAAAAATCCAGTTAAGCCTACTAGGCCCAGCTTGTTACTTAAAAAGTTTTTAAGAGCCATTTTCGCAGGTGAGGTTATTGCTTCTTCTTTTAAAAGAGCACTTTTATTTTCATGAGTTTTTACAATTTCCTCATTTTTAAGTTTTTTATTCTTTTTCATAACCGCCTCCTACTCTAAACGAACTCTTGGATCTACTATTGAATATCCAATATCCATTAATAAGTTTCCAAACACTGTAATCAGTGCATACATCATATTTAAGGTCATGATTATGTTATAATCACGAGCTAAAATAGAGTCTATAAAGTATTTTCCAATACCATCATAAGCAAATAAAGTTTCGGTAATCGCTGCACCACTAAATAATCCCATGATATTCCAAGCAACTATAGTTACTACTGGGATAAGTGCATTTCTAAATGCGTGAGAATAGATTACCTTTCTCTCACTTAAACCCTTAGCTCTAGCAGTTCTAATGTAGTCTTGACTTAATGCATTAAGCATTGCGTTTCTAACATACCTAGAAGTAGAAGCTAAAGATCCTATTGAAATTGTAATTGTTGGTAAAACAAGATGTTTAACCCAAGTTCCAAAATCGTTATTAATTGGCATCATTCCTGGTGGAAATATTTTATTTCTAAGGGCCAAAGTATAAATTAACATCATACCTGTAAAAAAAGTTGGTAGAGAAATACCTGCAAGTGAAAATACTTGCCAGAATTTATCATAAAAACCTCCCCTTCGGACGGCAGATTTTATACCAATTATTACAGAAAGTGTAAAAGCAATTATTGTAGAACCAATGTTAAGTATTAAAGTGTTTTTTAATGGTTCTCCAAGTATATCTTTTACTGGTCTTTGGAATCTAGTAGATTCCCCAAATTCACCTTCTGCAATTCTAGATAGCCAACCTACATATCTTTCTGGTAAATTTCCATTAAGGTCGTATTTTTCTTCTAGTACCCTTCTTAACTCTTCCCTTTGTTGTTCGTTGTCAATGTTTTGTGGCATTAACATATCGATTGGGTCTCCAGGCATAGCTTCATTTAATAGAAATAGAATCATAGAAATTACTATAAGAACTGGGATTAAATTTATTAGTCTTTTAATAATATATTTAAGCATAATTATCTGTTATCAGTAGATAACGCTCCTTTCTATGTAATAAACCTAAAATTTATAAAAAATAATAAAATTTATTACTAATTTTCCATAAAAATAAGGGAGAGAGCTATGCTCGCTCCCCTATATTCAGTTTAAAATTATTCTGCTATTTCTAGTGTACAGATTAAATCTGACCAGTCATGCATTGGAGTAGCTTCAAGTCCCTTTACTCTAGTTGTGAATACATCATAGTATTCATTAGCGTATAGAGGAATATTTGGTAAATATTCGTTAAACCATAATTGGAATTCTAGCCATCCATTTAACCAAGCTGTAGGATCAGATGAATCAGATTTTCTCATTGTTTCTAAGATAGTGTCTAATTCAGGTACGTTAACTCTATTATAGTTTCCGCCTACATCTATTTGAGAACTGTGGTATCCGTAGTATGGATCGTTTGGAATAGCAAATCCTGTACCCATGTTAAATACTGTTGGTGCTTCTGCATCAGCAGCATCTGGATAATAGTAATGGTCTAGTAATGTTGCAAAGTCAACTGGATTGAAGATATAATTCATACCTACTAATTTAGTGTTATCTGGTAATTGAGTTGCAATTAAGTCAGATACTTCGTTGTTAGTAGAACCTTCATGGATAACTCTTAATTGGTTACCTTCTGCATCATATCTAAAGTAATCAAATCCGTCTTTGTTAGAATTGAACATTTCTTGTGCTTTTGCTGGATCCCAAGGAGTAGTTCCATCAGCTTCGAAAGTGTATGGAGTTGTATCTAATGCTTGGTTAGCAAGTTCAGCGTTTCTTGTGTAGTTGATAGCTTTTTCGTTAAATTCTGCGCCTTTATCTAGGTATTCGAATTGAGCAACACCAAATGCTCCATTAACAACTGTTCCGTATCCACCAGCTATAGTTTGGATGAATTCGTTTCTGTCAAGTGAGTAAGCAATTGCTTGTCTAACACCTTGATATTGAGTGGCACCCATGTCAGTGATTATATTTAATAATCCATAACCGTTTCTTGAGAAAGAATGAGTTCCAACTTTATCAGTATTTTCTTTAGCTTTATCAATCTTAGCACCTTCAATTAGTCCTGGTACTATGTCGATAGTTCCTGCAAGTGCAAGGTCAAGGTCTAATTTTTGGTTAACTGTTTGTACTACTACGTTTTGAATAGTAGGTTTTTTACCTTCAGCGTTTCCTTTGAAGTTTTCGTTAATAGTTACTTTAGCCATGCTGTTTGCAAATTCAACAAATTTGTATGGTCCAGAAGTTACATCTGGGTTAAATCTGTAGTTATAAGCAACATCATTAGCTGCTGCAGTCATAAGAGTTTGAAGTGGAGACATTTCGATAGTTCCGTCTTCATATCCTTTTAATGTAGCTTCAGCGTCTTTAACTTGTTTGTAAAGGTCTAACATATAAGCATAGTCAGGATCTGTATCTTCAGCTGCTAAAGCTGCTTCATAGTCTGCTACTAATGCGTCATAGTTAGCAATGTTTTCTTCATTAAATTGTGTGTATTGATCAGATGCATCTTTATAAGATTGTAATTCGCTGTCATAAGTTTCTTGAGCTTGTTCTACTTGAGCTTTTTGACCTTCAATTAAAGAGTTTATATCTTCTTCAGTAATTTCATAACCTTCAGCTACTACTAAAGATTTACCTACAACGTCTACGTTTGGAGCAAATCTGTGAAGTGGGCTAGGTCCAACTCCTACTAATGCAGTTTCATGGAAGTATGGAACTTTATCAGCTTTAAGAGTTACTTTGAAAGTATAATCATCAATTAGTTCAACACCTGCGAATTCAGTAGTTGTTCCGTCATGGAATTCATCAAATCCAAGGATGTCTTCAGCACCGGTACTATTAGAAGCACCAGTTACCATCCATTCTGGACTAGCATGGAATAAAATACCAAATACATAGTCTTTAGCTGTAATAGGTTCTCCATCACTCCATTTTAAGTCATCAAAAATCTTGAATTGGAATGATTTTGTTCCGTCTTCGTTTTCAGTGATAACCATATCTCCATCTACAACTGTAGGATTAACATGGAATTCACCAGCTTCGTCATAATAAGTAGTAGCAAGACCAAGGTCTCCACCATAGTTACCTATTAATCTCTTAATCCATACATCATAAGAAGAGTTACCAAATCCGTTAATGTAATCAGCGTTTAAGTCTGGAGCTCCAACTACTAGAGTGTTAGCATCAGCAAAACTTTCTACGCTTTCTACGCCTTCTTCTGCTGGTTCAGCAGTTTCTTCTGTTTCAGTAGTTTCTGCAGTTTCTGCAGGTTCTGTAGTTTCAGTTTTGTCACCACATGCAACCAAAACAGTAGTCATCATTAGCATTAACACTAATAATAAAGCGATGCGTTTGTTATTCATTATTTTTCCTCCTATCCTTAAAACATTTTTGTGTTTTAATTATAATAAAATGCATCTATTAATATTGTAAACGTTTTATTGGAAAAAATCTACTATATTTGTAATTTAAATAGTTGTTTTTTTCAAATTAATTAAATAACATTTATTCTTAGCCTAGTTTTTGGATTATAGTTTTTATATTTGGAACTTTTCTATAATTGATTTCACTTCTAAAGTTCCCACTTCCTCATTGGTTTTTTCACTCCTAGTAGAAAATTCCACTATTTTCTCTTGGGCTTTTTTACCTACAGTTATCCTTAAAGGTATACCAATTAGGTCCCTATCCTTAAACTTAACTCCTGGCCTTTCCTTCCTGTCATCTAGTAAAACATCATATCCAAGATCTGTAAATTCCTTATAAAGGTCTTCTCCAAGTTTTACTTGGGCCTCATCGTTTATATTTACAATAGTAACTATAATATGGTAAGGAGCTACTGAAAGTGGCCAAATTATACCATCTTCGTCATGGTGTTGTTCTATTATAGCTGCCACAGTTCTAGAAATCCCAATTCCATAAGATCCCATATATACTACTTGGTCTTTTCCATTTTCATCAAGGTAGGTAAAACCTAAAGAGTCAGAATACTTAGTACCAAGTTGGAAGATATTTCCTACTTCTATTCCCCTGTCTAGGTGGAGGGTTCCATCTGATTCTGGGTCTTTGTCCCCTTCTTCTACTAATAATAAGTCTTCTACTACAATTCCTTCAAAGTCTCTTCCGTAGTTTACGTTTTTTAGGTGGTAGTCTGTTTTATTTGCACCTATAACTAGGTTTTTCATCCTAGTTAGTCTTTCATCTACAAATAATCTAAACTTTCCTTCTAGGTTAAGGGGACCTGAAAAACCTGGTTCAGCCTTAGTAAGCTTTCTTATTGACTCATCACTTGCAATTTCTATATCAAAATCACTTACCCCTGCTGCATTAAATAACTTTGTTTCATTTAATTGTCTATGCCCTGGAATTAAGGCCATAATAATTTCTTTGTCTACAGTTTCGTAGATAACTACTTTGGCTAATTTTTCTTTCCCAATATTTAAAAATTCTGAAAGGGCGTCAATAGTTTTTACATTAGGAGTATGGACTTCTTCTATTTCTAAAGGTTGTCCACTTTCGTCTACATCGATTATTACCTTAGCCTTTTCATCTGTTGCTGCATAAGAGGAATCATTTGAATAAGCAATTACTCCTTCGCCAGTTTCTGATAAGGCAATGAATTCATGGGAGTCAGATCCGCCCATTGCCCCACTATCTCCCTGAACTATCCTAAAGTTTAGGTTCATTCTCTCAAAGACTTTTGTATAAGCATCCCACATTTCTTTGTAGCTATTTCTCATGCCTTCTGGGTCTTTATCAAAGGAATAGGCATCTTTCATTATAAATTCTCTAGCCCTAATTACACCAAATCTAGGTCTTTTTTCGTCCCTATATTTAGTTTGAATTTGATAAAGGTTTAAAGGTAGTTGCTTATAACTTTTTATTTCGTCCTTTAATAGCATAGTAAAGTATTCTTCGTGGGTTGGGCCAAGACAAAACTCCCTTTCGTTTCTGTCTTTTAGTTTAAACATTTCTGGTCCAAAGGTATCCCACCTACCACTTCCTTCCCAAATTTCTTTTGGTTGGATAGCTGATAATAGGGTTTCTTGGGATCCTGCCCTGTCCATTTCTTCCCTTGTAATTTGTTCAATTTTTTTTATTACCTTGTAACCTAGTGGAAGATAAGTATATACTCCACTTACATTAAGTCTAATCATACCTGACCTAAGGAGTAGCTGATGGCTTGCTATTTCTGCATCAGATGGAACTTGCCTTAGGGTTGGTAAATACATTTTTGATAGTCTCATTTTCCCTCCTTAAATAATAAAAAAGGCATCCCATCTCTAAGAGACGAAATGCCGTGGTACCACTCTAATTTATTCTTTATGATTTATATAGGAATCACCCTAAATGCTCAAAGATTTGGCCAGTAAACTAGTTTGTAGAATGCTTCCACCATTTCATTCCTCGCTAGACCCTATATTTACCTTCTTTCTTTTCTACGCTTTTTAAAGATTACTATAATTTTCAAAAAAAGTCAATCTAATTTGATGGATCTTCCTTTACAAAGGTACCATTTTCTAGTTCTTCAAAGGCAAGGGCAAGATCAGAGTTATTGGTCATAACAATTGGTCCACCCCATGCTACTGGCTCATTTAGTCTTGGTGCTTCTACAAAGATAAGGTGTAGAGGTTCATTTAAAGATTCAATGTCTATGGAAGTACCTTCAGAAAACAACAAGGCAGTTTTTTCTGTAAAGGCTTGGTCTTCAATTTTAACCCTGCCTTCTAGATTAAAGATAAAGTGAGTATCTAGTTCTTCCAATGGTATTGTAAATCTAGTGTTTGGTTCTAGTTTTATTTCTACAAATTTTGCTTGAATATGGTGAGGTGTAGCTCCCTTTAAGTCCTTAAATTCACCAGAAATAGCCTTATAGACAACACCTTCTTCATGTCCTACAGGCACTGATTCATTTTTTATATCAAAGTACTTTGGTGATGTCATCTTGTCTTTTCCTGGAAGATTTAACCAGAATTGAAGTCCTAACATTCTATCAGATTCCTTTGGAAATTCAGAGTGCAAAACTCCACTTCCCGCTGTCATCCATTGAGAATCTCCCTCTCCTATTGTACCTTCGTTACCCATTGAGTCTTTGTGATCTATTCTTCCCTGAGATAGGTAAGTAATTGTTTCTATTCCCCTATGTGGATGGGTTGGAAAACCTAGTATATAGTCATCAGGATTTGTAGAATCAAAGGAGTCTAACATTAATATTGGGTCAAATGCCTCAACTGTTCCCCTACCTAATACTCTAGTTAGATGAACGCCAGCACCATCGACTGCTCTTTGGCCTTTAACTGCTTTAATAACATGCGCTTTCATATAAACTTCCTTTCTTTATATAATTTCATATTATATATACCCAGATAAATTTTCCTTTATCCTGGAAAAGCTATTGTCTATTTACTGTTATCCCTTAGTCTGTTAAGATATTTAAAAGAGGTGACTTATGACTTACAATTACCCAAAATACAACGAACCAGATTGGAATAATACTATACTTTTAAATTCTCCTAATGTGGAATTTATAAAGGTTGAAATAGATGGAGTCCTTCCACCTTGCTTTCACTTATCAAGTGTATATCCAGAATATATAAAGGAATCAGGCAAGTGGACCCTCCTAGAAAATAACATCCCCTTCGGAGTTGTAGTAAAAAGAAATGAAAAAATAATGACCATAGAACCTGCTAGGGTTTTAAAAAACGACCTTATCCTATGTGCTGAAAAAGATGATGGTAGTCAAGGTATCTATGTAAACAAGACTCCCTTTGACAATTTAGAAAAAAACTTTAAGGTTCTACCTTATGATGAGTCAGGTTCAGACAAGTATGAAAAACTTGTAGATATTTTGAAATATGAAAAGGAAAGCCCAGATGGATACATAGTTTGGGTTTTAGGTCCTGCTGTAGTCTTTGATTATGATACAAGGGTTGCTATGATGGAACTTATGGAACTAGGTTTTATAGATTCAATTTTAGCTGGAAATGCAATGGCTACCCATGATTTAGAAGGTGGATACTTAGAAACTGCCCTAGGACAAAATATCTATACCCAA
The DNA here is from genome assembly GCA_945916025.1 of uncultured Clostridia bacterium. Taxonomy (GTDB): domain Bacteria; phylum Bacillota; class Clostridia; order Tissierellales; family Peptoniphilaceae; genus Neofamilia. The sequence continues at coordinate 12,059 of CAMEGD010000028.1, forward strand.
GAGTCCTATCCAAATGGCCATTACAACCATCTAGACACCATAAATGAAGCTAGAAAACTAGGTTCTATAGAAGCCTTTGTAGAATCTGGAGAGGTAAAAGACGGATTGATTAGAAAGGCCGTTGAAATGGAAATGCCTTATGTTTTAGCTGGGTCTATTAGAGATGACGGTCCTCTGCCTCCTGTATATGGAGATGTCTTAGAAAGTATTGAGGAAATGGAAGCTGAGCTAAACAAGGCTACTTTAGTAATCTCTTTGGCTACTCAACTTCATTCTGTTTGTGCAGCATCAATGACTCCATCTTATAAGGTAATAGACAATACCTTAAGGCCAGTTTTTGTGTATAATATTGATATTTCAGAATATTCTGTTCAAAGTGTATCTAGAGTAAGGGATAATTACGCAGTTGAAGGCTTTTTGACTAATGCCCAAGACTTTGCCTTTGTCCTTAAGAAAAAACTTATAAAGTAGGTGACTTATGTTTAAACCACAAATTTATATTGAACCAGACTTTGATAATGACTTTTTTAATAAGGCTCCAGATGCAAGTTACGAAGAAGTAATAGTAGAAGGAGTTGCTCCTGATAACTACCATGCCATGAGTATTTATCCTGAATACTTCAAGATAGATGGGAAATGGATAGGGGTAGCTGAAAGTAGAATGGATACAGTTCCAGTAATTAAAGATGACAAAATTGAAGTAGTTGAATTTAGAAACTTGCAAGTAGGTGACAGGGTTATAGTGGGAAGAAGTGAAGATGGATCTGAGGGAATTTATCTCTATACAGATGGATTTACAACTTCTCAAAACAAGGGTGATATTTTCCAATTTAGAAGTGGTAGAACTAGAGAAACTGCCTTTTCTAAAGACTACGATGAACTTTTTCAAATTCTTAAATACGAAAGGGCTAATAATGGCCATATAGTATGGGTTGTAGGCCCAAATGTAGCCATGGATGATAGGACTAGGTTTTATTTTTCCCAGCTCATTAAGGCTGGCTATGTAGATGCCTTAATAGGCGGAAATACCCTAGCTACTGTAGATATAATGAAGGGCCTAAAGTCTAATGATTCTAGAATATCCCAAAGGGGCTCTTATTCCCTTTACGAAACAAAACAAGACTATATTACTATTTCTAAAATTAGAGAAGCAGGTTCTATAAAAAAAGCAGTAGAAAAAAAGATCATCAAAGAAGGGATTATGAAGACCTTAGTTGACCTAAAAGTACCTTATATTTTAGCAGGGTCTATAAGGGACAGGTATCCTCTACCTGAAACTATAAATAATGTCTACAATGCCCAAGATTTAATGAGAAGTGAAACAAGAAAGGCAACTTTATTAATCTGCCTGTCCTCAGTTTTATTTACAATTGCCTGTGGAAATATGACTCCATCTTACAATATCTTTGATGATATAGTTAGACCAGTTTATATATATTCAGTTGACCTTCAAGAGTTTTCTGTAAACAAGTTGACTGACAGGGGAACACTAGAGGTAAAAACTGTAGTAACAAATGTCCATGACTTTATCTATCAGTTGGCAGATGTCTTAGGATAAAAATACTTAAGGTCCATGAATTTTCATGGACCTTTACTTTGTTAAAATACTGGTTTTACAGCACCTTGGAATTTTTCTTCTATAATTTTTCTAGATTCTTCTGATTGTAAAACCTCTAAAACTTTTTTGTAAACTTCATTGTCTTTGTCTTCTTGTCTTGATACTAATAAGTTTGCATAAGGTGATTCATAACCTTCAACAAGTAGACCATCTTCAACGGGATTTAATCCAACTTCAATTGCATAGTTGGCATTAATAATTCCACCATCTACATCTACATAAGACTTAGAAACATTAACTGCATCTACTGGTGTGAATTTTAGGTTTTTAGGATTTTCAACAATGTTTTCTTCAGTAGCATTTATGTCTGTTGGATCTTCTAAAGTAATAAGACCCTTATTTGCAAGTAGTAATAAGGCTCTTGACCCCTCTCGTGTCAAGCTAATGACAATAATTATATTAATGGATAATAAAATT
>CAMEGD010000029.1 GCA_945916025.1 uncultured Clostridia bacterium
CCATTGGCATTCCACCAAGTCCAGGATATCTATCTATATAAACATAGATATATTCTCTTATATCAATAAAGATAAAGTATTCTGGATTATGGACATCTACTGAAGAATTTTCATAGTTTTTTAGGACAAATCCTCCAAAGTGCCTATTTAATTCAGGACTATTAAGAGGAAAGTTTTTATCTGCCCTTGAGGCTACAATTTTAAAGGTAAAAGCTATGTCAGTATCTTTTTTAGATAGGGCTTGTCTAAAGGCTTCCTCAGCTATTTTTAAGTCTTTTTCTACCCTGAAGCACCTACTAACATATATTATTCCAAAGACATTTCTAATCCTATTAATTGCCTCATCTACATCAATTTCATTTACTAAGTCAACATAAATTTTTCCAATCTCTTTATAAATCTGTTCAATTTCTATATCAACTAAAGCCCTTCTCACTTTACTTATAAGGGCATCTTCAAATAATCTTCTATTTTTTCCCTTTAGGACAATTTCTCCTAGGCTAATTCCTATAACTTGTTTCATCTTATCCTCATTGTTATCTTTCTAATATCTTCAACAGCGAATTGTAACTTTTCTAAAAAGTAGTCTATTTCTTCTAGTGTATTATCATAAGAAAAACAAATCCTAATTGCCCCATCAGATACTTTCTTGGACTTGTTCATCTTTTCTAAATTTGTCTTGGTCTTTTTATTACTGTGACAGGCTGATGTTGTACTTATATAAATATCATCTTGTTCTAAATAATGTAAAATTACCTCTCCCCTAGTGTGTAGAAAACTTACATTTAAAATAGAATTTGGACTATTGTCCAGGGGTGTATTGATTTCAAAGTCAGTCATATTGTTTTTAATATAGTCAACTACCCTGTCCCTCAATATTTTTTTATGGTCATCTTCTTTTTCAAAGTTATTTTTAAGGATTTCCACAGCCTTACTTAGAGAAAATATACCTGATGTGTTTTCTGTACCTGACCTAAGTCCCTTTTCTTGGTTGCCCCCTAAAATCAAAGGTTCAAGACTTAAACCTTTCTTTAGGTAAAGTAAACCTATACCCTTAAGGGCGTGGATTTTGTGGCCACTAATTGAGTAGGCATCTACTCCAAGGTCTTTTAAGTTTAAAGAAATTTTTCCTAGAGCCTGGACTCCATCTGAGTGAAAAATAGTTTTTTTATTAATACTTTTTACAAGCTTACAGGCTTCCTTAATATTATTAATTGTACCTATTTCATTGTTCACATGGATCATAGAAACTAAAATTACAGAATCATCCATGTTCTTTTCTAAATCTTCTAAGTCTGCCTTTCCAGTATTATCCGTTTTTAGATAAACTACATCAAAACCTAAGGCTTCGTACTTTTTATATACCTCTAAAACTGCTGAATGTTCTAAACTGGTGGTTATTATCTTCCCACAAGTCTTGTTGTCTAGTAGGCCCTTAATAAGGGTATTGTTAGACTCTGATCCTCCTGATGTAAAATAAATATCCTTTGGAGAGACATTCAAATAATCAGCTACTATTTTTCTAGATTCCTTAATTTTTTCTTCTATTTTCATTCCAAATGTATGCAAACTTGAAGGATTAGCAAAACTTTCTGATAGAGTCTTACTTACCTCTTCTATAACCTCAGGACGTGGCCTGGTAGTTGCACAATTGTCTAAATATATCATAAAACACCTCTAAAGTATTATACTATAAGGTCTTGTAAATTTCATTAAAGGTGTTAAATTATGCTTACCTTTTGGTATAATCTATTTATGATAACAATAGAAAAAGAAGTTAAGGTTAATAATGAAAACTTAATACCAGAAAAATCCCTATTTTTTGATATAGAAACTACTGGGTTTTCTAGGGCTTTCTCTAGGATATACCTTATAGGAACTCTAGGAAAAGAAGATGGAAAATTTGTCTTTAGACAGTTTTTAACAGAAAATAGAAATGAAGAAAAAAAATTAATTGAAACTTTTCTAAACTTAATAAAGGACTACGAAAAGATAATTTCTTTTAATGGAGATACTTTTGATTTTCATTTTATAAAGGCAAGGGCAGAAAAATACAATATAGACCCAGATTTTTCTACTTTCGAATCCATTGATATATTAAAAAAAGTAAAGGAAAGAAGTTTTTTCTTAGAATTAGATAATTATAAACTTAAGACTTTAGAGAGATACATTGGCATTTTTAGGGAAGATATTTTCTCAGGAGGAGAACTAATCTCCCTATATTACGACTATGAAAATGGAGACAAGGACCTAGAGGGTATCTTGCTCTTACACAACGAAGAAGATATTCTAAATATGCCTAACCTTTATAGTCTAAAGACTCTACTTGAAGAAAAAAATAGAATTACCCTTGGAGATTATGAATTTAATATTGAAAAGATTTCCTTAGGTAAGGCTAAGCTAGAAGTAAGAGGACATTCTAATCTTGGCCCAGTATTTTTAACATCTTCTTTTGGAAACTTAGTAATAGATTCTCAAAATTTTGTATTTACATCTTTGATTAATCAAGGAGACTATGATAATACTAGAAAATGCTTGTTCATAGAAAAACAAAATCTATCCTTAAGTTGTAATTATAGAATAAAGGCACCAGAATCTATCTATCTTCTTAAGTTGGATAAAAAACAACTAAACCTAAATATAAAGTCCTATTTTGAAGAGACCCTAAAAAATTTATTTAAAGACATATAAAGACCCTGAATTTATGGAGAAATTCCATACTCAGGGTCACTTTATTACAAAATTATTGATTTTAAATTTTTCCTACTTACTATCCAAGCAGCCGATATTGCTTTTAACAAATCTCCTGGCAAAAATACAATCATTCCCTTTAATAGTAGATCATAAGCTGAAATATCTAGTCCCATATATATCCTTAAAATTATGGTCATATATGGAAGACCTACAAGGTACAATAATAAGCTGGATATAATAAATATTAGTAAGATATTTTTAAAAGTCTTATTTTTTAGGCTCCTAATCCTAGGCCCAGCAAAAAGTGGCACTAGGACCATGCCTATTAAGAATCCAAAACTTGGACTTAAGACTATTCCAAATCCAGACTTAAAGCCTGCAAATACAGGCAGTCCCATTAATCCTATTAAAATATAAGTTAAAGCAGATAAAGATGCCTTTTCTTTAATAAAGTAGGTAGCCAACAACAAAAAGAAGGTCTGTAGACTAATATCCACAGGACCTATTGGTAGAGATAGAAATGCTCCTATTACTATAAGTGTGGCGAATAGACTAATATAAGCTATAGTTTTTGTCTTTATTTTACTGGTCATTGTTTATCTATTCTCCCTTTATTTGGTCTGAAATTTCAAACATTAATTCATCATTTATTATTTTTAAAATTTCTTGGAATTTTTCTAAGTCTTCTTTACTTAGCCTCTTCCTAGTCCTACTTAAAACTAAATTTATATATGATTTCTTAATATCTTCGTATTTTTTAAACTTGTCAGTAACTTCTAAAAATACTGCCCTTTGGTCTTCTTTAGAAGTTACCTTTCTTACATAACCTTTTTTTACTAAGGAATTTATCTTATAGGTCATATTTGGTTGGGATACATTTAGAAAATAAGCTACTTGATTTATTGTTGGCCTATCTAGAGCGTTTATAACTTCAGCACAAACAGTTTCTATTGAAGTTAGAGTTGCCTCTCTAGTTTCAAACCTTCGAAAGACAGTGCTGTAAAAATTCATAGAAAATTTTTCATAAATATCTTTAAAAACCTCTTCTAGTTTACAATCTTGTAAATTATTGTCCTCTAACATAAATTCTCCTTATTAAAATTATTTTATGGCAAATGCAATTTCAGCAGATGCAACTAATTTTCCATCCACTGTGGCTTCTCCCTTTGCAAATCCAATATTTAATCTCCTATTTATAAGAGATGTCTTTATAATTAGAGTGTCTCCTGGTACAACAGGTTGAAGAAACCTAGCATTTTCTATTTTTGTAAAATAGGCTTTTTTTCCTTTATTTTCTTTATCTAATAATAACATAAAAGCCCCTACTTGCGCCATACTTTCAACTAGTAATACTCCTGGATAGATGTGTTGATCAGGAAAATGTCCTTGAAAAACTTGGTCAGTAATTGAAATGTTTTTCTTTCCTATAGCCCATTTACCTTCTTTAATCTCTAAAATCCTATCGATTAATAAAAATGGATACTTATGAGGTAGGACTTCTTTTATTTGGTCTGAATTATACATTAGTCTTCTAATCCTTTCATTCCTATTGTTACATTATGGCCACCAAAACCTAGAGAGTTAGAGAGGGCTATTCTAATTTTTTTATTCTTTGCCTTATTTGGAGTTATATCTAAATCACATTCTGGGTCTTCTTTTTCATAGTTTATAGTTGGTGGTATAAAGGAGTTTTTTATAGCCATTAATGTTATAATGGCCTCTATGGCTCCACTTGCACCTAGAAGGTGGCCTGTCATTGATTTTGTGGAAGAAATTGAAATACTTTTAGCTAAATCTCCAAAGGCTTTTTTTATGGCCTGGGTTTCAGTTTTGTCATTCATTGGAGTAGATGTTCCATGGGCATTTATATAATCAACTTGATCTAAGGTATATCCAGATCCTAAAATCGTCTTTTCCATGGCCATGGCAGCATACTTTCCACTTGGTTCTGGGGCAGTTATATGGTTTGCATCATTGGTAAAATAACCTCCAATAATTTCTCCATAAATCTTTGCATTTCGTTTTTTGGCATAGTCATAATTTTCTAATACTAAGACTCCAGCCCCTTCTCCCATTACAAAGCCACTTCTTTCTAAATCGAAGGGAATAGAAGCCCTATTAATGTCTTTACTCTTACTCAGGGCCTTCATGGATGAAAAGCCTCCCATGCCAATTCTTGTAATACTCGCCTCAGCTCCTCCACATAGGACTAGGTCGTTGTAGCCGTCTTTTATGGACCTGTATCCATCTAGTATCGCACTGTTTGAAGAGGCACATGCAGTTACTGGACAGGTAACATTTCCATGAATATTAAGATCAATGGCAACATATGCACTGGTCATATTGGAAATTACCATAGGAATAAAGAAGGGACTAACCTTGGAAAAATCTTTTAATACAGCCTTTTCACATTCCCTTTCAAAGGTTTCAATTCCTCCTATACCAGTAGCTATACTTATTCCCACCCTATCTTCCTCAAGTGTAGATAAATCTATATTAGAATCTTTAACTGCCTTTCTCGCCGCAACAAGACCTAATTGGTTTACCCTATCCATTCTTTTAGCTTCTTTTATACTAAAATAATCTTTTTCATTAAAGTCTAGACACTGGCCTGCAAATTTTATTTCTAAGTTTGGATCTTCATAGGAAGATATGGGACTAAGACCACAAAATCCATCCCTTAAATTTTTTGTAAGAGTTTTCTCATCACTTCCAATTGGAGAAATAAATCCAATTCCAGTTACTACAACCCTAGTCATATACTCATTCCTCCATCTACAGAAATCACTTGACCACTTATATAAGTAGACTCATCTGAACCTAAGAAATAAACTAAATTAGCAACATCTTCAGGGTTTCCAAAGGCCTTCATTGGTATTTTATTAATAATTTCTTCCTTGTACTTATCCTTTATTTTTTCAGTCATATCAGTTTTAATAAATCCTGGGGCTACACAGTTACACCTAATATTTCTAGGAGCAAGTTCCAAGGCTAGGGTCTTGTTCATAGAAATTATTGCTCCTTTACTTGCTGCATAATTTATTTGACCTATATTTCCATGGAGACCGACAATAGAGCTTATGGATACAATACTGCCAGATCTGTTTTTCATCATGTGTTTAGCTGCTTCTTTCATACAATAAAAGACCCCGTTCACATTTACATCTAGTACTTTTTTAAAGTCTTCTTCTGTCATCCTTATGGCAAGAGAATCCAAGGTTATTCCCGCATTATTAACTAAGACGTCTATTTTTTTAAATTTATTAATAGCTTCAGTAAACATCTTTTCAACTTGGTCTGCTTTTGATATATCTCCTTTAAAAAACCCTATTTTAGACTGATCTATATCTAGGTCTCTTATATATTTACCTTCATCAATGTCAGACCTGTAATTTATTAGTAAATTCCAACCATTATCAGAAAACTTTCTTGCTATATCTTTTCCAATTCCCTTACTAGCGCCAGTTATTAGTACTGTTTTATTTTCCATTTACTTCCTCCAATAATTCTTTATAGCTTTCATAAGAAGATACAGAATATACCTTTACTTGGTAGCCAGACTTTTCAATGATTTTCTTAAGAACCTTATTAAACCCAATTTCAATAAAAGTACTTACACCATCATTAATCATTTCTCTTATGCAAGAATCTAGTCTAACAGTAGATTTTACTTGTTCTACCATGACTTCTTTTAGGTTTTCAGTAGTGTGTTTTGTACCTGTAAAATTCAGATACAAGTCCTTATTATCCTTATTAAATTTTATATCTTCAAAGTATTTTTCTAGTTTTTTACTAGCATTTTCCATATAGTCTGTGTGAAAGGCTCCTGATACTTTTAGTTTTATAGCTTTTCTACCTAAATCCTTTAAATTACTTTTTAGCTTTTCCACAGCATCTATATTTCCAGATATTACAATTTGATTTGGAGAATTAATATTTGAAATCTGACAAAATTCTTCCCTAGTATTTATTTTTTCTAATATAGTATTTATCTCTTCCTCAGAAGAACCTATAATGGCATACATAGCAGAGTCGATGTTTTTCATATCTTCTGCCATTATCCTTCCCCTAAATGCAGAAATCTTTATGGCATCTTTCATAGAAAGTACCCCTGATCCATAAAGGGCTGAAAATTCCCCTATACTTAAACCACAATAGACATCTGGACAAATCCCCTTCTCTTTTAATAGTTTCGTTACCATACATTGAAAGGCAACCATAGCTATTTGGGTGTTTTCTGTTTCCTTTAAGGTTTCTTCATCTCCATAGAAGGAAAGTTTTGTTATTTTTTTTGAACTAGGCATAGAGTCGTATATGGCTTTAGCTTCAGCTAAATTTTCATAAAAGTCTAATCCCATAGATACAACTTGGCTTCCTTGTCCTCCATATAAAAATCCTAGCTTCATTTTTCCTCCATAAAATCATCTATTACTTCTTTTACGCTTTTTATTTTATTTATGTCTTTTATATTAGCTCCTGAAAAGACTATACCATCTCTTCCAAAGGCACTTTCAGATAGAAAATTAGCTAGACAATAATCAGTTTCTAAGGGATTACACCTACTTAGACACTTGTGACAAATTCTTTTTCTAATGGGATTTTTTTCAATATTTTTTAAAAAGTCATTATTTATTGCCCTTGCATAAAGTCCTGCTGGACTTTTTATTATTTTTAAATCTTGGTCCTTGGCATTTATAATTTGTTGTTTAAAGCCTTCCTTAGCATCGCATTCCTTAGTAGCTATAAAAGGGGTTCCAAGTTGGATTCCGTGAGCACCAAGGGAAAGAATTTTTAGCATATCTTCTCTTGTTCTTATGCCTCCTCCACTAAAAACTTTAATATCAGTATGTTCTTTATTATTTATTTCATTTATAAAGGGGATTACTTCTTTTAAAATATCTTCTAGGCTATCTTTTTTCAAATCTTCTATTTTAAATCCCAAGTGTCCTCCTGCCAATGGCCCCTCAACTACAATAAAGTCTGGGAGTCTATTATAAGACCTCTTCCACTTTTTAATAATTAAATCTAAAGCTCTTTTACTAGAAACTATTGGCCCAATAATTGTATTTTCATTTACATATTCTGGCAAATCCAATGGAAGGCCTGCCCCTACTACAATTGCATCAGCCCCATATTCGACTGCCTTTTTCACATAGTGATTAAAGTTTTTTATGGCATGCATAACATTTACAGCTATAATTCCATTTCCCTGGGATATTCTTTTAGCTTCCTTTATATTTTCCTTTAGGGCAAGGTCGTTATAATAAATTGGGTCTTTATGAAAATCCTCAAAGTAATACCCAGGGTTTACTCCAGAGATAGTTCCCATTCCTCCATATTTTGCTACAGTCCCTGCTAAACTAGAAAGGGATATTCCAACTCCCATTCCACCTTGAATAATTGGAATTGTCATTTTATGATTTTTTAGAATTATCTCTGACATAAGTTTCTCTTTTCTTCTTTATAGTCCCTATATAGGCTCTCAAAAATTTCCTTTAGAGGTCTTATTTCCTTTATACAATCTACAACTTGGCCACACATTAATGAGCCATTTACTATGTTCCCATCATATACTGCCTTTTTTAAAGACCCTACCATTAGTAGCTCCAAATCTTCAACTGAGGCATTAGATTTCTCTTTTTCTATATAGTTATTAGAAAAAGAATTTTTTAATAGCCTTGTTGGATATCCTTTTATTCTTCCTATTACAGTAACGTGGCTAGATTTAGCTTTTATTATCTTATCTTTATAGTTTTCATGAATCGGACATTCTTCTGCTCCTAGTAAAATAGTTCCAAGTTGTACTCCTGTAGCTCCTAAAACTTCAGCAGCTAATACTTGTTTACCTGATCCTATTCCCCCAGCACAAACTAAGGGTATATTTATTTGTCCTTGAATTTCATTCATTAGGACCATAGTGGTAAGATCTCCAATATGGCCTCCAGCTTCTAGACCCTCTGCTATTATTCCATCAGCTCCTGCTCTTTCCATCCTAATGGCAAGTGCCTTATTGGATACTACAGGATAAACTAAGGCACCACTTTCCTTTAGTCTTTTTATATAAGGGGCAGGGTTTCCAGCTCCACTAGTTACTAGCTTTATTTTAGAATCACAAACAAGGTCTATTATCCCTTCAATTTCCCTATGGAGCATTAGAATATTAACTCCAAAGGGCTTATCCGTAAGTGATTTGCAAATTTCTATTTCTTCTTTTATTTTACTTAAAGAAATCCCTCCAGTGGCAATTAGGCCAAGACCTCCTGCGTTTGATACTTGAGCGGCAAATTTTCCACTTGCTATATGAGCCATTCCTCCTTGGATAAAAGGATATTTTATACCTAATATTTCATTAATTTTCATTTAATCCCCACTTTACAATTGTAGAACAATAAGTCAGCCCTCCTCCAAAACCAAAGATTAAAATAGACTGACCATTTTTTAATAGGCATTCTTCTTTCATCTGGTATAGAGATAGGGGTATACTAGCAGAAGATGTATTTCCAAACTCTTCAATGTTAGTAAAATACTTATCCTCATGTCCTGTTTTCTTCTTTATATAATCTATAATTCTTAAATTAGCCTGGTGAAGAACCACATGGTCTATGGAATCAAAGGACCTTTTTGAAAGGTCTAAAAGTTTTTTAATTTCAGGATAAATTATTGAAGTAGCAAACTTAAAAACCTGCCTTCCATTCATTTTCATTTTTTCATTAGCTTTTAAATAAAGATCATTACTTTTAATAGTTCCATAAATTGAAGGTTGAAAGTCTTCTGTCTTTTCAACTAGACAAATCCCTCCACCATCTCCAAATAGTATGGCAGTAGACCTGTCATTTAGATCTGTTACTTTACTTAGTTTTTCTATGCCTATACAAAGGGCTAGCTGACCAGGCTCTAAAAACTTTTCAGCCAAAATAATACTGGCCACGAAGCTGGAACATGCCATATTCATATCAAAGGACATAACTTCCCTATCTAAATTTAATTTTTCATGAACTATAGCAGATAGAGTAGGCATTAAAATGTCTGAAGATAGGGTTCCAGTAATAACTAATTTAATTTTCTTCTTCTTATCTTTAGATATGTTTATATTCTTTACTAAATCATCTACAATTTCTTCCATGGATAAATCAGTAAATTTCCTAGTTTGTATCCCAGTCCTTTGTCTAATCCACTCATCACTTGTATCTAAATAGGATTCAAAGTAAGAATTACTTATTGTCTTTTCCCCTTGAAATCCTGCAACATCTATAATCTTTAATCCCATCTTAGTTCACTAAACCTTTTTCTTCGCTTTATTAACAAATCTGATTTTCTAACCCTAGATAACTTATTTAAAGCCTTTTTTATGGAAGCTCTTAGTCTCTTATAGTTTTCCTTAAATTCTTCCCTACCTAGTCCTTCTTTTTCCTTTACAACTTCATCTGCTATTTTAAATTTAAGTAAATCATAGGAGGTAAGTTTCATTAGGTTCATAGCTTCTTTTGCCCTTTTGGCATCCTTCCACAAAATAGAAGCAAAACCTTCTGGGGATAAAATTGAGTATATGGAATTTTCCATCATGATAAGGTAGTCACTAAGTCCTAAAGCTATAGCTCCTCCACTAGCAGCCTCTCCAGTAATAACGGTAACTATTGGGACATTTAAGTTAGTCATTGTATATATGGAATTTGCTATTGCACTAGCTTGGCCCCTTTCTTCCGCACCTATACCTGGATATGCCCCAGGAGTATCTATAAATATTATTAGGTTTCTATTAAACTTTTCAGCCTGCTTCATAATCCTTATGGCCTTTCTATAGCCTTCAGGTCCAACCATGCCGAAGTTATATTCTACACATTCTTCAGTGTTTCTTCCCTTATTTAAAGAAATAAAGTTTACAACTTGGCCTTCAAATTCTCCAATACCACATAAAATAGCCTTGTCTTCACCATAGTACCTATCCCCATGAAGATAAATCGGATCTTTGATTAAATTTTCTATAAAGTCTATTCCCTTGGGCCTATCCTTGTCCCTAGATAGGTAGACTCTTTCATAAGCCTTACTAGGTTTTTTTAATAGACTATTTTCAAATAAATTGTTTTTCTCGTTCATTTTTATCTCCTGTGGTAAGCCAAAATTTTAGAAATGTATTGTTTTTGATCTTTTCTTTGGACGATATCATCTAAAAATCCATGATTAAACAAAAACTCCGAAGTTTGAAAATCTTCTGGTAATTTTTGTCTAATGGTTTGTTCAATTACTCTTCTTCCTGTAAAGCCAATCCTAGCCTTTGGTTCTCCAATTATAATATCTGCAAGACTAGCAAAAGAGGCAGAAACTCCCCCAGTCGTAGGGTCTGTAAGTAAGGCTAAAAATAAGTTCCCCTCATCAGAATGTTCCCTAACTCCAAAGGAAGTGTTTGCCATTTGAACTAGGGAAAATATCCCTTCTTGCATTCTAGCCCCTCCTGATGCACAGACTCCTAGAACTGGTAGTCTTTCAGACCTTGCCATATCAAAGCACTTTACAATACCCTTTCCTACATATTGACCCATGCTTCCCATCATAAAAACAGGATTCATAAAAAAAGAATAGAGGGGACTTCCTCCAATAATTCCCTTAACTAGAATAAGCCCCTCTTCATATCCTGTACTTGACCTTAAGTTTTTCTTCTTTTCCCTATATTCTGGAAAATTCAAAGGGTCAAAGTCCTTAAGATTTAGTTTTATAATTTCGTAGGAATCAAATAAAGAATCTATTCTAAGTTTTATATCAAAAGTATAGTGATGATTACAACTTGGACAAACATATAAGTTATTTTCAAGTTCCCTATAAGTAAATAGCTTTTGGCATGATACACAAGTCTCTATCCTCTTTTTAGGCTCTTTGTTTACACTTGCTCTTTCCCTAATCTCACTTCTTCTAGATTTTATTTTTTTAAAAATCGAAAACTTTTTATCGAAATAATCTTTCACCTATATTCCTCCATAAGGGCTAAAATAGATGGAAGTTTTTCATCCATAAAAGAAGTAGTGTAGGTCCCCTTAATAAAATCTTTATCAAAGGTAATTGCATAGGATAAATAAAGGTTTGTGTTTACTCCCTCAACTACAGTTTCTTCTATTGCCCTTCTCATTTTTTTAATTGCCCCTAGTCTAGTTTTATCAAATACAATTATCTTACCTATCATAGAGTCATAATAAGGACTTATAGTAGCCCCAGTGTATAAGGCAGAGTCAAACCTGGTATTTACTCCTCCTGGAGGATATAGATAATTTATTTTTCCAGATTCTGGTCTAAAATTATTAAGGGGATTTTCTGCATTTAGCCTACATTCAATTGCATAGCCTAAGGGTTTTATATCTTCTTCCTTGTATCTTAAATAAAAACCAGAAGCAATTCTTATTTGTTCCTTCACTAAATCGATACCTGTGATCATCTCTGTAACAGGATGCTCAACCTGTAATCTAGTATTCATCTCAATAAAGTAAAAGTTATGGTTTTCATCTAAAATAAACTCAACTGTTCCAGCATTTACATAATTACAAGCCTTAGCAGCTAAAATAGCCTGTTCACTTAAAGATTTGCTGATATCCTTAGGAAGTCCAAAGGCAGGTGCCTCTTCAATTAGTTTTTGGTTGTTCCTTTGGATTGAACAATTCCTCTCATATAAAGAGATTACATTTCCATGTTCATCAGCTAATATTTGAACTTCTATGTGTTTAGGCTTGATAATTAATTTCTCAATATAGATTCTGTCATCATTGAAAGCGGCTAAAGATTCTGACTTTGCAGACTCATAAGAATTTTTAAGGTCTTCTTTTTTATAAACCATTCTCATGCCCTTCCCCCCTCCACCTCCAGCGGCCTTTAATAAAAGAGGATAACCAATTTTTTCAGCAAACTCTTCCACTTCTTCATAGGTTTCTAACTTGTCTTCAGACCCTGGAACAATATTCACTCCTACTTTTTTCATAAGATTTCTAGCCGAGATTTTATCCCCCATGAGACTAATAGTATCCCACTTAGGTCCTATAAATTTAAGTCCTTCTTCCTCTACCCTCTTAGCGAAATTAGGATTTTCAGATAAAAAGCCATAACCAGGGTGAATAGCATCACATTTTTTTAATTTTGCAACATATATTATTGTCTCTCCCATTAAATAAGATTCACTAGACCTTGGACCACCAATACAGACAGCTTCATCAGCATAAGAAATGTAGCTTTCATTTGCATCTGCCGAAGAATAAACAGCTACAGTTTTAATTTGGAGCTCTTTACAGGCTCTTATAATCCTAAGGGCAATTTCTCCTCTATTTGCTACTAAAACTTTCCTTATCATTTAATTACCTACTTCAAATAAGATGTCGCCAAATTCAACAAGGTCTCCATCCTTAAAGTTTATTTTTCTTATAGTTCCATTAAAGGGACTAGTAATTTCATTAAACATTTTCATAGCTTCAATAATACACAGGACCTGGCCTTCTTTTACACTATCTCCAAGATTAACTAAAACTTCACTTTCAGGACTCATTCTAGAATAAAAAATACCTACCATAGGAGACTTTACTTTTTCCAATTTCTCATTTGCAGCCTCTAAAACTTCTACTTTATTTTCTCTAGTTATGATACTTTCATTTACAGAAGGTATGTCAGCTTCCCTAGATTTAGTTAATGAATCCTTACTAAGTTCAAGACTAAAATCAACCCCTTGGTACTTTAAATAGGTAATATTTAATTTTGAAAACTCTTTTAGTAGATTTTCTAACTTATTTTCCATTTTAAATAATATTAATAATATCTTGGACAGTTCTAATATTCTCTAAATCTGAATCAGGAATAGAAACCCCAAATTCTTCCTCAATAGCCATAGTAAGTTCAACTATGTCAAGGGAATCTATCTCTAAGTCCTCAACTAGATTAGTTTCTGGTTTAACATACTCAATTTCACAACCAAAATTTTCAGCAATAAGTTCCTTTAATCTATTAATTTTTTCCATTTTTATTTCCTCCATTTAGTTAAATTTTCTTAATCATTATAATATAAAGTATATATTATTTCAATCTTTTTATATAAAATATTTTATGTCTTTAACAATTTTTATAAAACCATCACAAAAACCACTTAGTTTATAAGTTTTACTAAGTGGTTTAAAGTTTATAATATAAATCTTTAATTATAGATTTGGTCCATAGAAAAGATATTTTTATACATAAAAAAACCTAGGTACAAATTAGTAACTAGGTTAATTATTATTGGCAGGGGTAGAAGGAATCGAACCCTCGCCAGCGGTTTTGGAGACCGTTATCCTACCATTGGACCATACCCCTATAAAAAATA
>CAMEGD010000030.1 GCA_945916025.1 uncultured Clostridia bacterium
TACTGGTGTTATAATTTATATGTTAAATATAAAAACATTGCTTTAAGACTTACAATGAAGTTTTGTAGAAAAATAAAGAGGTTGATATATGAAAAAAGCTATTTTGCTTGCTGCTGGAGAAGGTACTAGGATGAAGTCCAAATCACCTAAGGTTCTTCACAAGGTGCTAGGTACTAGTATGCTAGGAAATGTAATCAAAGTATTAAAAAAATCTGATATAGAAGAAATAATAGTTATAGTTGGCCACGGAAAAGAAATGGTCATTGAAGAACTAAAAAAGATTGACAACAATATCAAATTTAAGGAGCAACCTATGGGTGATGATATTCCTTATGGAACAGGATTTGCTGTATTGCAAGCAATTGATGAAATTGAAGATGATGATAAGGTCATTATAGTGTATGGAGATACACCACTTCTTAGGGGAACTACCCTTAAGGAATTTATGAACTCATTAGATGACTACAATGCAAGTGTCCTTACTGCTATAATTGAAGAAAATACTGGATATGGTAGAATTATCTTAAATGATGATGGCTTCGTTGATAGGATAGTAGAAGAAAAGGATGCAGACGACCAAGAAAGACAGATCAAAGAAATAAACTCTGGTGTATATGCCTTTAGCGGAAAAAGCCTAAGGGAAAACTTACAGTATTTAGACACAAACAATTCCCAGGGAGAATTATATATTACTGATATGGTAAAACTCCTAAATCAAAAAGGAGAGAGGGTTTCTAGATATCTTGTAGATGATGACAGGGAAATCCTAGGTGTAAATTCCAGAAGACAGCTTTTGGAAAGTGAAAGGATTTTAAGAGATAGGGTAAATAGCGGTTGGTTAGAAAGGGGAGTTACAATTATTGATATTGACTCCACAATTATTGGACCAGATGTAGAAATTGGAATGGATACAGTTATTTATCCAGGAGCAAGGATTTTAGGAGATACAGTTATTGGTGAAGACAACATAATAGAAGGAGACACTTCAATTGTAGATTCTACTATTGGAAATAATTGTCATATTAAAAGCACCTATATTACTGAATCAAAAGTTGGAAATAATGTTACTATAGGTCCTTTTGCTCAACTTAGACCAAATACTGTAATTGATGACAATGCCCACATAGGAAACTTTGTGGAACTTAAAAAGTCCTACCTTGGCAAGGGTTCAAAGGCAGGCCACTTAGCTTATATTGGAGATGCTGAAGTTGGACCTTCTGTAAATATAGGCTGTGGAGTTATTACAGTAAATTATGATGGAAAAAATAAACACAAGACCAAAATAGGAGAAGGAGCCTTTATAGGTTCCAACTCAAACTTAGTTGCACCTGTAGAAATCGGCGACAAGGCCTTTGTTGCAGCAGGCTCTACTATAACTAAAGATGTAGATGAATATGATTTGGCTATTGAAAGAACTAAACAAGCTAATATTAAAGATTGGGTAAAAAGAAAAGATAAATAAATATAATTGGAGGATTTAGATGAAAAAATCGAATTACGGAGAGCTTAGCATTATTTCCGGGAATTCAAACATTCCCTTGGCTAAGGAGATTTGCAAACATTTAGGCGTTGAATTGGGAGACACTGTGGTAAACCACTTTAAAGATGGAGAAATTAACTTAAACATTTCTTCTTCTGCAAGGGGCAAGGATGTTTTTGTTATCCAACCTACAAGTGGACCAGTAAATGACCACCTAATGGAATTATTAATTCTTATTGATGCCCTTAAGAGAGCATCAGCAGGTAGAATTAATGCTGTTGTACCTTATTATGGATATGCAAGGCAAGACCGTAAAACTAAGGCGAGGGAACCAATTACAGCAAAATTAGTAGCAGATTTAATTACTACTGCAGGAGCTGATAGGGTAATTACTATGGACCTACATGCTGGACAAATTCAAGGATATTTTGATATTCCTGTGGACCACTTGTCTGCTTTAGAAAAACTAGCTGATTATTTTAGAGATATAGTAGGAGAAGGCGAAGACTTTATAGTTGTATCACCTGATTTAGGTGGGGTAACTAGGACAAGAAAGTTTGCCAACTACTTAAAACTTCCAATTGCAATTATTGAAAAAACTAGACCGAGGCCAAATGAAAATGAAGTTATGAACGTTATTGGGGAAATTGAAGGAAAAAATGTTATCCTAGTTGATGATATTATCGATACTGGTGGAACAATTTGTAAGGCAGCCCAAGTTCTTAGGGATAGAGGAGCCAAAAAAATCTATGGCGCAGCTACCCATGGAGTCTTAAGTGATAATGCAGTAAATAGGATAGAAGATTCTGTAATGGAAGAATTTATTATTACAGATACAATTAACCAACCAGAAAAGAATATTGTAAACAAAATTAAAGTAGTTCACGTAGGAGACTTAATAGCTAAAGCTATTGACAGGATCCACAACAGCGAATCTATTAGTGTAATATTTGGATAAGCTTTTATGAAAATAATAGTAGGGCTGGGAAATCCTGGAAAAGACTACCAAAACACTAGACACAATATTGGGTTTATGGTAATTGATGAACTATTTTCAAGGTACAAGATCTCCTCATTTAAGACAAAGTTTTCATCTGTATATTCAGAAATAAATATAAATGGGGAAAAAGTTCTACTAGTTAAACCTACTACCTATATGAACAATAGTGGCATAGCAGTTAGGGACCTTCTAAATTTTTATAAGGTTATACCTGAAGACTTGCTAGTTGTCTATGATGATATAGATATAAATTTTTCAGATGTAAGGATTAGAAAAAAGGGGAGTTCTGGTTCTCACAATGGGATGAAGTCCATAGTTTTTCAAATTCAATCTGAAGACTTTCCTAGAATAAGAATAGGTGTAGGAAAAAAACACGAAAACGAGGATCTTGCAAAATTTGTTTTATCAAACTTTTCAAAGGAAGAAATGAACGATATAAAAGAGTCTATTACCATAGCTGCTGACAGCGTCGAAAGCTTTCTAAAAAAAGGAATAGACTATACAATGAATAACTTTAATAAAAGAAACTAGATACAAGCCCATACTTTTATGGGCTTTCTTTCTATTCAAACTTAGGGGGACAAATGAAAAACTTCTTAACAGACACTATGCTTAAGCTAGATTCCTATAAAAACCTTATAGGAGAAATAAAAAAGAATAAGAAGATAATTTCTGTAAATGGAATAATCGAAGAAGGACTGGGCCACTTTTTGTACTCAGTTAATTATCATGTCCCTGGAAAAAAACTATTCATTACTTATTCAGAGGCAAGGGCAAAGAAAATATATGAAGACCTACTAAATCTAGGCTATGACAATGTCCACTATTTTCCTAAGAAAGAAGAGTTTTTCTACACTTCCTTAGCAAGGTCAAACGAATCAGAAAATGCTCAAATAAAGACTTTATGGTCAATGATTAACTCTGAACCCATAGTAATAACTACAGTTGAGGCATCCTTAGACAAGATCATTTCAAAGGACAACTTTGACCATAACTCCTTTATTATTGAATCTTCAGACTTAATTAATATTGGAGAAATTTCTAAAAGATTAATAGCTTCAGGTTATGAGAATGTACCTTTAGTAGAAGGTAAAGGGCAGTTTTCCCTTCGTGGAGGTATTATAGATATATTTCCACCAATTGTGGACAATCCATATAGAATTGAGCTATTTGGAGATGAAATAGATTCAATAAGGGACTTTGATCCTATTACCCAAAGATCAATTGACTCTAAGGACTATGTCTTAATATCTCCAGCAATTCAAAACGTCTTGTTTGGCCAAGATAAAGACAAGGTCATAGATAAACTAGAAGATGAACTTTCAAAGACAAAGATAAAAGATTCAGAAATTCTTAGAAAGTTAAATGATAAGTTCCAAGAACTGGCTTCTAAGGTTAAAGAAAACCTATATATAAAAAACACAGACCTTTTAATTCCCTTTATTGACAATGAGGATTTAAGCTCAATTGTAGATTATTTAGATGAGGACTCCTTAATCTTTATAGATGAGCCTAGAAGATTAGAAGAAAGTATAAGGGAAAAGTTTTTAGACTTTAAACTTAGATTTAGTGATTTATTAATGGCAGGTGAAGTCTTACCACCTCATGAAAATAGTTTTTATGATTATGAAGATATGGTAGAAAAACTTAGACAAAGGACTATAATTACATTTTCAAATATTTTAAGGGACAATAAGTTTTTTAAACCCTTAGAAATATTTAACTTTAATATGAAGTCTACAACTTCTTACAATGGTCGTATGGACATATTTAAGGAAGAAGTAGATAGGTTCTTATATAGGGGATACAAAATTGTAATTTTATCAGGGGATATGGAAAGGTCCCAAAGACTTAATAAGTCCCTAGAAGACCTAAAAATAAGGTCCCAGTTAGTAGAGGACCTAGACAGGACGATATCCTCAAACGAAATCTTAATCTATCCAGGAGCCATAAAGAAGGGTTTTGAATATAGTGATATAAAATTTTCTGTAATATCCCACAGGGAAATATACGGAAATGCCAGGAAAAAATCAAAGAAGAAGAAAAAATATAAGGACGAAAACAAGATTACAGACTTTTCTGATATTCAAGTTGGAGACTATATAGTACATGAAAACCATGGTGTAGGAGTTTACAAGGGCACTGAGCAAATTGAAATCCAAGGAGTAAAAAAAGACTATATTTTGCTTCAATATAGTGGAGCTGATAGACTTTATATTCCAACAGACCAATTAGGACTTATTCATAAATATGTAGGCTCAGGTAATACTAAGCCAAAGGTACACAAACTAGACTCTGTAGAATGGTCTAAGACTAAAATAAGGGCCAAGAAGGCCATAGATGATATGGCAGATGAGCTAATTGAACTTTATGCCATTAGACAGTCTAAACAGGGCTATAGCTTTGCTAAGGACTCCCTATGGCAGGCCCAATTTGAAGATGCCTTTTTGTATCAAGAAACAGATGGCCAGCTCCAAGCTACAAGCGAAATAAAAGAGGATATGGAACAGGAAGTTCCTATGGATAGGCTCTTATGCGCTGATGTAGGTTATGGAAAAACAGAGGTGGCCTTAAGGGCTGCCTTTAAAGCAGTTATGGACAACAAACAAGTTGCCTTTTTAGTTCCAACAACAATACTTGCCCAGCAGCACTATAACACTATGGTAGAGCGTTTTAGGGACTTTCCAGTAAAAATAGCCCTATTTAGTAGGTTTAGGTCTAGGACCCAAATAAACGAAGATATAAAGGCCCTTAGAAAGGGTCAGGTGGATATAGTTATTGGAACTCACAGAATCCTATCGAAAGATGTGAAGTTTAAGGACCTTGGACTATTAATTATAGATGAAGAGCAAAGGTTTGGAGTTAGGCACAAGGAATCTTTAAAAATGCTAAAGGAAAATGTAGATACCTTGACTCTTACAGCAACTCCAATTCCAAGGACTTTACAAATGTCAATGATAGGAATAAGGAATATGTCTGTAATTGAAGAGCCACCTGAAGAAAGATTTCCAATTCAAACCTATGTAACTGAATTTAATACTCAAATGATTAGAGAGGCTATTTTAAGGGAAATTGATAGGGAAGGACAAGTATACTTTTTATATAACAAGGTATCAGACATTGAATCCATGAGAGAAAAGCTTAGTCAGATTGTACCTGAAGCTAGGATTTCCATAGCCCATGGTCAAATGAGCGAAAGAGTCCTTGAAGATTCTATGATGGCCTTTTTAAATAAAGAAAGTGATGTTTTAGTTTGTACTACAATTATAGAAACAGGCTTGGACATTCCAAATGTAAATACAATAATAATTTTTGATTCTGACAAATTTGGTCTATCCCAACTTTATCAACTTAGAGGAAGGGTAGGAAGGTCAAATAGGATAGCCTATGCCTACTTTACCTATAATAAGGACAAGGAACTTTCAGAAATATCAGAAAAGAGACTTATGGCTATTAAGGAATATACTGAGTTTGGATCAGGTTTTAAAATTGCTATGAGAGACTTAGAAATTAGGGGAGCAGGAAACATATTATCTTCCCACCAACATGGTCATATAGACAATATCGGCTATGACCTATACCTTTCCTTTTTAGAAGATGCAATGAAGAAACTAAAGGGAGAAGAAGTAAAGGACATAAACGAAACCTCAATAGATATTTCAATAGAGGCCTACATTCCCAAGACCTATATAAAAGATGAAAATCAAAGGCTGGAATTTTATAAGAAAATATCTGTAATAGAGTCTGATGAAGACTACTCAGACCTTATAGAGGAAGCTATTGATAGGTTTGGAGACATACCAGAAGCAACAAATAACCTAATGGATATATCCCAAATTAAGTTTTTAGCTAACCAAAAGGGAATAGTCTCTATTACTGGAAACAAGGAAAGGGTAAAAATTGTCTTTTCAGATCAGGCTGATATTGGAATAAAATCTCTAAACTCACTAATTCAAAATTTTGGTTCAAAGGTTCAATTTAATAATAAGGGAGAAAAGTCTCTAATATTTAACTTAGGCAAGTATCCTCTTATGGAAATAAAGGACTTAGTTGAAAATATTTCTTGAATATTTAGTGAAAAGGGGAAAATACAATAAAAATATGGTATAATACTTTAGACTTCGAAAGGAGAAATAGATGAAGAATAATAAAATTATAGTATTAATGATGGCTCTAGCATTAGTTGTCCTAGCTGGATGTAATTCAGGTGGCGGCAAAGAAATTGATGGAGTTGAAATGGCAGCAGCAGTTGATGGAGTAGGTATTCCACAAAAGAACTTTGATGTATTTTATGGAATCCAAAGGGAAGCTCTTGTAGCTCAAGGTGGAGAAGAGGCCTTAGAACAACCAATGGACAGACTTAAGAGAACTACTGGTGAAGTTTTAAGAGAAAATATCCTTAACAGTTTAATTTCCAACCAAGTTATAATCAACGCAGCCCAAGAAGAAGATCTTGGTGATATAGATACTAAGGTTCAAGAACAAATTGACATGGAAAAACAAATGTCTGGTGAAGAATTCTTTAACCAAAACCTTGAATACTTAGGTGTTACAGAAGAAGAATACAAGGGACTTGTAAAAAATAACATTATAGTTACAGCTTACAGGGACAAAAAATTACCAGAATTTGAAGTAAGTGATGAAGAAATCAAAACTTACTATGAGGAACACAAAGAAAACTTATATGAAGCTCAAGCTAGACATATTCTAGTAGCTACAGAAGAAGAAGCGAATAATGTTTTACAAAGACTTGAAGCTGGAGAAGACTTTGCAGAATTAGCAAAGGAACTTTCAATTGATCCAGGTTCAGCAGCAAATGGTGGAGACTTAGGATACTTCCCACAAGGAGCTATGATCCAAGAGTTTGAAGATTATGTATTTAATGCTGAAATTGGCGAAATTTCAGAACCAATCCAAAGTCAACATGGTTTTCACATTATAGAAGTAACAGACTTTAAAGATTCTCTAGAAGATTACAAAGACGACATCACAACTCAAATTCAAAGTGAAAAATTCGTTCAAGATATTCAAGAAAGAGAAAAAAATGCTAAGATAGAAAAGTTTTATGATGTATCAGAAGAACCAGCTTCTATAAAAGAAAAATTAGCAGCTAACAAGGATGCTGAAAATACTCAAGAACCTACAGAAGGAACTACAGAAGAAGGTGCAGAACCAATTGAAGAAACAACAGAAGAAGTGGCACCAGAAACTACTGAAGAACCTGAAGACGAAAAAGAAAACAACTAAAACTAATTATTAATAAACCTTTGATTAATTTCGAAGGTTTTTTCATGTAAAAAATCCCTAGAAAGGTAGACAAATAGGTATCTTTGGGTATATTATTAAAGATAGAGGTGTATATGGGAAAACTACTAGTAATTGGCCTTGGGTCTACAGATATTAACGATATAAAGGACTCAACACTAAATAGGCTAAAAGATTTTAAAAATATTTATGCAAGAACAATAAACCATGAAGCATTTAAGTCTTTAAAGGCTTATGACATTAAGTCCTTTGACTCCCTATATATGGGAGAAGAATCTATAGATATGGTAGATGAAAGAATAGCTGAAATAATCTCTGATATATTAAAGACTGAGGACCTGGTCTACCTAGTCCCAGGAAGTCCCTTTATTTTAGAAAAATCTGTAAAGATTTTAAAGGACCAAGAGGACGACATTGAATTTATTAACAATACTTCGGCTGCAGAGCTGGTAATAGGCCTGTGTAATCATATTTCTGAAGGGTATAAAACAATTAGTGGAAAAGACCTTAAGTTGTCAAGTGCTGATTATTCCTTGGACTTAGTAGTTCAAGAAATAGACAATGAATTTTTATTAGATGAAGTTATTACAATCTTAAAGGATTCATATCCAGGAACAACTAGATTTTCCATAGTGAAGGATGGAGGCCTACAAGGCCAGGAAATATACACAGATATCTTTGACAAATATCAAAGAAAGATTATCCCAAACCATCAAACTTCTATTTTAGTTTATAGGCCAGAGGACCCTGTCTATGGGTTTTCTGATTTAGTAAACTTAACAGATACTCTAAGGGGACCTGATGGTTGTCCTTGGGATATAGAACAAACCCATGAGTCCATGAAATATAACTTAGTAGAAGAGACTTATGAGGTTATAGCTGCAATAGAAGAGGAAGATTACGACAACTTAAATGAAGAACTGGGAGACTTGCTTTTCCAAGTAGTAATACATTCTCAAATTGCCTATGAGAATGGAGATTTTTCCATTTTAGATGTAGTAAACAATATTACAAACAAGTTAATTTATAGGCACCCACATGTTTTTAGTGATTTAAAACTTGACAAATCCTCAAAAGTATTGCAAAATTGGGATAGTATCAAATTTAAATCGAAAAATATAAATTTTTTCTGGGAAAGATTGTATTCCAAAAAAAATCTTCCTTCAACTATATGGTCCTATGACATTATTGATAAAGTTACTAGGATTGGATTTGATTGGGAGGATAAAAACCAGGCCTTAGAAAAGGTCTTAGAAGAGTACTTGGAAGTAAAGGAAGCTCTTAATAGGCCACAAGACTTAGAAGAAGAACTGGGAGATTTGCTCTTTACATTAATAAACCTAAGTCATTACCTAGGTTATGAACCTGAAGGTTTATTAAAGAAGGCCTGTGAGAAGTTTGTTAGTAGATTTAAAGAAATGGAAAACATTGCCCTTAAAGAGAACCAGATACTCACTGAATTAGGAACTAGTGAATTAGAAAGATTATGGCAAATTTCCAAACAAGTGTAGAAGGTTATATAAATTTAATATATAAACTTATTATTTTAGGAGGTTATTATGAACAAACAAGAATTGGTAGCGCAAATAGCTGAAAAAAGTGAACTAACTAAAAAAGATTCAGAAGCAGCTTTAAATGCATTAATTGAAACTGTACAAGAAGCTTTAGCTGATGGCGACAAAGTACAATTAGTTGGATTTGGTACTTTCGAAGTTAGACACAGAAAAGCAAGAGAAGGTAGAAACCCAAGAAACCCTGAAGAAAAGATCAAAATACCTGCATCTAAAGCACCTGTTTTCAGAGCTGGTAAAGGTTTCAAAGAAATGATTAACAAATAAGAATTGTTTTTTAAGGTACATCTTTTTTAAGGTGTACCTTAATTAAAATTGGAGAACTATGAGATTAGACAAATTTTTAAAGGTATCAAGATTAATTAAAAGAAGGACTGTAGCAAAGGAAGCAAGCGATAGTGGCAAAATAACCATAAATGGTAAAGAAGCAAAGGCTAGCGACAATGTAAAGGTTGACGATATTATTGGCATTAACTTTTCTAAGGAAGTTAAGGTTCAAGTTATCAATAGTGGAGATGACTTAGTTAATCCAAAACCTGAAGACTTGTATAAGAAATTATAGGTGATACTATGGCAAGGAAAAAAAGAAAAACTGGAATGAAACTTGTAATGGTGGTTATGGCCTTATTAGTGATCTATTTTTCATACACTGTTTTTGGGCAATTTAAGAAAATTTCTGCTCTAGAAAGTGAACTTGCAACTAAAGAAGAAACACTAAACCAAATTCAAGAGGAAAATGAAAACTTGGAAAAGGAAATTGAAGACAGCGATTCCCTTAGCTTTATAGAAAGAATTGCCAGGGATGAATACGGTTTAGTAAAACCAAAGGAAGTAATCTTTATTGATAGAAATAAGGATAAAAATAGTGATTAATAGTACAGGAGGAATTAATGGCTATTAGTATTGGTGAAATACTTGATGTGACAGTAGTCAAGACTACAAAGTTTGGAGCCTTTGTAAAAGCACAAGATGGAACAGAAGGTTTAGTACATATTTCTGAACTAACCCATGGCTTTGTAAATACTGTGGAAGATATAGTTAAGGTTGGGGATGAGGTTAAGGTAAAAGTCTTATCTGAAAAGGATGGTAAGATTTCCATGTCTATAAAAGAAACTATGGAAAAACCTAATTTTAAGAACAAGAAAAAGGACCTCTTTAAAAAAGAAGAAGTAAAGCAACCTACAAACCCAAAAGACATGTCTTTTGAAGACAAGCTCTCATTATTTATAAAACAAAGTAATGAAAACCTTCAACAAGCTCGAACTAGAGAAAACAAAAGAGGTAACAACAGAAGGCGAAACAATAATAGCTAACTCCAAAGTGTGATAGAGAGGTCTATCACTTTTTAATTGATATGATAAATAAATTTATAAAAACCATAAGAGACCATAACTTAATAGAAGAAAATGACAAAATTCTAGTGGGATTTTCAGGAGGGAAGGATTCTTCTGCCCTTTTACATCTACTTATGACTTTGTCTAAAAGTTATAAGATTCAGATTGCCATTGGCCACTTTAACCACAAGGTCAGGGGAGATGAAGCCAATAGAGATGAAGAATTTTGTAGACAAGTAGGAAAAGACTATTCCATAGACTTTTTTAGTGACTCATACAATATGGACAACTATGCCAAGGAAAATAAAATATCCAAGGAAGAGGCTGGGAGAATCCTTAGAAAAAAATTTTTTAATAGAATTCTAAGAGAAGAGGGCTACAATAAAATTGCCCTTGCCCATAATATGGATGACCAGGCAGAAACTATTTTAATGAGAATAATTAGGGGAACTGGTCTTGATGGACTTAAAGGAATAGACTATAAATCAGGTCCAATTATTAGGCCAATACTTGATATTTCCAAGTCTGAAATAGAGGAATATATAAATAAAGAAAAAATTTCCTATGTAGAAGATTCTACAAATAAGGAAAATACTTACAATAGGAATAAGATTAGGAATTTACTTATCCCTGAAATAGAAAACAATTACAATCCAAACTTTAAGGAAGCCTTAATAAATCTATCCAACTTAGCAGTGGAAGATAGTGAGTTTTTAGATTCCTATACAGCAAGTACTTATAAGGGTCTTTCTAACAGAGAAAAAGATTCAACCATAATTTCTTTAGATGACTTTAAAAAAGAATCTCTTCCTATTAAGAGAAGACTAATTAGGAGGGTATTTTTGTTAGAAAATGGTAACATAAACAATCTCTCCTTTAAAAATGTAGAAGATATAAATAACTTATCCCAGGGACCAACTGGAAAAGCTATTGAAAATGTCAATGGACTTAGGATAAGGACCTCCTACAATGACCTAATATTTGAAAAAAACAAAAAAAATAATGATAATGAGCCAAACTTATTATATACTAACTTAAATAAGGGTATTAATATAATTAATGACAACTTATCTTTAAGTATAGAAGACTCTATTGAAATAAGTCAGTCTCTTAGTGAAATTACTATCCCTAAGGACCTTATTACAGGTTCTTTGGTTTTAAGAAATAGGAAGGAAGGGGACAAACTTAGGCCCCTTGGCCTTAATGGGACTAAAAAGTTAAAGGATATCTTTATTGATAAAAAGATTCCTAGGGACAAAAGAGACAACTACTATATTTTAAGTGATGAGGAGAGGATCTATTGGGTTCTAGGCCTAGTAAAAAGTGAAGACACTAGGATGAAATCCTCTAAAGATCAATATATTAAGATAAAAATAAATTCTATGGAGGACTAAAATGCACAATCACATTGAAGAGATATTATTTTCTAGAGAAAAAATTGAAGAAAGAGTTAAAGAACTTGGACAACAAATCACTAAGGATTATGAGGGAAAACCCCTAACTTGTGTATGCCTACTTAAGGGTGGTGTATTCTTTATGTCTGACCTGTTAAAGGAAATTGATTTGCCTTTAACTATAGATTTTATGGATGTGTCCAGTTATGGATCAGGAACTGCATCTTCAGGAGAAGTAAGGATCCTAAAAGACCTATCCCATAGCATTAAGGGAAGGGACGTTTTAATAGTAGAAGATATAGTTGATACAGGTCTTACTTTAAAAGAAGTTATTGAACTTTTAAAAACTAGAGAAGCTAACTCTGTAGAAGTTATTACTTTCTTAAGTAAAGAAGCTAGAAGAGAAGAAGAAATTAAAATAAAATACTACGGATTTCAGATTGATGACTACTTTGTAGTAGGATATGGCTTAGACTTTGATGAAGAATACAGAAATTTACCATATATTGGATATCTAAAAGAAGAAATGTACAAGTAGGAGGAATTAGTGAGAAATAAGCGATTCGGTGGAATTGGAATATATATACTTATTTTAGTATTAATTTATTTTGCCATAACCAACTTAAATAGTACTGCTTTAGATAGGGTACCTACCATTGGTTATGATGAAATGATTACTAAAATTTCAAATGATGAGATTAATAGGGTAGAACAAGAAGGCCAAACTGTTGTATTAGAAGATAAGGAAGGAAATCAATATCTTTCTACCTTGTCTCCAATGGTTGAGGATTCTTTTTACGCAGACCACCTAAGGGAAAAAGTAGAATCAGGAAATATAAAATTTAGAGTTCATGAAGTTGTAGACAACTCTTGGCAAAGGGATATTTTTACAACTGTCCTAATGATAGGAGGCTTTGCTCTGATTTGGTTCTTCCTAATGCAGTCTATGCAAGGTGGAAACAGTAAGACAATGTCCTTTGGAAAATCCAAGGCAAAATTATTTTCTGAAGAAAACAAAGTAAATATTACCTTTGATGATGTTGCTGGCCTACACGAAGAAAAGGAAGAACTTGAAGAAATAGTTGATTTCCTAAGAAATCCAAAAAAATACAATGAAGTAGGAGCAAGAATCCCTACTGGAGTCCTAATGGTAGGACCTCCTGGAACTGGAAAAACTTACCTATCCAAAGCTGTAGCAGGAGAGGCCAAGGTTCCATTCTTTACAATTTCAGGTTCTGACTTTGTAGAAATGTTTGTAGGTGTTGGTGCTTCTAGGGTAAGAGATTTATTTGAATCTGCAAAAAAACATGCTCCGGCAATTATATTTATAGACGAAATTGATGCTGTAGGTAGAAGAAGAGGAGCAGGACTTGGTGGTGGCCATGATGAAAGGGAACAAACCCTTAACCAACTACTTGTAGAAATGGATGGTTTTTCTAAAAATGAAGGAATCATTATTATGGCAGCAACTAACAGGGCTGATATTTTGGACCCAGCCTTACTAAGACCAGGCCGTTTTGATAGGACAATCTATGTTGGAGCTCCAGATGTAAGAGGTAGAGAGGCTATTTTAAAAGTTCACTCTAGGAAAAAACCTCTAGATCCAGATGTAGACTTAGGTAAAATTGCAAAAAGAACTCCAGGCTTTACTCCAGCAGATTTAGAAAATATGCTTAATGAAGCTGCCCTACTGACAGCTAGAGAAAATAGAAAATATATTACAGATGCAGACATTCACGAAGCAACTATTAAGGTTCAAGCAGGACCTGCTAAAAAATCTAAAGTTGTAAGTGAAAGGGACAGAAGAATCACTGCAGTTCATGAAGCTGGACACGCTCTAGTTTCTAGACTTATGCCTAATACTGATCCAGTGGATTTAATTACAATTATACCT
>CAMEGD010000031.1 GCA_945916025.1 uncultured Clostridia bacterium
TCATTCGAGGAACGTTACCTAGAATTAGTAGAAGATGGAGATGGTTTTAAAGAAGATATAGATGAATATATCGCTGAAAATGTCTTTTTCGTAACAGAAAAAGTACTATGGGATTATATAGCCAAAAAAGCAACAACTCCAGATCGATAATGCAATGATTGCTATTGAAGAAGAAAATGATCGTCTTAGAGGTGTACTACCTAAGAATTTTGCAAGACCTGAACTTAATAAGAGAAGATTAGGCGAAGTAGTAGATATATTCAATAACCTTAAATTAAAAGAACAAGGAAATTCTAAAGATATTCTAGGTAGAACTTACGAATATGCAATTGTTCAATTTGCAAGTTTAGAAGGAAAAAACGCCGGAGAATTCAAGTATTGTTAGAACATTAATTGAGATTCTAGAACCTTATGAGGGTAGAGTATACAATCCTTGTTGTGGGTCTCATGTAATAATAATGACGGTCGGCTAACAGAAATGTTGAATACTGGGTTTCAGGCTCCTCTACTAGAGAAACAAAATGTAATTTATTAGATAAATGAGAGGTAAGTTAGTGGTCAGATTAAAAAATAGTTTTAAAATTTTGATTTATATCAATGATTATTAATTTAAACCTTGATATTATATCATTAAGAAATAAAAAAATTATTGGAGGGTATCAGGATGAAAAACAAAATAACATTTAACGAAGCGAAAGAAAAGAATTTTAAGATATTGGAAATTTATGTACCGGTAGTGGATAGGGTTCATGGTGCACATCATCCTGAATTCCATAAGGTGAGAGCTGAGTACGATGAAATCGTAAAGAAAGTTAATGAATCAGGAGAAGAAGTGCCTAAACTGGATACGGAATTTAAAAAACTTCGTGAGATTACTGATAACTACACAGTACCTGGAGATGTATGTGAAAGCTACGATGCAGTATACACGATGTTAAAGGAATTGGATAATGCGTACCAAGGATAACTAAATAAGAACAAAAAAATGAGGTGAGGGCGTATGCAGAAATTTATATTAGGTAAAAAAAATCAAATAATGATTGTCAGTGGATTTTTAATAGTTTCAGCTTATATCAGCCATTTTGGATTTCACAATGAACAGTTTGCAGAAATAGCTTTGATTATTGCATCCATTTTGGGAGTGGCTCCAATTGCAATACAAGCTTACCAAGCTCTTATGGTGAAGGTCGTAAGTATAGATGTATTAGTAACTATCGCGGTTATAGGGGCATTTCTGATTAGAAACTTCGAGGAGTCGGCAGTTGTAACTTTCCTATTCCTGTTTGGAGCGTATTTGGAGCTTAGAACTCTAAATAAAACTCGTTCGGCTATTAAGGAACTTACGGAAATGGCACCTGAAATTGCACTGAAGCAAATGGAAGACGGAGAGTTTGAACTTGTAGATGTGGACGATGTGGATGTGGGAGATATTCTGCTCGTAAAGACAGGTGCAAAAGTTCCGGTGGACGGTACGGTACTTTCCGGAGAGGGTCACATAAATGAAGCGAGTATCACCGGTGAGTCATTACCTGTAACTAAGAAGGAAGACTCAAAGGTTTTTGCAGGTACTATATTGGAAAATGGAACCATAAGAGTTTTGGCTGACCGTGTAGGTGAAGACACAACCTTCGGTAAGATTATTGAGTTAGTTGAAGAAGCTCAGGATTCAAAATCCGAAGCTGAAAGATTTATTGATAGATTTTCAAAGTATTATACACCTGCAGTATTGCTCTTTTCCTTTGTGGTATGGATATTTACAAGGAATGTAGAGCTGGCAATTACAATATTGGTACTTGGATGTCCCGGAGCCCTTGTAATAGGTGTTCCTGTATCTAATGTAGCAGGAATAGGAAATGGTGCGAAGCATGGCATACTTCTAAAGGGTAGTGAAGTTATAAGTGATTTTAGCAAGGCAGATACTTTTGTTTTCGATAAGACGGGAACCTTAACCGTTGGAAATCCAAAGGTTGTAGATCAGGAAGTATATTCCGATGATATAGATAGTGTACTTTCTTATCTGTCTAATGTGGAAAAAGAATCTGATCATCCGTTGGCGACTGCAATTGTAGATTATGTGGGTGAAGTAAAACCGTATACAGTGGAGAATACAGATGTAGTTAAGGGCGGCGGTATAGTCGCAGAAATCGATGGTCATAGAGTAGCTGTAGGTAATGTAGCCCTTATGAAATCTGAAAATGTAATCTTCAGTGAAAAAGCTAAGGCAGACATCATTAAAATGGAAAAATCTGGTAACTCACTTGTTCTTACAGCTGTAGATGGCGTGTTAAGCGTGTTGATGGGGATAAGAGACCCTATACGTCCTGGTGTTAAGGAAGATCTACAAAGACTTAAAAAGATGGGCGTAAAAAACCTTGTTGTACTATCAGGTGACAATCAGGGTACAGTAGATTTGGTAGCTAAGGAATTAGGTCTTACAGAAGCTCATGGACATATGCTACCTGAGGATAAACAAGCATATATTAAAGAGTTACAAAGTAAGGGACATATCGTAGCATTTGTTGGAGATGGAGTTAATGACAGCCCGTCTATAGCATTAGCAGAGATTGGAATTGCCATGGGAACAGGTACGGATGTAGCTATTGAGACTTCCGATGTGGTATTGATGAACTCAGACTTTAGTAAATTACCCCATGCCCTTGGACTGACAAAGGCGACTGCAGGAAATATGTTACAAAATATTGTTATAGCAATTGGTGTGGTATTGATACTATTGGCAGGATTATTCTTTAGTGAATGGATGAATATGTCAGTGGGAATGTTGGTGCACGAGGCGAGTATCTTAGTAGTAATTTTAAACGGCATGAGGCTTTTAAGCTATAAACCTAAATATTAATGGGTATTAATAATATATAAATTGAAAGGGATTGATAATATGAAAAAGGCAACATTACAATTAGAAACATTAACATGTCCATCATGTATGCAAAAAATCGAAGCGGGAATAAAATCATTTGAAGGAGTATATGTAGATAGTATTAATGTATCTTTTAACTCAAGCAAGGCAAAGTTTAACTTTGATGAAGAAGAAGTTTCAATCGAAGATGTGGAATCTGCTATCGATAAGCTTGGATACGAAGTAAAAAAGACTCAAGTAAAAGACATTTAATATAATAATAACCCTCATTTATTGGACAATTCTAATATTGGGGGTTATAGTTTTATATAATATTAACGTGAGGTGAAGGCATGTTTTGTCAGCGTGAGGGTCACATTTGTGTCAGTGAGGTTCCTATTTTTTCAGAGCTAAGCAATGATAAAATTATGGAGATTAATAGTCTCGTTCAAAAAAGAGTTTATAAGAACGGTGAGATAGTTTTCCACGAAGGGGACAAGGGTGAGTTTTTATACATTATTGAAGCAGGATTGATAAAGCTCTTTAAAATAGGTAAAAACGGCAATGAATATATTTTAAGATTATTAAAAGACGGACAATTCTTTGGAGAATTAGTTTTATTTAAAGATGACGAGCTAAACAGTAGTGCCCAAGCAATCGGTGATACTCACATTTGTCTAATTCCCATAGCTGAATTGGAAAAGCTGATTAAAACATCAGCGGATCTATCTAACAGTCTTCTATCTGCAATTTCCAGTCGCTTAAAGCAGGCAGAGCTTCAATTGGAGTCATTTGTCCTGGAAGATGCTATAGAAAAAACCCTTAGATTACTCCTTGAACTCGCTAAAGAAAATGGAACTAAAAATAAAGATGGTATAATGATAGATTTACCCCTTAGTAGGGCAGGACTTGCTAGCTTAATAGGAATAAGCAACGAAACCCTAAGCAGGAAATTAACTGAATTACAGGATGCAGGAACACTGGATATTATAGGTCAGAAACAAATTCTGTTAAAAAGCAACTTTGATTATGTAGATTAGTTAAAGTTATAACCCGTATGGATATAAACTATATGGGTTTTTTCTTGTTTGCTTTAGCATAAATAAATCTTCCTCTATACCGGTGGTAAGAATAAGTAGCTTCAATTTTGAGTAATACAATACTAGGTAGCAATAGAGTATATACTCCTAAATTCATAAGATGATTATTGAACGAATAGATAAAGAAAATGTATTACTGACTGATGATAATGTAATTATTAAAGATATCATAACAGTTATATTCCTAAGGTATTCTAGATATGTATTCGTCCAGGATAATGAAGATTTTAATTTATATAACAGAAGAATTTTTAGATTTACATTGTCTTTAATTAGTAATTGTTTTATTATTCACTAAGATGAGACTATAAAAGATTATAACGAGATATTCAAAACTAATTATTCTACAAACGGAGATAAATTCCAAAATTACTATAAGGATGTTTCCTTACGAATGAAGAACAAGGAATTGGATTTACTCATTGATGTAAATATGTTCTTAACTGGTTTTGATGCTACTAAGGTAAATACTTTGTGGGTGGATAAAAACCTTAAAATGCATGGGCTTATTCAAGCCTTTTCTAGAACTAACAGGATTCTAAATTACATTAAAACCTTTGGAAATATTGTCTGTTTTAGAAATCTACAAAAACGTGTAGATTCAGCTATTGTTCTATTCGGAGATAAAGAAGCAGGTGGGATTGTTCTACTTAAGGGATTCAAAGAATACTATTATGGTTACGAGAAGCAGATAAAACTTATCCAGGCTATGTGGATATGGTAAATGAGCTTCTTGAAAAATATCCTCTAGATATGCCACGTATTATAGGTGAGAAGAATCAAAAGGAATTTATTTCTCTATTTGGAGCCTTCCTAAGAACGCGAAATTTACTGATTGCCTTTGATGAATTCGAAGGTAAAGAGATTCTAAGTGAACGAGATTTACAAGATTATCTAGGACGTTATCAAGACTTGCGAGATGAGTGGAAGGCAAAAATCAGAGAAGGTGAGCAAGTTGATATTGTTGATGACATCGTCTTTGAAATTGAATTAATAAAACAAATTGAGATTAATATTGATAGGAAAACGGATTTATAAAACTATCCCAAAATAACACAATCTAAAAAACAAAACCTGGTAATCAAATGACTACCAGGTTTTTCTTACACAAATATAGTTTTTAGTTCTATATATTCTTCAAAGCCAAATTTGGAACCTTCTCTACCTATTCCTGATTGTTTAAATCCGCCAAATGGGGCGTTTAGGGTAGTTGATGCTCCGTTAATTTGGACTTGGCCACTTTTTATTTTCATGGCTATTTCTTTTGCATCTTCTTCTTTTCCAAATACCATACCTGCAAGGCCATAGATACTATTGTTGGCTATTTCTACAGCTTCTTCTACAGAATCATAATAAATTACTGACAGGACTGGCCCAAAGATTTCCTCTTGGGCTATTTTTGCATCTGGACTAACTTCTGTAAATATTACTGGCCCGAAGTAGTATCCTTTGTCACTATAGGCCTCTGCCTCATATAATACTTCAGCTTCAGTCTTTCCAATGGCAACTAGGGAAGTTACTTTTTCTAGTTGTTTCTTAGATTGCAGGGGACCTACTTGGGTTTCTTTATCCTTAGGGTCACCAAACTTGTATTCTTTAGTAAGTTTTACAAGTAATTCTTCTATTTTTTCCTTGTCCTTTCTAGGAGCTATTAGCCTAGTTTTAGCTGAACAAGTCTGACCAGTATTAAAGTAGACTGTGTTTAGGACTAGTCTTAGAGCCTTTTCATAATCTGCTCCTTCTAATAAAACAGCTGGAGATTTTCCTCCTAGTTCCAAGGTTATCCTTTTTACATCGCCTGCAGCCTGACTATAAATTGATGAGCCGCCTTTAGTAGAACCTGTATAAGAAATCTTATTTATATCAATGTTTTTTGCCATAATATTTCCAACTTCAGATCCTCTACCTGTAACTAATTGCAGGACTCCCTTTGGAAGTTTTGCTTGGTGGGCAGCTTCCATAACATAGTAGGCAGTTATTGGAGTGGACTGGCTAGGTTTTAAAACTACAGTATTTCCAGTCAATAAGGCAGGAATTACTTTTTTAACTATTTGGCCCAAGGGATAGTTCCAAGGAGTCAAGCAAGCTACTACTCCAACAGGTTCCTTATGAACTTCATAGCCATCAAACTTTTCAACAAACTTATAGTCCTTAGCTAGCCTAATATAGTCTTCTATGTGAGGAAAGTATGAGTTAGTTTGAGTTTCTTTAGAAAATTCTATAGGAGACCCTAACTCCTCATGGATAGTTTTTGCAATATCTTCTTTTTTATCTTTTAAATACTCAAGGATTTTTTCTATATAGTCTATTCTATCTTCTAATTTAAGACTACTCCACTCTGACAAAGCTTTTTTAGCTCCTTCAATAGCTAGTTCAACATCTTCCTCATGAGCAGCTGGAACCCTTCCAATAACTTCCTTGGTAGCAGGGTTTTCAACTTCTATAAAATCGTCGATTATTGGTTTTACCCATTGTCCATCTCTGTAAAGATCATAAGTTTTCATAAATTAATCCTCCTTCAAGATTGTACCTACCCTATACCCAAATACCATTAAAAAGAAAAGGGAAGTAAAGAATTAGATATTTTTGTATTAAAATAAAGAAAGTAAAAATTTTTAAAATTCTTGTAATATTTTTCAAAGTTCAAACGTTATATAGGTAAAGGAAGAAAAAAGAGGTGTAGATGTTCTTTTTAAATTTAGACATAGTAGAAGATGAAGGGAAAGTCCTTCTATTAGAAAAGTTTTATAGGGAAAATATAGACTTCTTATTAAACTTTTCTAACAAATACTTTAGTGACAAGACCAAGGCCGAAGAAGCTATTCATGAGGCTTTTGTTATTATGATTAAAAATGAAGAAAAGTACATAAAAGAGGACATGGATGAAATGAAAAAAATAGCCATAAGTATTATAAAGTCCAAGTCCATAGACATCTTAAGAAAGGATAAAAGGTATGTGGGAGTGCCTATCGAAGATTTACAAATTTATATAGATATAGATAAAAAAGTAGAAGATAAAATAATAAAAGATGAAGAAATATCCTATTTGAAAAATCTCTTAAAATCTCTAGATGAAATTTCTAAAGAAATTATAATTATGAAGTACTTTAAAGAAATGTCTGCTATAGAATATATAAGTGCGAACCAAATAAATAGGACATCTATGAACTATTAGCAGTAGATGGAGACATAAGAAATACCACTTAATCTATAAATTTTGATACTATAGCTAGATATTGTGGTTGGGTAGGGGGAGGCTTATCAACTGCATTTATCCTTGCAAATGTTACTAAAACGCAGTTTTTAAAAGCTTTAGTTGCTAGTGCTGGATTTGGATGGGTTTTTGCTATAATCGGTGTTGCAGGAGCTATATTTACGAATCTATCTTCAACACATACAGGTATAACCTTATACTTAAAACAAAGATATGCTTATGATGAGTACGAAGGATTAGGTAAATGGTACTTGGCTGACGCAACGTATAGACTTTGTTAAAATTAAAACAAAGATATATTTAAGGAGGAATTATGACTATACATGATTTCAATGTAATACTATTTTTATAATATTTACATAAACCACAAGGGAAATATATTAAAAAGAATACCCTTACTTATAGGAACTTTAGGGGTATTTGTGACTTTTTCCTTAAGTATAAATGAATTTAGTCTAAGGACCCTATATAGAAGTTTGGGTCTAGCTGCTAATTTTGATTTTATAAGAGTTTTATTTAAAAATAGAAAAGAGAAGAGTAAGGGATAAATTTTTTGTTAAAAGGAATATATGAAGAAATCAGAGAAAAATATTTTTATTATTATAATTCTTATACTTACCTAGCCTTAGTATGGGGGAATTTGTTAATAATAAAAATATTCTGGAAGAGGAAACTATTTCCTATATATTAGAAAATAAAGACTTAATAATAGAAACATCTAAGGACCAAATTCTAAAAAAAGATAATGGAAAAAGTCTAGATGAATCCTTAGATGGCTACAAAATAGATGGAGTCTATAAAAATGACAATACTATAGTTCAGTTCTCTGGAAAAGGAGTAGGAATCGCTCCATCTTCCAAGTACAGTGGATTTTATTATTCCTTAGGAAATTCTCCAGCTTCATTTCAAAATGGAGATTCAAAGTTAGAAGAAATCTCAAAGGATAAGTGGCAGTGGGAGGATGAGGGTAATGGAGTATTACCAAAAGAGTAACTGATAATATATTTAATTATGAAGCATGGTTTTAGGCTTGAATATTATTTGGTAAAATTTACATAAAAAAAGTATCAGTTTAAGATTGTTCTCTTGCTGATACTTTCTTTTTATTGTCTTTTATTTCTATGATATTTTCTTGAGTAATTTTCTGCTAGGACTTGGAAGAAGGGGGTAACTACAGAGGCTATAAGGCCAGCAGCAAATCCGTTGTTATATAGGACAAAGCCTCCATGCATATGTCCTGTTCTATTTACTAGGGCAAGGTGCAAAAACCCAGTTATTAGTCCACTAAAAAGGCCGAAGGACCCTGCCACAGGGGATAGGGCTGATGAAAACATGGCTGCTGATATTACTGACTCTGAGTTTATATCATAAATACTTAAATATCCTCCAAGATAAACTCCCAACATTAGTGGAAGGTAATTTTTTGGATGGCAACCAAAGGCAGCAAAACCAACTGCTGCTAGTAAGGATCCTATTGTAATTCCATTAATATTGCCCTCAACTAACAATATGGAAGTTAAGCCAATTATTCCAATTAGCCCCATATTCATTAATACTGTAAAGGACTCATACTTTTCTATAAAATCACAAGGAGCTATTCCTGGTTCTTTCAGCAGATTTAAATAATTTGATAATTTTTCTTTTCCAAACAAAAACTTGCTTAGAACAAGAAGAATGAACAAAAAGTACATTAGAATTACTATTTTTATGTCGAAAATCCTATATATTGAATTTTGGGATACAATTTCTATATTAAACATAATCAAAACTGCATAGGCTATTATGGATATTAGACCCATGGCAAAACCAGCGTTATACAGGTTGTATCCACTATGGATTTTAGTTGAGTTTGTGGCTACTAGACTTAATAAAAACCCGATTATCATTCCAAGTAAGTTCCCTAACAAAGATCCAATTAATAAGTTAAAACCTGAATGAAAACTTAGGTAGGAGACTATTGGGCCAACTCCACTTGCAAATAGGGATATTGGGACATATTTTCTAAATTCTTCTTTTATAAATCTAGAATAAAAATAAACTCCAACCATAGGTGCTATGGAATTATATATGTCCTTTCCAAAAAATGAAAAGGCAACAATGTGGAAGTATCCTGCTACTACAAGACCTGTAATGTCTGTCTTGTTTATTTTTACTGTCATAAGTCCCATTAGGGTCATAAGTCCAACGTTTAGAAAAGCGGATCCAACATTTCCAATGGCCATGTAGTCAGATAGTAGTAGGCCTGATGATTTCAGAATGGTTAAGTATCCTGTCAACAATTCCTTTGGAGTATTAAACAAAAACCCTGACCCTATAAAAAACAGGGAAAAGAATAATAAAACCTTAAACCAAAATTTATTCTTTTGTTCTCGTAAATTTGCTTCAGCCATAAAATTTCTCCCGTTATTTTAGTAATATTTTAATAGCATTTAATCCTATCAATTATAATTTAAAATTAAGAACCTTGCAATATTATAATTTAATAAATATAATTAAACTAATTAGATAGGAGGGGCTTATGTATCAAGGTTATTTAACAGATGTTGAAGGTATAAAAGTTGGCCACTATGGAATTTCTCAAGCAATGACAGGTTGTACTGTAATTTTGTGTGAGGAAGGGGCCAGTGCTGGTGTTGATGTTAGAGGTTCTGCTCCAGGTACTAGGGAAACTGACTTACTTAAGGACAAGAAGACAGTAGAAAAGGTCCATTCTGTAGTTTTGTCAGGAGGTTCAGCCTTTGGTTTAGATGCAGCTTCTGGAGTAATGAAGTTTTTAGAAGAAAGAGGAGTTGGCTTTGATACTGGTATTGCTAAAGTTCCTATAGTTTCTTCTGCTGTTATTTTTGATCTTGGACTTGGAAGGGCAGATGTTAGACCAGATTTTAAGTCAGGCTACATAGCTGCAAAGAGTGCAAGTGAAGATGAAAAGGGTCAAGGAAATATTGGCTGTGGTTTAGGGGCTAGTGTTGGAAAAATCCTTGGAGATAAAAATTCCATGAAGTCAGGCCTAGGTTCTGCTAGTGTAAAGGTTGGAAATCTAGTGGTTTCAGCCCTTGTGGCAGTTAATGCTGTGGGAGATATATACAATCCTTATGAAAACAAAAAGATCGCAGGTGTCTTTGACTATGAAAATAATATGTTTTTAGATACGGTAGAGATTTTAAAACAAGGGTATAAATCTAAACTAGAAGGAACTAATACCACTATTGGTGTAGTTGCTACAAATGGTATTTTAAACAAGGACAAGTGTAACAAGGTAGCAGAAATGGGCCACAATGCCTATGCTAGATGTATTAGACCTGTTCATACTAGCCTTGATGGAGATACTATTTTTGCCCTTGCTACAAATAAGGTAGAGGCAGATGTAGACCTAGTAGGAGTTTTAGGCATAGAAGCAATGGAAAAAGCCATTGTAAATGCTATTAGGGCAGCTAAGTCCTATGGCAAAATCCTAGCCTATGAGGACCTCGTAAGATAGAATGTTGGGAAAAGCTTGTATCAAATTTGAACAAGACTGAGGAAAGAAAAGAAAAATTTATTAGACTGGTATCTTTTTAGAACTGGATCGGAGGAAAAATGAATAATACAATTAGTAGAAGAAAAGCTTTTAATGCAAGAAATATAGCTGTTATTGGCCTTTTAGGGGCCTTGACAGCAGTTTTGGGAATGACCCCAATTGGTTTTATCCCAATAGGACCTACCAGGGCAACTATTATGCACATACCTGTAATTGTTGGATCAATTTTGTATGGACCCTTAGTAGGTGGCTTTGTTGGACTTATTTTTGGGATATTTTCAATTATAAATGCCCTTGTAAATATGACGGTAGTGTCCTTTGTGTTTTTGAACCCACTAATTTCTGTAGTTCCTAGAGTCTTAATTGGCATAGGTTCTTATTATGCCTACAAGGGTGTAAAGACCATTGGTGGTGGAAGATTTAAGTGGATTTTAATCTTAATTTGCTTTGGGATAATTGCCTATTTAGGTTATGGTTCAGTCCAAAGTTTTATGACAGAAAACTGGTTTAATCTAGTTATTAACCTGATTTTAATTTCTATGACTGGATTAATACTATATTTTAGCCTAAAAAAATACGAATATGAGTCTTTGGAAGTAGTAGTTGCAGCTATTGTTGGTACTATGATAAATACTGTAGGAGTCCTGTCTTTAATATACTTTATCTACGGGGAAAGGTTTGTAGCAGCTATGGGGCAAGATGTTGAATTTGCCAGAAAGGTAATTTTTTCAATAGGCCTAGTAAATGGTATACCAGAGGCAATTATTGCAATTATTCTTGTTACTTCTATATGTAATGCAATTATAAAAAGAAAGTAAGGTTTTTTATGTTATTAGTAATT
This sequence comes from uncultured Clostridia bacterium, assembly GCA_945916025.1. Lineage (GTDB taxonomy): Bacteria > Bacillota > Clostridia > Tissierellales > Peptoniphilaceae > Neofamilia. The sequence continues at coordinate 11,527 of CAMEGD010000031.1, forward strand.
GATGTGGGAAATACAAATATAGTTTTGGGAATTTTTAAAGGAAAAGAACTTGTCTATGATTGGAGGATTTCTACTGATAGGGAAAAGACATCAGATGAGTATGGCCTTATGTTAACCCAAATTTTAAAGTCCCAAGAAATAAACCCTAAAGAGATTAGCAATATAATTATTTCATCAGTTGTTCCGAATATTATGGATATATTCCCAGAAATTTGCGAAAAATACTTTGGTATTGAGCCGATTATTATTGGACCAGGGGTAAAGACTGGTATGAACATACTTTATGACAATCCAAAGGAAGTAGGGGCTGATAGGATAGTTAATGGAGTCGCTGCTTTTGAGAAATACGGCGGACCACTGATAGTTATAGATTTGGGAACTGCTATTACCTTTGATGTAATTAATGAAAAGGGAGAATATTTAGGAGGGGCCATTGCTCCTGGTATAAAAATAGCAGCAGATGCCCTATTCCAAAGAACATCTAAACTTCCAAAAATTGAAATAATCAAGCCTGAAAAAATAATAGGAAAGACTACAGTAGTTTCTATGCAATCTGGTATAGTAAATGGCTATATTGGTCTAATAGATCATATTGTGGAAAAAATAATTGAAGAATTAGGGATTACTAGAGATGAAATAAAGGTAGTAGCTACTGGGGGATTTTCAAAACTAGTAACAAAGGAAAGTAAGTACATTGGACAAAGAGACGAAATGCTTACCCTAGACGGCTTAAGAATTATATATGAAAGAAACAAGTGCTAGAGTTAACCTCTCTAGTATTTTTTTGTTGTAATAAAAATCTTAATATACTAAAATATAAGGACTTGAGATTTAGGGAGAACAGATGAATTTTAGGATAAGTGAGTTTTTTAAGTATACAATTTTGAATATTATAGGAATGGTCGGGGTGTCTTTGTATGTGTTTGCAGATACCTATTTTATTGCCCAGGCTTTCGGCTCAAATGGGATTGTAGCCTTGAATTTAACTATTCCCATATATTGCCTTATGTCTGCTATTGGTCTAATGGTAGGGATTGGTGGTTCTACTAGATTTAATATTTTAAAATCTCTAAATAAAGATAAAGACTCATATAGTATGTTTTCTTCTAGTATAAAACTTGGATTTTTAATAAGTCTTGTATTTTTTCTTTTAGGCTTGTTTTTTTCAAGGGAGATTTCTTATTTTTTAGGGGCCAATGAAGAAAGTATTACAATGACCAACATTTATCTTAGGACAATAATGGTCTTTGCTCCAGGATTTATTTTAAATCATATTTTCACTACCTTTTCTAGAAATGACAACCTGCCTAGACTTTCTATGACTGCTATGTTAAGCGGATCTTTTATAAATATTATTTTAGACTATATTTTTATTTTTCCCTTAAAGATGGGTATGTTTGGGGCAGCCTTAGCCACAGGAATGTCATCACTTATAAGTGTAATGATTATTTCTTTTTACTATATAGTAAAAAAGAGGGACTTTTTGTTTTTTGATGAACATATAAAGGCTCATCAGGTAGAAGCTGCTGTTAAGCTTGGCTTTCCTACTTTCATAATAGAGGTTTCTGCTGCTATATTAACTGGAACTTTTAACTTAGTTACCTTGGATATTATGGGTAATGATGGGGTTGCAGCCTATGGAATAGTAGGAAATATATCCTTTGTTTCCTTTGCTGTTTTAAATGGACTTTCCCAAGGAACTCAGCCTCTTTTTGGGAGGGCTTATGGCTTAAAAGATAAGGAATCCCTTAAAAAAGTCCTTGAACTTGGGATTATTTCTGGCCTTGTTATTGCTGGACTAATTTATGTTGGAGTTTATTTAAATAGACATGCCTTGGCTCTTGCCTTTGCAGAAGATGGAAATACCAGTGTAATAAATATGTCTGTTGAAGGATTAAAACTTTATTTTATTGGTTATTTCTTTGCAAGTGTAAATATGGTTTCAGTAATGTTTTTAACCTCTATTGAAAAAATTAGAAATGCCTTTCTAATCTCCATTTTAAGGGGCCTAATCCTATCTTTGCCACTGCTGGTAATCCTAAGCGAAACCTTTAATATGACAGGGGTATGGGCTTCTTATATAGTAACAGAAGCTATTACTATGGTTATTTCTTTATTCTTAATAAAATCAAACTTTAATTAG